>DATIUW010000141.1:0-7319 GCA_035466435.1 Polyangiales bacterium | reverse complement strand
CATCGGCACCCCAAACTCCACCGGACAACGCTGTGCGTATCCGGCCCCCGCAACTAAGGAGGTCAGGCACTTAGCGAATTGGCTAGGTGCCTTTCTTTTTTGCTCGGTGCCCTGGGGGTGCCATGACGGTGCCACAGCCGATCGAAAACCGTCTCTCTAGCGATGTATCGATCGCGAAAAACATTGGGTTTTCGATCTTGCGCACGCGGTAGCAACGCGACCTTGCGGGTGCATAACCCGAAGGACGTCGCGCCTTTTCGCATGCTCTTGACATGTTCCCATCTTGGGAACACACTTGTTGAGTGAGGGTGATCGCCCAGCGGACGCTTCGCGCATTCTGGGAGAAGCACCCAAAGGCTGAGCAGCCGCTGCGTTCGTGGCTGCAGGAAATGAAACGAGGGAGCTTTCGTAGACCATCAGACGTGCGCCGCCACTATCGGTCGGCCGATTTCGTCGGAGACGACCGCGTGATCTTCAACATCGGCGGGAACAACTATCGGCTCGTCGTGCACATGAGCTATCGACGCCAAATCGCATTCATCAAGTTCATTGGGACCCACAAACAATACGACCGAATCGATGCTGCCACCGTAGGACGAGCAAAATGAAACAGATTCAGCCCATTCGAAACAAGAGGGATTGCGACGCTGCCACGCGTGAGATTGAACGCCTCATGGAAAAGGAGACGAGCAAAAAGCTCACCAAGACGGAAGCGGCGCGGTTGGAAGTCCTGGCGACGCTGGTCGATGCGTACGAGTCCGCGCTGGTTCAAGACATTCCCCCGGACCCAGTCGAAGCGCTCAAGTTTCGCTTGGAGCAGTTGGGTCTACCCCTTGCGGATCTGGCGAGAACCCTCGGCAGCCGTCCGCGCGCCAGCGAAATCCTCAGCCGAAAGCGCCGGATGACACTGTCGATGATTCGAAAGATTCACGAGGAGTACGGCGTGCCGCCCGAGATCCTCATCCAGGACTATCCGCTGGAACACACCGGTAGCGGCTGAGCCGAACGAGCGCTGGTTAGCGGTCTATGCCTCCCTCTATTGCACGACGGGGTTGCGGATCGCCTGGCCGGGGTAGACCCCTTCGAGCACCTTCGAGTCCTTCACGACGCCGGTGCCGTTGACGATCACGAGACCCCCTTCTTTCCGCGCCTAGTAGTCATGGGGATTTGCCTCCAGCACGAGAACCGCGAAGCGGTCTCCTTCGACCACATAGCTTGACAAATGTTCAGTATCTGATATGAATTAGCAGCGCTCATGAAGGAATTCAGTTCAATGGCCGCATCTCGTGCAGCCATCCATCGGCGGGGTGCGGAAGGGGAGCCGAGCTCCGCAAGCCCGTTCAGCCGGATGAGCGGCGGTTGTCCAGATCTCCGGGAGTCACCATGCCAGCCGGCCGGATCACCACTGTCCAGATATCCGGAAGTCGCACCCCTCAAACCGGCGAGCCGGTTGTCCAGATATCCGTGAGTCGGCCATCGGGCCGGTCGACCCGCTGTTGTCCAGATATCCGTGAGTCGGCCATCGGGCGCTCGCTTCGGTTTGCCATATTTCAACGCCAAGCAAATCCGGCCTCCGCAACCATGGTCAAGCCGGTGTCCTTTGGAGCCGGCCGCGGTCCGACCCGTTGGCTTGCGAGGCGCAAGCGGTGTAGCTTCTGATGGTGTCCGACGAGCCAGAAGAAGCGCCTGACGTCGAGCAGCTCGTTCGACAGGCTGCGCGCGAGATTGACCGCACACTCATTGATTGGGCGCTATCGCTTTCGCCGCTCGAGCGACTACGGGCTTCCATGCGCTCTGCGGCTTCGCTCGAGGCCTTGAGAGATGCCAAGTCAAAGGCTCGCTGACGTTGGGGAGCTCCTCAAGCAGCTCTCCGGTGCTGGGGTTGAGTTCATCGTAGTGGGCGGTGCCGCAGCAGTGCTTCACGGCGCACCGATCACGACCGAGGACCTCGACATCGTTCATCGCAGAAGCCCGGAAAACGTAGCGCGGCTCAGGGCTCTACTGGACGAGCTTGGTGCCCACGTTCGCGAGCTTGCGAACCGTCGGTTTCCTCCGCAAGAATCCGCCCTGCTCGGCGAGGGACACATGCTCTTGTCGACGCGTCTCGGGCCGCTCGATTGCCTTGGAACGCTGATCGACGGCCGCGGCTTTGAAGAGCTGGTTTCCCATACCGAGTCGATCAAGGATGAGGGCGTCGAATTCCTCGTGGTGGACTTGCCAACCTTGATCGAGCTCAAGACAAGGACCGGGCGAGCCAAGGACCGCCTCATGCTGCCCGTGCTCATCGCCCTGGCAGAGCAGCTTGAAGACTCGAAGGGCTAGGGCGCAGGCCAGAGCACTCTGACCCAGGCGGCAATCACCGCCTCCATCCGCACGCCAAGCTCCACTGGACACTATCCCATGGCCTTCAAGAGGCGGAAGAGGGTTCTTGGCGAAACGTCGGAGTTGGGTCCGAAGGCCCGAGCGAGCGCCTTGAGATTCTCAGCCGAGAGCTCAGGGCGGATGAAGCTCTTGGGCATGGTGGGTCCCCATTGGGACATCGCGGCGCGACTCACGGCGTGCACGCCCATCGGATGATCCGCGGTGAAGACGTCGCCGTCGCTGTAGTGCTCGTGCTTGTCGCCGTAGGGGTCGCTCCAGTAGTCGAACACCTGGCTTCCGAGGATGTGACGCCCAATCCCCCAGGCGTGGCGCCAGCCCCGCTCTCGCATCCATCGCTCTCCCATGGCGACCGCGTCGGCATCGACGACTTCGTATGCGCAATGCGCGAAGCGCGGGGCAAAGCCCTGTACGATCGCAAGCGTATGATGGTCGGCGGGCGTGGCGCCTCGATCGAGGCGCATGAACACCACCGCCGGCGAACCATCGGGGAGCACCTGCACATCGCTCGGAATCAATCCGAAGTGCTCCGTGTACCAAGCGCAAGTGTCCTGAAATCGCGGCACTTCGAGCACGACGTGCCCGAGCTTCGTCGTCTCTGGGGCGGCCACCGGGGGGCGCTGGGTGTCGTTGACACGCGCATGCGTATCGGGGGTGTTTACGCAGAGGGGTTCGCGATGCGGCAATGGCTCGACCTCGACTTGCCCGTGCACCGCGTCGACTAGGAATCCCGCGGGATCGATCAGTCGTACCCGCTCCCCTCCCCCAGGCGACTCCATGGGCTCGATCGCGGAGGCGCCCGGAAGGTCGCTCAGCGCCTCGAGCGCTTGTCGAGTTGCGACTCTAAACGCAAGACCCGCGAACCGCGCCTTGTTTGCCTTTTTCACGACGTGGCAGAACGGGGACCGGCTCGCGTTGCGAAACCAGAGCGTATCGGCGGAGCGATGGGTCACGTGCAGCCCGAAGTCGGTGAGGAAGCGCTCTGCCTCCTCGAGGGTGGGGCGCTCGAACGACAGGTGTGCGAGCTCGATTGCCTTTGCCGTTGGGTCGGGACATCGGCTCGGCTGCGGTGTGGTCAAAGAGATCATCGGTGTGCCTCCGGTGCTGCAGACGCTTGCGAAGCCGTCGCGCGAGCGCCCACCTCCTTCGAACGGTCGGGGTGCGCGTATCCGGCCCTAAGGAGAGCTAGTGTTTCGCGGACGAGACGTGCTGCTTCGCTGACGGGCCCATCGTGGAGGATGGTCCGGTCCGGACGAACGACCGCCGCCCAACCGACGGGCGCGATGCCGGGTATGAACGCGCCGCTCATGTCCTCCCACACGTTGTCAGCGTCGCCCCTGTGGATTCGCTGACCACGATGGCAAAGCTGGATGCTGGTTCCCCCCGCAGCACGGAAGGCCGCCGCGGCATGGCCCAAATGCTCCTCGGGATCGAGGCCGAACCCAACCAACGCAAGGCCGTCGCCAAGCGCGTCGTCGCTCCAACAGCCATCGCTTCCCCGCTGGATCCATGCCTGAGGAAACATGGCGCCTCGAGTTAGCTGTGTCTTCGGTTGAGCGGGCCGGCGGAGCAGACGACGTCGCGGACGCTCGACAAAGAGGCCCCGATCGAATTCATTCTGCGGTTTGATCTTCAGCTCTTCGAGGTAAGAGCGTGCCGGTGGAATCAATCGCAACCCGCGCATGAGGACTCCGGTCGCGAGCGCTTGTGCACGGCTGGTGGGCATGATGATGCGGCCCAGCAATCTGGCCAGCGCGATCATGGCTTTGGCATGAGGTCGCCGCTCTTGGTCATAGCTTCCGAGAATGCCGGGCGCGGCGCGCCCGCGGAGTACCCAGGTAAGCTTCCAGCAGAGGTTCATGGCATCGCGGAGCCCCGCAACGAGCCCCTGTCCCGCGAACGGAGGTGTGATGTGCGCGGCGTCGCCCGCCAAGAACGCCCGGCCTTTTTGAAAGCGCTCCACCGTGCGGGCGTGAAAGCGGTAGACGGCGGTGCGCTCGACATCCATGTCATCCGGGCTGCCCCAAGGCGAGAGAAGCTCGCGCACCTTCTCCGGGCGTTCCATCTCCTCCGCGCTCTCGCCGGGATGGAGCATGAACTCCCACCTCTCGCGCCCTCCTGGCGCGGGCATATGGGGCGCCGGGCGACGTGGGTCGCACAGGAACTCGATGTGGTCGAGCGATGACGAGTCGAGCTTGGCGTCGACGATCAGCCAGTCTTCGGCGTAGCTTCGCCCATCGAATCCCACGCCAAGTGCTTTGCGAACCTGCGATTTCGCGCCGTCGGCGCCGATGAGATACTTCGCGAGGACTTTGTGCTCCGCGCCATCGCGGTGTCGAAGGCGCGCACGGACGCCGTTGGCCTCTTCGACGAAGTCGACCAGCTCGACCCCGAGCTCGACCGTCACGCTTGGATGCTCGCGAACGCGCGAACGAAGCTCCGACTCGAGCTCGGGCTGATAGAAAGTGACGAGCTTCGGGTGCCCGTCCAAGCAGCCCCCGGTTTCCAGGCGTGCGAGCTGGCCGACGTACGGGGAGCGATACCGAACCTCCGGGATTGCGATGGTCTCGAAGGCCCCCTCCGGGAGCCCGGCCGCTTGAAGAATCCGCAGGGCCTCGTTGTCGAGCGCGATGGCGCGAGGCTGTGGGAAGATTTCGGTGACGGCGTCGATCGCGAGCGTCCGGACGCCATAACGACCGAGAAGGTTGGCGATGGTCGCGCCCACCGGCCCGAAACCGACCACGAGTACTTCCGTCTCTCTGTTTGATCCGTCCAAGTCCAGCCTCCAGAAGGCACCGGGCCAATAAGTGATGCTTTTATCATTTCTGATGAACTTGTCAACTATCTCTTCCCATGCTACCCCTTTTCGCGTGGCGGAGAAGAACACGATGATTTCGACGGTCCCACCGGCCGGGCCGTCCTCTGGCTCTCAGCCAGAACCAAGGGGCGCTCGTCGACGGCGCCGAACGCGGACCCGGCTTCTCCGTGCGGCGTTTCGATTGATGGCCGAGCGGGGGTTCGAGGCCGTTGCGATCCACGAGATCACGGAGGCCGCGGATCTCGGGTTTGGCACCTTCTACAACTACTTCGATTCGAAGGAGGCGATCCACGAAGCGCTGGTGGACGAGCTCTTCGAAAGCTTCGGCGCAGCGCTCGACCAAATCTCCGAGCAGGTGGACGACCCCGCGGAAGTCATCTCCGCCTCGGTTCGTTACACACTCCGACGCGCATCGGAGGAGCCTCTTTGGGGGCGCTTCCTCGTTCGCGTCGGGTATTGGTCCCCCGTGCTCGACCGAGGCCTCGCGCCTCGGGTGATTCGCGATCTGCAAACCGGCGTGGCCTCCGGTCGCTTCCAAGCGCAGGACTTCCCGATGACGATCGTCGCGGTTCGTGGAGTGGTCTTGAGTGCGGTTGACGCATGCACCGCGTCCCCCAAAGAGGGCACTGGCGATCGAGGCTTCGCCGAGATCGTCGGCGCCGAAAGAAAGAGCATCCCAGAGCGAACCGCTGCGGTTCTTCTACGCCTTCTCGGCCTCGATCCCGAGGAAGCCGAGGAGGTCGTGTCCCGTCCTCTTCCGACAATCGAATTGCCACCCAATCCGCTGCAACCGCCCTCATCCATCTAGGGCACTGGTGCGCTCAGATGACGAACGACACAGCACGACGTGAGCTAGTCCAGGGCTTCTTCATCGGCCTCGGCAATGCCATCGCGCGCTACACTCGCCTCGAGTACGAAGGACCCGACAGCCTTCCCGAGCCGCCCGCTCTTCTCGTCGCCAACCACGGCTTTGGCGGGGTCGTCGACCTCAATGCGTTCATTATTGCCTCACTCGCCCCACGCCTCGCCCCTCGGGACGATGTACAGTTCACCATCCTCGCACACCAAATGGCCTGGACGTTCGGTCTGGGTCCCTTGTTGGAGCCCGCCGGCGTTCGTGTCGCAAGCTGGGAGTCCGCGTTGGCTGGGCTTTCAGAAGGCCACTACGTGTTGGTCATGCCCGGCGGCGACCTCGACGCGATGAAGAGCTTCTTTCATCGGAATGAAGTGGTTTTCGGTGGCCGCAAAGGCTTCGCGAAAGTCGCCCTCGAGGCGAAGGTGCCGATCGTTCCCATCGTGGTTTCGGGTGCCGGCGAAACCTTGTTCGTCGTCTCCGATGGCCAGCGGCTCGCGAAGCTCTTGCGGCTTCCCCAGCTCCTTCGGTCGAAGACGATTCCGATCAGCATCTCGGTTCCCTACGGTTTCACCATCGGTGTTGCCGGGCTTCTGCCCTACTTCCCGCTGCCGGCCAAGATGCGCGCTGCCGTGCTCGAACCGATCCATCCGGTAGAGGGCGAAACATTCGAGTCCCTCGCCGCGAGAGCTCACGGCGCCATGAGCGCGAAGCTCACCGAGATGACGGCTGGACGAGTGCCCTTCTTCGGAATGAAGTGGGACGAGCTACTCGGCGGGAAGAGCCGCCGGAAAGGCAGCTGATGGCTACGAACGTGATCCGATATCGCCATGCAGACGAGACGCGCTGGGGTGTCGTCGAGGGGGGGATGCTCAAGCCCATCGAAGGTGAGTTTGCGACCACGCGAGACTTCATGCTGCACGGGGTCGAGCGCATTGGCTCAGGTCACGGGTTGACCGATAGCGGACCGCAGCTCTCCGACGTCGAGGTCCTCTGCCCCATCACGGAGGACCGGCAGTTCCTTTGCCAAGCGATCAACTACCGGACTCACATGCTCGAATCGGGACTCGACCCCGACGCTAGCCCCTTCAACATCTTCTTTCGCAAGGCTTCATCGTGTCTCGCGCCTGCAGATACAGACATCGTGAAACCTGCCCACGTCGAGTTCCTCGACTACGAGGTCGAAATTGGGCTCGTGTTTTCTCGGGATGTGTCGGAGCCCACGGAGGTCAGGGCCGACAATCTCCACGATCATGTCGGCGCGCTGGT
>DATIUW010000140.1:0-27967 GCA_035466435.1 Polyangiales bacterium | reverse complement strand
GGCCGCTTGGGCTTGACGCAGGGCGGCCGCCGCCGCGTCGACGCGCGCCTGTGCCTGGGCGCGGCTTCGTAAGTCGAGCAAGGGGGGCGGCAACGGCACGAGTCGTGCCAGCACTTGCCCTTCCTCGATGGCATCGCCCGCCTCGAGCTCGATTCTGCCGAGATTGCCGGTCACGGGCGCGGACACGATGTAGCGATCTTTGACCCGGGTCCGGCCATCCTCGTTGACCGTCACCACCAGCGGTCCACGCGTCACCGCGGCAACCTCGACCACCACGGGGTCGGGCAGCCAGGCGACGACGATCAGTGCCACGACGGCCACGACGGCCAACGCGATCAAGCCTCTTCGTATCCACTTCTTCAAAACGAGCTCCGCATGAGTTGGTGGTGACCGTTTACTCCCGCGTCTTGAGTACGCCAATGAGATCGAGGGTGTCGAGCTTTCGCCGAACCAGGAGGGCGCTCAGTGCGGCGGCGGCCAAGATTACCACGA
This sequence comes from Polyangiales bacterium, assembly GCA_035466435.1. Lineage (GTDB taxonomy): Bacteria > Myxococcota_A > Polyangia > Polyangiales > Houyiibacteriaceae > SG8-38. Next base: position 27,475 of record DATIUW010000140.1, on the reverse strand, counting down.
CGGCAAACGCGTAGGTTTGAGACGAGATCAACATGGGCATCCGAAACTGCTCCGGGTCCGCCTGGAGCGCGATCAGGGCCTTGGCTCCAAGGGTCCCGAGCACCAAGCCGAACGGAATCCCCAAAAAAACCTGCACCGCCTGCTCGCCGAGCAGAATTGCCGAGATCTCGGTTCGGGTGAAACCGAGCACACGCAGGGTCGCAAGGTCGCGGCTGCGCACCGAGAGACTCACGCGCGCGTTGTTGTACACCACGGCTACCGCGATTGCGGTCGCAAAAAGGGTCAGAATCAGCGTGATCACCTGCATGGTCTGGGCCGTCTGCTCCTCGAACCTTTCGAGCAGAGTCCGTTTGCGGTGGATGCTTTGGACGGTCGGGATGTCGGTGAGGCGGGCGTGCAGCTCGGTCTCCCACTCGGGGTCCACACGGAGAAGCGCCGTCGTGATGGTGGGCTTTTCTCGCAAGAGCTCATGCAAGCTGTTCTTCTGCATGTAGCCCTGAATGCCGAAGGCTTCGTCGATCGTGCCGCTGATCGGCACCTCCCGGGTGCCACGGTCCCCTTCCTTCAGCTCGATTTCGATCATGTCTCCGGGCTCGGCGCCGAGAATGTCGGCCAGCACGTTGGTGATCAGGACGCCGTCGCGCGGGATCTGCACCGGTCGAAACTGGCGATTGAACAGTCGGCGCAAATCGCTGTCTGGGGGCAGCCCGATGATGACACTGTCGCGCCAACGAGGCCCCGACCGGAATCGCACGGGTGTGGCGCGGTAGCCGTCGACTTGGTCCACGCCGGGCAGATGCGAGAGATATCCGAGCGAGCGTTCATCGACTTCTTCCGCGAAGTTCACGCTGATGTCCTCCCGCTGCTGACGGCCGAACTGCAGATCGATGATCGGCCCGTGCGCGTCTTTGCCGAACCGGCCCAAGATGATGATCGCCAAAGCGAAGGCGATGCCAGCAGCAGACAGCACGGTCCGCAGGGGCCGCCTCCAGATTTCGCGGAACACCATCATGGTCGTTTGGCGAATGCGTCGCAGGATCGGTATGCGTTCCACAGGCGAAGCGTAATACCGGGCCGGAGCGGGCGGCCGCATGGCTTCCGCGGGAGGGAGGGTCACGGCAGCGCGGATCGCGAACCCAATGCCTGCGACGGCCGCTGCGAAGCTCGCGAGGATGGCATTGATCGCCACGGGAAGGTCGATTCGGCTGCGCGTCATGGGAAGCCGGAAAAATTTCGCGTAGAGATCCAGCATGGCATCCGCCAGCCAGGCGCCTAGACCTACGCCTAACACCGAGCCCAACACGACGATGATGGACACCATCTTCACGTAGTGGAACGCGACGGTGGAGCTTCGGTAGCCGACCGCCTTGATCACGGCAATCTCGCCGCGCTGTAGCGTCACCAGTCTCGAGAAAACGACGTTCAGCAAAAAGGCCGCAACCGCCAGGAACACGCCCGGCAAAAAGAGCACCAGCGCTTCGATTTGAGCGAGCTCTCCTTCCAAGATCGCGCTCGACGTCTGTAGATCTCGTCCGTATGCGCCCAGGCCCCCGTATGGCTCGAGGATTCGGTCCGACGCGATCAAGACGGCCCTTTCGTCGGCGCCTGGCTCCAATCGCAACACGACGTCGTTGAAAGCGCCTTCCATCTGAAACGCGGCGGCGACGGCGCTCCGGGACATCCACATCGGAGCAAAGCGCTCGTCGTCCGACGTGATGCCGCCTGGCTCGACGGCAAAGACGTACTCTGGAGAGAGAGCGAGCCCCACCACGATGAGGTCGTGCAGCTTGCCGTTGAGGACGGCAGATATCGTGGAGCCCGGCGTCAGACCGTGCTCTTTCGCAAACGGTTCGTAAACGAGCACCTCGTTGCCGCGCCCGGGCTCGGGAAACCGCCCTGCCTTCACGTAGACGTCGTTCAGAGGCGGTCGTCCGTGAGCCGGCAAGGAGATGATCTGGCCGTGGGCCGGCGTGAGCATGTCTTCCATCGGCAGGAGCACTTCCTCGACGACCCGCGGATAGACCGAGGCCACCCCTCGGATCTCTTGAATGCGCTCTGCCACCGAGTCGGGAGCCCTCTTCAGACGCGCAAACACGTCTGCAAAGCGGTAGTGCTCGTAGTAGGCCGTCCGCGACGCTTCGAGCGCACGCCAGGCGCTACGCAACGTGATGTAATTCGCGATGCCCACGGCCACGACGAGCGCAATGGTGAGAGCTTGGCCCTTGAGGTGGAGCAAGTCGCGGAGCAACTTGCGATCGAGAACCTTCACCATGTCAGCTCGGAGGGCGATATCTTCGTTTCGTTGGTCTCGTCGCCTGCCACGGTGCCGTCCGTGAGGGACACCACGCGGTCGGCCATGCGTGCTATCGGCGCATGGTGTGTGATGACGGCGGTGGTCGTTCCGAGCGAGCGATTGACCTCGTCGATCACTTCGAGGACGCGTATGCCAGTCTTGAAATCGAGAGCGCCCGTGGGCTCGTCACAAAGCAGGATCTCGGGCTGCTTGGCCACGGCGCGAGCGATGGCGACGCGTTGCTGCTCTCCACCCGAAAGCTGGGCCGGAAAATGGTGCATGCGTGCCGTGAGACCGACGAGCTCGAGGGCCTCGCCGGGATCCAGCGGATTGTCGGAAATCTCGGTGACCAGCGCGACGTTTTCGCGAGCGGTCAAGCTGGGGACGAGATTGTAGAACTGGAAGACGAAACCGACGTGCGCACGGCGAAAGAGCGTGAGCTCCCGCTCGTCCGCGGTGGCGATGTCTTGGCCGCGGTAGATCACTTGCCCCGTCGTGGGTACGTCGAGCGCCCCGAGAATGTTGAGCAGAGTCGACTTTCCGCTTCCCGAGGGCCCGAGAAGAACCATCAGCTCCCCTTCGTAGAGAGGCACGGTCACTCCTCGCAAAGCATGCACGTCGACGTCTCCCATTCGGTAGACTTTGGTCACATCGTGGGCAGCGAGGATGGCGGAGCGTTCACCGTTTGAATCGGGCTCTGGCGGCATCGCGGCTTCCAACTCGTGTCGTTCGTACGCGCTTGGATGATCGACGTCAAATCCTCCTTGTAGAAACGGTGCTTGTGAGGCTATGACCGCACAGTCTGCCATGCCCATCGAGCTCGAATTCCGGAATGTCACGCTTGGAGAGCAAACGTGGCGGTGCCACGAGTCCGGCCACGGACCGCCGGTGATCCTCTTTCATGGGTTTCCCGACACCCCGCACTCATTCGCAGGCATCGCTCGTTCGCTCAACGACGCCGGGTACCGAACGATCTTGCCGTATTTGCGTGGATATCACCCGGATACTTTAGTTGCGGGCCGGCCCTACGATGCGTTGACGCTCGCCGAGGACGCCGTCGGGCTGCTGGACGCGCTTCGCTTGGAGTCGGCCGTATTGGTGGGGCACGACTGGGGGGCGACGTTGGTATATGGCGCCGCCGCGCTGGCGCCCGGCCGAGTCGACGCGATCGTGCCCATCGCGATTCCACATCCTAGAACGTTGAAGCCGAAGAACGCGCTTCAAACACTTGCGCTTTTCATCATGGCGCGCCACTTCATCTACTTTCAGCTTCCTTGGGCGGAGGCTGCGACTCGGCGCAACGACTTCGCCTACATCGAGACCCTCTATCGACGGTGGGCACCTGGATGGAGCGGCCCCGAGCGTGACGAGGCGCTCGCGAAAGCAAAAGAAGCATTCGCGGACCCTCGAGTGCTGAGCGCCGCGATCGATTACTATCGCGCCATGTTCGAAAAGCCCGATCGTCGTTTGACCGGGTCGTTGCAGACGCGCGGCTTGATGGTCGCCGGAGGCAAAGACTTCGGCGGCCGCTTGGGCCCCTATGAAAAATCCAAGACGCTGTTCGAGGACGGCGCAGACTTGCTCGTCATCCCCGAAGCCGGCCACTGGCCGCATCGCGAGCAAGAACCGCAGTTCACCACCACCCTCCTAGATTTCCTCGGGGACACCCTAGCCCCCCAAAAACGAAGTCATTCCGAATAAGTGCAACGCACACCGCGAAAAGCCACTCCGCAGGCTTCCATTTCTAGTTGACACACTCAACTAATTAGTTGCATCATGCAACCAATGGAGGTCCTATGGACAAGCATCGAACACGCGAGCTGGTGAAGTCGGGATACGCCCAGGTGGCGCAGCGGGGCGGTGGCTGTTGTGGGGCGCCCTCGGAAGAACGTCCTCATGCCAAGACTGCCACCCTACTCGGTTACTCCGAGCAAGACACGACGGGGGTCGCGGCGGATGCGAACCTCGGTCTCGGATGCGGAAACCCCAGCGCTCTGGCCAGCCTCGCGCCGGGTGAAACGGTGGTCGACTTGGGTTCGGGTGCGGGATTCGATGCCCTGCTCTGCGCGGAGAAGCTCGGGCCTCAGGGCCGATTCATCGGCGTCGACATGACTCCTGAGATGCTCGAGCGCGCACGCATCAACGCGGTGAACGCCGGCTATGCGCGAACGGTCGAGTTCCGAGAAGGACTGATCGAAGAGCTGCCCGTGGCATCTGAAAGCGTCGACGTCGTCATCTCCAATTGCGTGATCAATCTGAGTCCCGACAAACAGCGCGTGTTTCAAGAGGCGTACCGCGTGCTCAAGCCGCGCGGACGGCTGGCCGTCAGCGACATCGTGCTGAGCAAGCCGTTGCCGACCGAGGTTTCAAAGCTGGCCGAGAGCTGGATCGCCTGCGTGGGCGGTGCGTCGACCGAAGCAGAATACCTGGGTTTCATGAGCGCAGCCGGCTTCGAAGACATTCACTTCACGCGCAAGCCCGCGGGCCCCCTTCTTACTCCGAGCCTGCAAGACCCGATGTGGAAAGCTGCGCTCGACGCGATTGGAATGGAACAGATCGACGAGCTAGCCGCAACGATTTTCAGCTATTCGATCACGGCGCGCAAACCATGAGCCCCGTCGTCGAAGACATCATCGCCTTCTGTCGCCTGTTTTCGTCGTTCGAGCGCGAACAGATCTGCTGTGGCACGGTGAGCGCTGCTCAGTGTGTATTGCTGCAGACACTGCTCGCGGGAGAGTGGGACGTGAGCGGCTTGGCCGCACACACGAGGGTCACCAAGGGTGCAATGACGCGCCTGGTCGATGGGCTCGAAGCACGGGGCTGGGTCACGCGCGACAAGGGGCAGGCTGACGGCCGTCGTGTTTTAATCTCACTCACGCCGGAGGGCAGGAAGGAGGCCAAGCGCCTTTTGCAGCTCACCGAGAGAAGCGTCGCGACAATCCTCGCTGGCATTCCCGCGGCCGAGCGCGACCGAGTCATCGACAGCATCCACTTACTGCGAAAAGCCACCGAGCAGACGCGCGAGCGTCTCGATTGCTGCTGAGGATCACGCTGCGCGTGGTGCGGTGGGCGAACGCGACCCTCAGGCTCGGATCTACGTGTTTAGGGTCGAAACTACTCGGAATCAGTCGTTTTTTGGATGGGCAGCGTGTCCCCGGCGTAGAGGCTGCGTAGCGCCTTCTTGTCGAACTTGCCTACGCTGGTCTTTGGGATTTCGTCGATGAAGGACCAGCGCTCGGGAAGCCACCACTTGGCGACCTTGTCTTCGAGGTAAGCGCGCAAGTCTTCAGGGCTGACGGTGCTTCCTTGCTTCCGCACCACACACGCAAGCGGCCGCTCGTCCCACTTTTCATCGGGAACGCCCACCACGGCTGCCTCGGCGACCTCGGGGTGCGCGATGATCGCATTCTCGAGCTCGACCGATGAAATCCATTCTCCGCCCGACTTGATCACGTCCTTCGATCGATCCGTGATCTGTACGTAGCCTCGAGGATCGACGAAGCCGACGTCTCCCGTCCGCAACCAGCCATCGTGGAACTTCTCCGACGCATCCACGCCATAGTAGCTGCCGGTGACCCACGGGCCGCGCACCTCGATCTCGCCGACGGACTTTCCGTCCCAGGGCAGCGTGGCGCCTCGGTCGTCGACGATGCGCAGGTCGATGCCCGCCACGGGCCGGCCGGTTCGGACGCGATAGCGCCACGCCTCTTCTCCCTCTACCCCAGGGGGGACCGACGCAACCGTTCCGAGCGGGCTCGTCTCGGTCATCCCCCAAAGCTGCAGAATCTTCACGCCGTAGCGCTCTTCGAACGCGCGCATGAGCGACTCCGGCACTGCAGAGCCGCCACAGATGACCAGTCGAAACGAAGAGAGGTCGATGTCCTCGTCCTCGCCGTAGTTCAGCACCGCCGTCCAAATGCTGGGCACCGCGCCCGCGAACGTGGGCCGGTGGCGCTCGATCATCGAAACGAGTGGCTTCGGCTGCAGAAATCGCCCCGGCTGCAAGAAATCAGTGCCGACCCACCAGCCTGCATACGGAAGGCCCCAGCAGTTCGCATGAAACATCGGCACGATCGTCAGCACCGTATCGTGCTCGCTGAGCCCGGTGACCGCGCCAGAAGTGATGCCGTAGGAGTGAAGCACGGTGGAACGGTGGCTGTACACCACGCCTTTGGGGTCTCCGGTCGTGCCGCTGGTGTAGGCCATGGAAGCCGGCGCACGCTCATCGAGGTCGGGCCACTCGATGCCTGGAGACTCCGCTGACAACAGCGCTTCATACCTGTGGAACGAGGCGCGCGGTGCTTTCCGCAACGGGGCGTCGTCACCGCTTCCAACGACGATGATGTGCTCGACCGTCTTCATGTCCTCGGCCACCTGGCCGAGCACCGGAACGAGCGTGTCGTCGACGATGATGACCTTGTCTTGCGCGTGGTTGATCACGAACGCTAGCTGCTCGGGGAAGAGCCGAATGTTGAGCGTGTGCATCACGGCGCCCATCGAAGAGATGGCGAAGTAGGCTTCCAGATGCTCCTGGGTGTTCCAACAGAAGGTGCCCACTCGGTCTTCACGAGCGACACCGAGCTTCATCAATGCTTTGGCAAGCCGTTCGGTGCGGTCGGCCACCTCCGCGTAGCTGCTAATTCGATCACCGCTCTCGCCGACGGTGATCACGCGACTGTCGGCATACAAGCGCCGCCCGTGCTCGAACAAGCTCGAGATCAACAGCGGTCGATCCATCATCGTCGAGAAGCTCACTCTCGCCTCCTCCAGCGCCGAACCGACTCACTCGGCTCGAAATCCTGCTTCCTTGTGCGAGCCGTCACAGAAAGGCTTGTTGCTCGAATGGCCGCAGCGACAAAGCGCCGCCTTCTTGCCTTTCCAAGCCTTTCTGCCGCTGGCGGCCGCGATGGTGAAGTTTCCGCTGAGAAGAAGGGGGCCGTTGGGTGCGCGACCCACCGTGAGCTTCCCCCCGGCGGCGTCGAACCCATCGCCGGTCTCACCGACGGCGCCGTAGTCTTGGAACCCGGCGGCCTCGTGACTGTTGTCGCAAAACGGCTTGTTCTTGGACTGGCCGCACCGGCAGAGGGCTGTCCGAAATCGCACCCCGGGCATGTCGTCCGAAGCCCCATCGATCTCCAGATCACCGCGTACGTAAAGCGGTCCGTTGTACATCACCGAGACGACGTTTTCCGCATCCGGGCTCTCCTCGACGCCTCCATCCTTGCGCCGGTAACTCAGCGCACCGCTCGGGCAGCGAAGCACGACGTCCGCCACCTCGTCGCCGCTCACGCGGTCGGGCTCGCACCACGGCTGTCGGCCACCGACGAAAAGCTCGTTTTGCGCGCGGCCGCACTCTCCGATGTGAATGCAGAGCCTGCCGTCCCAGCTCACATCGGCGTCTCGTCCCTCGTACTTCACGACCTTCTTGTCACTCATGGGGTTCCCTCCTGCGATTGCTTCGATGACTACCACCCCGGAGCCGATTTCTTACTACAGCCCGGGGCAAACCTCTACAGCGAACTGGCCTCGATCGATCGATCGCCGACATCGTGGTAAGCCATGCCCCGCCATGGGACACGAGCATCACCACCACACTCCGGCCGACGCAGCCGCAGGCAATCGCAAGCGGCTCACGCTCGCGCTAGTGCTGACTGCGGCGTACATGATTGCCGAGGTGATCGGCGGTCTTGCCGCCAACTCGCTCGCTCTATTGGCGGACGCGGGCCACATGTTTTCCGATGCTGCGGCGCTCGGTCTCTCACTGGTCGCTTTGTTGCTTGCGCAACGCCCGGCGACCTCACAGCGCACCTATGGCTTTCATCGAGCCGAAATCCTCGCGGCGCTCACCAATGGGGCTGCGCTCCTAGCGCTGTCAGTCCTGATTGCGCGCGAAGCATGGGAGCGGCTTTCATCCCCACCCGAAGTTCAAGGCGGGCTGATGCTTGCAGTGGCCTTCGGCGGCCTGGTGATCAACTTCGCGAATCTCATCGTGCTCAGCGGAGGCCGCAACGAGAGCCTCAACATTCGTGGGGCTTGGTTGCACGTCATGGGGGACGCTCTTGGAAGCATCGGCGCCATCGCCGCCGGCGCTGGGATCTACTTCTTCGGGTGGTGGTGGGCCGACCCTGCCGCCTCTTTCGTCATCGCCGCGCTCGTTCTCTACTCGGCCTGGGGGCTAGTGCGGGAGACGCTCGACGTTCTCATGCAAAGCGTGCCCAAGGGGATCTCGGTCGACGAAGTCGCCACCGCCCTCAAGGAGCTGCCCGGCGTGTTGGACGCACACGATCTCCACGTATGGGCGCTGACCAGCGGCCGGAACATCGCCACGACCCACCTCGTGATCACGGCGGATGCGGACCATCAGAGCATCATCGACGCCGCCAATCGGCTTCTGGCGGAACGGTTCACCATCGAGCACGCGACGATTCAGGTCGAGCACGACGAGCTCGCAAACAAGTGCAACCCATGCGGCCCGACCGCAGCACTGGGCTGACTCCCGTCATCCGCCATCGGCTGCGCCACGAGCGCAGCGCTCACAAATGCACACCTTGCCCTGCGCTTCGGCAGGGATCCGGGCGATCGCGTCCGGGTCGACGACCACGGTCATGCACCAGCACGTCTCTGCATCCCGCCCGGCCGCGATGGCGCATGCGTTCGGGTCTCCGCAAAGCGGACACTTGGTTGCATCGTCGAAGTTTCGGGGCTGACTCATTTGATCTCGGTCGCGCGTTCGATCTTTTCGTACTGGTCCTCGTATAGCTGCTCCATGTAAGCGTGCATCTCGTTGAGCCGGACGAGCTGCTTTTGCGGAGAAGCTTCCTTTTCGTTCGCATCGCAGAGCCGGGCCAGCTCGTCGACTGCCTCGAGGGAGCTCGTCGCACGGGTTGCGGAAATGGCGAGCAAGGCCGTCATGGCCAATGCGGGAAGCGCGACCATGAGAAATCGCGACCATTGTCCGGGCGGAGTGCGTTGTACCATCCAGGGAGACATCAAGACGAGCACCAGGGCGCTCAAGCTCGCCAAGACCCATGGGCCGTGGCGATGCCAGACGTGACGCCATGTGCCTGCGTTGCGTTCCTCGCGCGCCTCGTTGCACGGATCGGAGTCCTTGAGCTGCCGAAGCTCGTCTTCGACTGCATCGGCCAGCTCCTCTGCAAGGCCCTCGTTGAGGCTCACCTCGGAGAGATCGACCGCACGAGCTTCCGAGCGCTTCTCGGGGGGCACCATCGAGAATCGGTTCACATAGACCGTGCGGCCCGAATCGGCGATGTAGGAATAGAAGACGGGTGCGTTTTGGGCGTGGGCGGCTCCCGCGGCGCACAGCGTCGACACCAATAAGACCCAGACAGGCATCAGGCCCTCCCCGGGAGCCGCTGAATCGGGCGGCCGGGAAGATCGGTGATTCGCGAGTACGAGAGCGCGGGCTCAGCCATTGGCAACCGGCTTATCGCGGAACGTGCTAGAAGGCCAGAATCCATGTTGATTAGCGAGGATATCGTCGCGTGGTTGTTTCTGGCGGTCAGCCTCGTGGGCGCCGTTTTTACGCTGAACGCCTTCATGCCAGTCCGAAGGATTCCGGCATTGTTCGTCCCGAGCTTCTTCGGGTCCTGGTTGACTGCTGAGCTCGCCCTTCACCACATCGTTTGGCAGGCGCTCGCCACCACGCTTTTCGTGTCGTTCGGAGCCCTGTCGCGATGGCCCGGGATGGTGGGAATGGGGATCACGGTGGCATCGTGGCTGGGCTTGCTGATTCTCTTCCATCACGGGCGAAGGACGCAGGACATCTTTCAAGACGTGCTCTCGGGGCTACCAGAGCCAGTCGACGCTGCGCGTCTTCCTGTGACGCAACTATTGATGCCCTTTCGGTTTCGGCGACGTGGCGTGAAGGTCATCCGGGACGTGACGTATCGCAGAATCGCAGGCCGAACCTTGAAGCTCGACGTGGCCATGCCGAAAGAGGCGGGCCGAGGCCGCCCCGCGATCATGCAGATTCACGGTGGCGCATGGATCATCGGCGACAAACGGGAGCAAGGATGGCCGCTGATCGGACATCTCGCTGCCAACGGCTGGGTTTGCTTCAACGTGAACTACCGGCTGAGCCCGGCCGCAACCTGGCCCGATCATCTGATGGACTTGAAGTACGCGCTAGCGTGGATACGCGAGCACGCCGACGACTACGGCGTAGACCCGAGCTTCGTGGCGGTCACCGGAGGCTCGGCAGGCGGACACCTGACGGCGATGATGGCGCTCACGGCGAACGATCCAGAATATCAACCGGGCTTCGAAGACGCCGATACGACCGTCCAGGCCGCAGTGCCGGTGTACGGGGTGTACGACCTGACGAACCGGCTCGGGACGATGCTCGAGCGATTCCGCACGCAAATGCTCGAGCCGTTGATCATGAAGGCGTTCCTAGACGAAGAGCCGGAGAAGTTCCATCGGGCTTCGCCCATGGATCGTGTTCACCCCGGCGCCCCACCGTTTCTCATCGTGCACGGCGACCGGGACACGCTGGCGCCGGTCGAAGATGCGCGGCTCTTCGCCGAAAGGCTTCGCGAAACCTCGCGCGCCGACGTCGTCTATGCGGAGCTACGGGGCGCACAACATGCGTTCGACATCTTCGCGTCGCCGCGAACGGCGCGCATGCTCGACGGCACGCTTCGCTTCCTGAGCTCCATGCACGACCGCGCTCGCAGTGTCACCGCTCCTCGCGAAGCCCACCGAGTCGCTTCGGGGCAGCACGAACACCAGGTCGCTACGGAAACTCTCTGACGCAACGTCGTCGAAGATGAAAAGCCGAAACGCCGGCTCTGACTAGTCTTCGTAGATGAGCTTGATCTCGATCGTCACGGGGCCGCCCTCGTACTGAAAGGTGGCTTCCTTGTACGCGGGAGGCCCAAACCGTTTGGGCTCCACGTTGTTTGATACACCCCACGGCTCTTCTACGCCGCCCATCACGCTCGTGTCGAGCTTTCCATTGCGGTTTCTGTCGAGGAAAACGGAGGCCGCGTATTCACCGAGGCCGGCGCGCTTGAATACGCACTCGATGGAGTCCTCACCTTCTACGTCGACCCAGGTTCGCCGAAGGGCGCGCCGATGCTTGCGCGGGAAACCTTTGTTCTGCCAGAAGAGAGCGCACGCCATCTTGCCTTGCTCCTTCTCCTTCAGGCCTGTGATCTTCAAGGTGAGGGTGTTGTTGGCGGCGGGGTCGTTATCGTTAGCCTGCGCTTTTCCAGCAGTCATGAGCACGCAAGTGCCCGCCAGCATGATCGCGACCGACGCGGCGCTCGCCACTTTCCTCCAACTCATCGCCTGATCTCCCGATTCTGGTCTTTGTGCCCCGAGGGCCCGTAGGCCCATTCGACGCAGGCCCGGCGCCCATCTTTAGGGAACACACGAATTTTGCCAAATCTCCGGAGATGCCCCCTCCTTGAATTCCTTAGGGAAATTCTGGGAAGGATCAATTTCCATTGACAGCACGAACGATCGTTCTATTATGTCAAGCATGACCAAGGGCGAAGACACCAAGCAAGCGATTTTGGACCAGGCGGTGGACCTCGCCAGCACGGTTGGGTTCGACAAGCTGACGATTGGCTCGCTCGCAAGCGTAACCGGCATGTCGAAGAGCGGGCTCTTCGCGCACTTCAAGTCGAAGGAGCAGCTCCAGATTCAGGTTCTCGAGGAAGCGCGCCAGCGTTACATCGACACGGTGGTCGCACCGGCGCTCAAGAAGCCGCGAGGCGAGGCGCGCATCCGGGCGATCTTCGAGAACACGATGCACGAGTGGGAAAAGCAGCTGCCCGGCGGATGCATTTTCTACGCGGTTTCCGCGGAGCTCGATGACCAGCCTGGACCCGCGCGCGATTACCTGGTGCAAATCCAGCGAGACCAGCGTGACATGCTTCGGCGGGCTGCCGAGATCGCGATCGAAGAGGGTGAGTTCCGCAAGGACTTAGACGTCGATCAGTTCGTGTTCGAGCTCGCCTCGATCACAGGGGCCTACCACCACTTCGGCCGCTTGATGCACGATCCGGACGCAGAGCGACATGCCTTCCAGGCCCTCGAGTCGCTCCTCGAGCGGGCGCGCTGAAGAGAAGGGAGAACGACGATGAGGACGAATCAGGAAGTAGAGCAAGGTAATAATAGCACGAACGATCGTTTTATTTATTCTTCCGATCACTCAACCTGGGAAGGTGATCACTCAACCTGGGAACGCGTTTTTGGACTCGTTTTTCAACGCTCAGTCCCACGCGGCCTCACACGGCCCGTCCGTAGTGTGATCGGCATGGAACGAGACACCCGGCACGGAAGGAAAAGGAAGACGGAGATCATGCAACGTAACGCAATCACGAAGGGATTCTCGCTCGGGAGCCGGCTGGCACCGGGCTTGACCGCAGCCGTCGCCGAGCGGCTTTTCTTCACCACGCGCCGGACCGCCCCACGAACCGGGGAGCGGGACGTTCTGCAAAACGCGACCGCCCTGCAGATCGCCGGCATGCGGGCATGGAGCTGGGGCAGAGGACCCACCGTGCTGCTCGTCCATGGTTGGAACGGACGGGCCACGCAGCTTGGCGGCTTCGTCATGCCTCTGGTGTCGCGCGGGTATCGCGTCGTCGCCTTCGATGCGCTCGGCCACGGAGAGTCGCCTGGGAAACGCTTGTCGCTCCCCGAGCTGGCGGATTGCATACGGCAGGTCGCCGACGAGCTCGGCGATGTCTACGCGATCGTCGCGCACTCGCTCGGAGGGGCCGCGACTACCTTCGCCCTTTCCAAGGGGCTCCACGTGGAGCGCGCCGTCTTCATCTCGCCTCCAGCCGATCCGCGCTTCTTCCTTCAGACCTTCGGCGCGATGCTTGGAATTCCAGACGAGGTGCAGGCGCTCGTGAAACGACGCGTCGAGCGCCGCCTGGCGATGCCCATGGAGAGCATGCTGGCCCACGTGATCGCGCGATCGATGCGCACACCGGTCCTGATCATCCATGACCGGGACGACAAAGAGGTTCCAGTAGAAGTCGGCCGCAGCATCGCCGATGCGTGGCCGGGCGCCGAATTGCTCATCACCGAAGGCCTCGGGCACCAACGCATCTTGCGCGCCCCAGCCGTCACCAATGCCGCCGTGCGCTTCCTCGATGAAGCAAATCGCTGGAAGAACGCGGCCTAGTCAAAAAGAAAGGAACAGAGCCATGACCACCAAAATGAGAGACCCACAGTTCGCGACTTACGTCGATACCATCGCAGAATCGATCACTTGGCCGGAGTCCACTTTCCGATTGTCCTCCTGGGAGGCATTCGTCGGAACGCTGGTTGCCCTTTATCAGGCAGTCTCGGCGCCAAGCCCGGTGATCCTGCAACAAGCCTTGCGTGGAATCGCTTTTTGACCGAAGAGATTCGTCACGATGTCTCTTCAGGACCGATGCAAATGCTCACCAAGCTAGGACTTTCGCCCGACTGGGGTGGCGGCGCCTCGACCACGTCCTCGCACTCCCAGCCGGTGCGGCAGTCCTCGCTGGTGGAGCAATCGACCAGGCAAATCCACCCCTGACTCGTGGCGGCGCAAGACGATCCGCGCGGGCACATGGAGGAACTGCCGCACGAGATGGTACACACGCCACCGGGAAACCGATCGCCCGTCTGGCAAAGCAGCTCGTCGCACTCCAGCCCGTCCGCGCATGGGCCCCCCACCAAGCTGCTGTCGTTTCCCGCAGTTCCAGGAGGGCGGTCATCGCCGCAAGCGGCGGTCGCGAGTAACCCGGCCAAGATGATTGGGCAAAGAAGCATGCGAGCCATGGCGGACGGCACGATATCCCATGGACGTGGGCCCGACCAGCGGCCGGCAGGCTCCGGATGTAACATTCGTGTCACCTTTGTCGAGTCTTGATCCAGTCGCCGACGGCGCGTGCAACATCATCGGGATCGCGGGCCCAACGAAAGTGGGCGCCGGGCTTTGGCTCGGAAAGCTTGGCCTCGACGCGCAGGCCCTGCGCTCTCGGGACTTTTTCGAACATGAAGTCGACCGCGTTTGGAGGCGCCATCTCGTCGCCCTCGATGTTTACCGTGATGAGCTCGACGACGATGTCTGCGAGCGCGGCTTCATAATCCACTGCGCTTCCGACGAGCTCGTATCGAGCCGTCTTCGCATTGTGCGCCCAATCCCGCATCAACGTTTTCGCCTCGGTGCCGCCGAAGCCGAGCCGATCGCCGGGGACGTATCCAAGAATGAATCCGACCACAGGCAACGCGACTGTCGCGAATCGAATCCGCGCGCGCTGCTTCCCCGTCCAGCTCCGGTAGTAAGGAACCGCGCAAGCCACCAGGACCATGCCCGCGATCTGTGGGCGTGTGGCCGCGACGTGCAGCATTGCGAGTTGTCCGCCTAGACTGTGACCGCCGACGTAGAGCGACAGGTCGCCTGCGCGTGCCTTCAGTGTCGAAAACGCGCTCGGAATGTCGAGCTCGACGATTTCCCGATATCCGAAGTCGATCCCTCGACGAGGCCGTAAGCTGCTGGTTCCATGTCCTCGCAAATCACAAAGGGCGACCAGGATTCCCTGATGACTCAAGGCCTCGGCAAATCGTTGGTAGTAGCTGGCTTCGACCCCCATGGCGCAAACGAAAAGGAGCGCGGCGCGGGGCTGCTCCGGCTCCGTGACCAGCAACTCGAAGGAATGCCCGTCATCGGCCCGGACCGGCCATCGCTCAGTCACCGTCACCTCGCGTCTCGTATGCAGCCACTGCTTCGCGGAACCAATGGGGCACTTCGGTCTTCTGGCGGGTTTTCGGATCGACACAGACGCTGGTCAGGCTGGTCTTCGCGAGGATATCGCCATCCGCATTCCGAACCACGAACGCGCTCGTGAAGCTCGAGGTGCCAAACCGAGAGATGCGTGTCTCGATGTACAGATCGTCCTCGAAGCGCGCGCTGCCGAGGTAGTCACAGTTGGCATTCACGTAGAACATGTCGGTGCCCCGCGAGACCATGTCTTGCCACGGTGTTCCGACGTGACGCATGTACGCGCTCAGCGCTTCGTCACAAAAGACGAAGTAGTTTCCGAAGTAGACGTGCCCCTGCATGTCGGTATCCCGAAAGCGCACGCGCATCGTATAGACGAACGGCGGCTTCACGCGAGGCCTCGTTCCGTTTCTTGGAGTGCCTGACCGGGTCTCATTTGACTGGCTGGAACGGGCTCGACGCAAAGAGCGCGCATCGGCGTCTCTTCCGCGGTTTCCCAGCGGCACAGCTCGGCAGTTCGGCCCGCTGCGCCCTCCCCGCTCGGCCGAATCCACACGAACGTTTGTTGACCGAGCCGTATCGTGCATTCCGGGTCGGCAAAGGCCATCGACCAAAAACCCCCGTTGTAGAGGGTGACTGGGCCGACCTGCTCGCACTTGGGCTCATGGGTGTGACCGAACACGACGCGACGGGCGCCCGTGATCTTGAAGATGAGATCGGCCAGGCGCTCGTTGAGGAGCGGAGTCTGAAAGACGGTTGGCCTCACGGATGCCGCATAGGCGACGTAAGGCAGCATGAAGATGAGAGCTGGAACGAATACCCAGAAGGGACTGATCGGCCACGCGATGTTGATGTGAAGCACCACCTGCCAAGAGAGAAACAGCGCAGCCAGGAGAAAAAAGGCTCTGTCCAGCCAGAGCTCCCTCGCGATGCGGAACGGATTGTTCGTAGCCGACGGAACGTGCAACGCGTTGAGCTTTCGGACCATCGAAGGTGTTGCCTGTGAACGCAGGGCGATCGAGCGAACCTTGTCGTCGACCAGCAACGGGTCGCGCATCGGGTGAAGCCAGTGCGTGCGCAGAGAGATCCAAAGCGTCGCATAGGCACCCCAAAACCACGTCCAAATCAGCAGTGGTTGCGTTCGCAACATGTAGCGAAAGAAGAACCGCAGGTAGGACACGGCGCTCATGATGTAGTTCTCCGACTGATGCGGGTTGAAATACCCCATGCCGTTGAGCATGTAGCGCGCGGCCAGGTCTCCGAATGGAACGCGCACGCGGGGCGCGCCATGAACCTCCACCAGCGGATCGATGGGGTCGCGCACGACGCAGTTCGGATCGTACTGGTGACCGTGGCTGATGTAGGTGTCGCCCTCACTCAAGTAGAACCAATTGCAGAAGACGACCGGCTCGTCGTCTTCCTCTTCACCTATGTTTGCGGGGAACGGAGCATTCAGGGCCTCGCAGACCATTCGCTGCACCGAGGGCCAGTAGAGCTCGACGTCGTGGTTGCCCACGACGAAGACCGCCCGGTGGCCTCGCGCGATGAACCGCCCGAGCGCTTCGAACCAAAGTGGATGATCGTCGATGATCACCTTCATCTTGAACTGGCTCTTCCACTCTTCGCTGCCTAGCCCGCGCGCCCGCTCGAGCCAGTCGATGTTCTCATCCTCGCTGGGCAACGCAGTGACACTGTCGAAGTCGAATATGTCTCCATTGAGGACCAGCTCGACGGGGCCATCGGACTTCTTCTCGATGTGCTCCAAGAACGCCGCGAAGTCCTCGTCGATGAAAAATTCGCGGCGCTTGTAGGCCATCCACAGAGGGCGCCTCGGGTCGATCTCCTGCGCCTCGGTGAGATGCATGTCGGAAACGACGAATGTATGGAGCCGGCCGTCCATGAGGGCCTCAGTGTGTCAGGCCAACGGCCTCCGCTCCAGTCGTGCGCCGCCTCAAGCGGCCGCTTGCCTCACGTATTGCCGGCGTCCGATGACCAGGTGCGCGAACAGCAGCAGCGTCAGGCCCGTGGCGAAAGCGGTCACGTACCAGGTCCCCAACCCCGGGCCGGCCTCGGTCATGAAGTTGGCGATCTGCTTTTCACCCCACATCACGGGCGTGAAAGGCTCGATCGTCACCGGCGCCCTGGGGTCCAAATTGTGGCCGAAAGTGTACAGCTTGTAATAGAGGCGGCCGAACCCGAAGGCGCCCGCGTAGGTCGTGAGCACCAGCAGATCCAGCATCGAGCTCACCTTCCCGATCACCGCGGTTCGCAAGGCGAGGATGATCATCCCGACGAAAAGGAATGGTATCCAGTCGAGATCGGTGAGGGCCGCACGATCGATGGGCGCCATCCCGATGTAGTGGTTGAGCGTGTTGATCTCCTGCACGTCGTTTCCGTCGTTCCCGCCATCTACCTTGTAGGAGTAGATGTAGAGGTCGAGCCCCTGCGGGTATTGCGGCGCCTTCATGTGGATGTGCCACATCGGCGCGGTGAAGCTCAGCCCGACGAAAACCGTGAGAAGTGCCAGGACGACACGCGCCCAGGGAAAAATCGGCTCGTCTAGGAATCGATAGAATGCGTCCAGTGCGTTTGACATCTCGCCTCCTCCAGCCGTTCGTTTCTACACGACGTCACCACGACGTAGTTTCCAAAGTCCCGCCGACCATGCCAGCGCCCCGAGCAAAGTCGGCCAGCCGACGCCCAAGGCATAGAGCCCGATGCTTCCGATTCGGTTGACCAAATAGAATCCGACGGGACCCAGGGTGCTGAGCTCGGGGTCGGCAGACGAAAGCAGAGCCATGCGAATGCTCTGGACGGGATTGAGCGTGGCCAAGACGAACACGACGCGCGGCTCCATCCGCCATTGAAGCATCATTCCCGCGAGGGCAAAGTCGAGGAGCGCGATTCCGGCCACCCAGATCAGAAGCAAATACATCGTGGCGCGCGCGGCGTTCTGGACGGTCGTCGATACCCAGAGCCCCAGCCCGCAGAACGTCCAAATCAGCACCGAGCAAAGCACCAGGCAGTGCCCGATGAAAGTCCAGGCAATCTGCTGACCGAAGGCGAACCGGCCGAAGAGCCCAATTGCCACCATCAGCACGGCGAGCGGCACCAGCAAGACGAGGAAGCGAACGCTCGAGATTGCGCTGAAGAAGGCACCACGCGAGATCGGTTGACTGAACAAGAGCTCGAGCGTGCCATCTTCCCGGCTCCTGTTGACGACCGGCCCCGTCGCTACCAACGCCATCAACGGCAAGAGAACCAGAAGCGCGTGTACGTAGGAGACGAGCACTCGATCGGTCCCCGTGAAGCCGAAGACCGTGGACTCCCGCATGCCGACGAGCAGAAAAATGCCTGCCAGCGCCGCGTACACGACGACGCAGAACAGCAACCACCGCGACCGAAGCACCTCGGCGAGGTCGAGCTGGGCCACCGCCCAATAGGACCGCATCTGACGTCTCATTCGCCTCCATCCGCGGCTTGGCGACGCTCTTTCACCCGAGCCTTTGCCCAAACGATGTCCTCGGCTCCGGTGGTGTCCTCGGGGACGGCTCGGATTCCATAGCCCATCGGTGAATCGTCGACCGGCAAGAACCCGACCCCCGATTCGGAAAGCCAGCCGCTCTCATCGTAGTCCCGAAAATAAAGGGCGTGTATCGAGAGCGGGTTCGCGTCCATATACTCGAAAAGGCAGCCCGGATCGTCGAAATTGAAGACGTCGCCCTCGGTGGTCTGCAATTGAGCCGCAAAACGCGGATCTCCGATGTGCATCTTGCAGTACGCACACACCTCTCTATCCCAGACGATCGGGCTCGGACCCTCCGGCGGCTCCGCTCGATTGAACCGAATCAGCCCGATGACGGCGACGACGAGCGCAGCCGCGAACAAGACCCAGCTAATCGCCTTGATCGACATCGTCTTTGCCTCCTCGGGTTTCGGGCTGCACGGCTTCGGCGTCCCGAACCAACAGGTTTGCGATTCGGCCTTCGAGACCGTGAGAGAGCTGCTCGACCAGCGCGAGCTTTTCGGACCGAGTGGCCGTCCGAGTCCACCATCCGCCGATGCCGTGGTGGAACCCCATCTCGGTGAGGGCTCGTTCATCGGCGCCGTTTTTCGTTTGAACCTCGATCGTGCTCAGCGTCATCTGATCGAGGTAGTCTTCGGTCGGGCCGAAGTAGACGAGACGCCCTTCCTCGAGAACCATCACCTGTTCGACTAGCGTTCTGATCTCTTCGAGTCTGTGTGAGCACAAGATCAGGGTGGCGTCACGAGCCTTGTCCGAAAGCAGGTGAAAGAGGTCACGCCGCGACTGGGTGTCGAGGCTCGCCGTCGGCTCGTCGAGCACGTAAAAGGATGCACGGCTCGCCAGCGCGAGCGCGATCAAAGTCTTCTGCTTGGCGCCCCCGGACAAGTTCGAATACGACTGCCCACCCACCGCGCGCAGGTCGATGCCCACCTCTTTCCCGCAGGATAGAACGTCGCTTCGCGAGATCTCACGGACCCGGGTGATCGCTCTGACCACCTCGTCGACCGATGCGCTGAACTTGGGTGCGATCTGGGGAACGTAGGCAATGCGCTCGGCGACCTCGACCCCGCGCCGCCGCTTGCCGTCCAACAGCAGCTCGCCCTCGCAACGCAGGAGCCCGAGGATGATGCGGATCAAGGTCGATTTGCCCGAGGCATTCGGTCCGATCAACCCAACCTTGCCCCCGCTCGGAATCGCGAAGTCGATGCCCCGGAGCGCCTCGATGCGTCCGAAGCGTTTCCGAATGCCCTCGCCCTCAACGCGCATCGAAGCTCTTCCAAGCCAACCTGCCCACTCTGGGGCGCGGGTCGACCAAGATGGTTCGCGGCTCGATCATGGGGAACAAGGCCGTGATGGCGTCGAGAAGCTCCAGCGTCACGGCCCCACGAAAGAAGCGAAGCTGTGGATATGTGCTTTGTAGCTGGCTGCTGAGGCGGCGAAGCTCGTAGGGGATGTCTCCGAAACCGTCTTCGTCCAGATCGTAACCCGAGTAATCGTCGAAGGAGTTGCCGAGCCATTCGACCGAAAGCGCGTTCCCGCCGCCTTCGACCTGTACCTGGGAATAGTTGCTCACGAAGCTGTTGGACAAAAATGCGTTTCGGTCCTCACTCGAATGCATGAGCACTCCGACCTCGGAATGAAAGAATGCGTTGTTCTCGAAGGTGTTGAAGTCGTCCGGCTCGAGTGGCGACGTATCCATGTAGACCGCCTTCGTGTTGGCGATGAAGGCGTTGTTGGAAACGGTCAAGTTGCCCGATTCCTTGATCCCCAATCCCATGCCGCCGGGGCCGGACGAACGAGCGAGGAGATTGTCTCGCAGCGTCACGTTGCGACTGTACATGATGAACACCCCGACCACGTTGTCGACGTACCGGTTCCCTTCGACGTGGTTGCCGTGGCTGTACATGAAGTGCGTACCGTACCGGCTTCGGACGACCGTGTTGCCCACGAGGCGGTTGTCGCTCGAATACCAGACGACCATGTCCCGAGATCCGATGACTCGATTGTCGCGAACCTCCGAATCCCGAGTCTCCCACAGACGAATTCCGTCACCGCGAAGGCCGAGAGGGCCTTCGTCCGGGCCTTGCACCACGTTCCCGATGATGCGGGCGCGGTTCGCCTTCTCCACCAAGAGACCGAAGACCGCATTCTCGACGCGGACGCCCTCGACTCGGACGTCATCGGCGACGACGTGCACGGCAGCATCGAGCCTATCGAAACGGCCGCCGCTCCCATCGACGGTCACCCCGAGCAGCGCCGCACCGTCAGCCTCGATCTCGATGGTCGTTCCCTGCCCGGAAGACTTGATGACGGCGTCGGAGGGCCCCCAGATCGTCACCTCTCGTGCGATCGTCAGAGGCCCATCGTAAGAACCCGGCTTCAGGCACAACGCCGAGCCGGTGCCCGCCTGATCGATTGCAGTCTGAAGATCCGGCTCGGCGACGGTTACACAGTCGGATGGCTTCGTAACGGGTGACGTCCGCGCCACTTGCTCTTCGGAACGCGAGGAGGCGTCACGTCCGCACGCCCCCAGGCTCGCCAAGAGCCCCACTGACAAGGCGCAGACGCACGCGCGACCGGGTGTACGGTACACCCGGCCGACGCCTGCGGCGCCCGAGCTCATCCGGGTTCCACCAACAGGTAGCCCGCCATCTCCAAATGGAGGGCCGAGCAGAACTCGGTGCAATAGAAGGGAAACGTCCCTGCCCTATCCGCGACAAACGTCAGGTCGACGTGCTTCCCAGGCTCGAGGCTGGAGTGCACGTTGTACGAGCCGACTGTGAAGCCGTGGGTTGCATCGTGTGCCTGCTCCACGTTGGTGATGTGGAGATGGACCGTGTCACCCTTCTTCACGCGCACGATGTCCGGTGTGAAGTGGCTGCGGACGGCGGTCATGTACACGTGCACGTCTTTGCCTTTACGCTCGATTCGTTCTTCCTTCGCTTTGACCGCGTTGGGGCTCTGCTCGTTCGTCACGACGTCGAAGCCGGCGGGCTTGTACACGTCGATCGGCCCGAGCTTGTCGGCCTTGATCATCTGCGCGTAGTGCGGCTCACCGAGGGGAAGCGGCATGTCGTAGATGAGCTGCAGCGGGTCGCTGTCGATGTTGATCAGCTGGAAGTTCTGAGGAAGCAGCGGGCCGACTTTGTTGAAGCGGTCGAGGGCCCACTTGTTCATCGCGATCAGGTACTTGCCGTCGGGGCTCACCGTATCGCCCTCTGCGGCCACGATGTGGCCGACGTTGTAGTGGACCTTGACCTTTTCGATGACCTTGAGGTCCTTCAGGGACCATTTGGCGACCGTAGATTCGATGAACACGGACGTATAGGCGTTGCCCTTGTCGTCGTACTGGGTGTGAAGCGGGCCGAGCCCGATCTCGACCTGGCCGCGAATGCTCTCTTCGAAAGGTAGGATTGGGACCCCGTAGTCGTCCTTGCCTGCGTACTTCTTGGCATCGATGAGGCCCTTGAGCTTCTCGAAGCTGTACACCGTAGCGTGGGTATCGAGCTTGCCGGACACCACCAGCTCCTTGCCGTCAGGCGTCACGTCGACACCATGCGGGCTCTTCGGCTCGCCGACGAGATGAAGCAATCCTTCCTCGACGGCCGTCTCGAGCGAAATGACCTTCATGCCAGCGATTTCCTCGGTCTTGCCCGCTTGGTAGACCTTCTCGGCGGCCTTTAGATTGATGATGTGAAGGTAGTCCATGTCGTTCTGCGAGGCGCCCGACTCGAGCGGCGGATTGCCTTCGAGCGTGCCGCCATACGCCATCTCGGTGTCGAACGAGTTGATGAACACCCAGCCGTCGCTGTCGAGCTTTCCAGCGTCGGAAAGATCTTGCATGTACGGAGGCAGCTCCATCGCAAAGGACTTCGATTCGTCGATGCGTCCCTTCTCGCGATCGAACTTCCAGAAGATGACCGCGCCGCGGTACTTCTCTTTGTACTCCTCGATCGGCGCATAGCCTCCGCCGAGCGGGGCCGGGTACTGGCTGGATTCGACGACGTACTCGGTGTTCGGTGTGACGAAGGTGGCGCCATGGTCGCTTTGGATGAGGGTCGACGTCACGATTTGCTTGGTCACGAAATCGTGCAGATCGACGACGGCGACTCGTGCATTGGCCTTGTCGTTCAGGAACAGGAACTTGCCGTCGTAATCGCCGCCGGTTTCGGAGAGGGCGGGATGGTGCATGTCACCCCAGGTCATCGTTTTGTCGAAACGCGCCCCCTGCGCGAGAATCTGACCCGACTGGTCGCCATAGCCGTAGCCCTGCCAAGGCTCGGGGGTGAAGACGCCGACGTACTTGAGGATACGCATCGAGGGCACCCCGATGACGATCAGATTCCCACCGTGTCCGCCCGAGGCGAACGTGATGTAGTCATCTTTCTGCCCAGTCGGCGTGTACGTTTGAAGCGCCGCGCTCACGTCGGCCTCGCTGAGGCCGCGCTTCTTCATCAAGTCTGCGGTCGAGCTAGCCGGCGCCTGTGCAATCTGCTGTGCCTGCTGAGGACCGCAGCCAATGCACGTGACCGCAGCCAGCGCAATAGCCAAACTCGATGCGCTACGCGCACCGTTCGCGTTGAAACCCATGGCCTTCCCTCGTTCTTAAGTGAACATTTCGCGCCTCGAAACGAAGCGCGCATTCCCGGTTGGCCATACATAAACCAGCCACCCCTCGCTTGGCAAGGAGGCTGAGGCAATGCGTACGATGACGATGGGCGCGAGCCGGCGAGAACCCTGATTACTTGCCTTCGAGGCCTCGAATCAACTTCACCAACTCGGCCACGACCTCGGGCTTCGCGTCGAGATCGGGGTTTGCGGGCATCGTCGCGGACTTACCGACCGCGCTTCCGCCGTAGACGATGATCTTTCGCAGGTGCTCGTCATCCACCGAGTCTTGCCACTCGGCAGAAGTCAGATCACGCGGCTTCGGATCGAGCGCGGCCGACCCGGGGCCGTCACCCTTCCCGAGCGGCCCGTGACACACAGTGCAACGATTCTCGAAGATTTCCTTGGCTTCGGCAGCCGGATCGGCTGCGGCGACCTCAGTCGGCTCGGGCTCCGCGGCGGATGGCGCCGCCTCGGCTGGCTCTGCTTTTTGCTCGGCGGGAGCAGTCTCTTTCGAAGTACAACCCCACACTACCAAGCTCGATCCGACGATGAGAAGCCCAATCCAGTCTTTGCGCATACCGCCTCCTAGGTACGCGGAGTGTAGGGTCACTGGCTCCCGAGGCAAATCGGATGGTAAGAAAATCTCGTGTGTCTATACTCTCGACCGCCTGGAACCCGATTCATCGAGGGGAGGATGCCATGAAGACCTTTTTCACTATGACAGCCGCTGCCGGCCTGTGCGTGGGCCTGTTGGCCTTCGGTTGCAAGAAGCAGGAGGCGGCGCCCGCCGAGCCCGCAGCGGCGCCCGCGCCTGCCAAGGAAGTGTCCAACATTCCGCCGCTCGACGAGAACAACATCGTCAGTCTCGCGGTGGCCTCGGAGGACCACACCACGTTGGTGACCGCCATCAAAGCTGCGGACTACGTCACCTCCGTCGCAGCATCGGGACCGCTCACGGTCTTTGCGCCGACCAACGCCGCGTTCGAGAAACTCCCTGAGGGAACCGTGGAAGATCTCGTCAAGCCCGAGAACGTCGATACGTTGCGCAAGATCTTGCAGTACCACGTGACCACCTCGGCTCTCGACGTCGACTCCTTCAAGGACGGCCAAGTGCTTGCAATGGCCAATGGCAAGAAGGCAACGATGAAAGTCGCAGACGGCAAGGTGATGATCAACGACGCGACGATCATCGCGTCGGTTCCGGCGTCCAACGGGATGCTGCACATCGTCGACACCGTGCTCCTACCACCGGAGTAGCTCGGCCGTGACACACGGGCTCACGCGCAACGTGCTCGCGAGATTCTGTCACGTTCCTCGCGGCCTGGCGCTCGTTTTGTCGTTGGCGCTGGCGGGGTGCAGCAACGAGGGCGCGGTCGTCCAGGAGCCCGTCGAAGAGGGAACCCATTTCGTTCGTGACGAAGAGGGTCGCGCCCTGATCCTTCGCGGCATGAACATCATGAGCTCCTCGAAGGGCCACCCGGAAAGGCTGCCCGACCTGAGCGAAGACGACGTCGAGCGCTACGCCCGCCAATGGGGCTTCAACGCCGTTCGCTACCTCATCTTCTGGGACGCCGTCGAGCCATCACCCGGTGAGTACGACACCGCTTATTTCGATGCGACCGAGGAGCGGCTCGACTGGTTTGCAACCCATGGCGTGCATGTGATTCTCGACATGCACCAAGACGTCTATGCGCAACGTTTTTGCTGCGATGGTGCGCCTGAATGGGCGATCGAGGACGATGGGCTGCCCTTCGAGCAAGCCCCCGTCTGGTCACTGAACTATTTCGCACCCGCCGTGATGGCTGCGTTCGACAACTTCTTCGAGTACGAAGGAGACCACCCTCATCTGCAGGATCATTTTGCAGGCGCTTGGCAGGCCGTGGTCGCTCGATTCAAGGACCATCCTGCCGTGCTCGGGTACGACATCCTCAACGAGCCCTCCCCCGGCTCGGTGTACAGCGCGAGCGACATTCGAGACACGCCGCCCGACGGCGCGGCAGCCGAGTTCGACCGAACGCTGTTCACCGACTTCTACGTACGGATGATCGGCGCCATTCGAGAGGTCGATCCCGACGGCTGGATCTTCTACGAGCCGCGCGTCGCTGCGCCCGCCAACGGTCAGCCATCGTTCATCGAGGTGCTCGAAGACCCGCGCGAAGGCGAGCCCCACCTCGTCTATGCGCCCCATCTCTACTCGGTGCAGTTCGAGTTCAACCAGGAGTACACACCCGAGACCGACGTGGTGCTCGAGAACTGGGAGGCCAATCGAAACATCGAAACCGAGGCGCAAAAGGCGCCGCTCCTGCTCGGCGAATGGGGATTCGATCCGACGTGGCCCGGCGCCGAGCTCTTCATGCGCGAGCTGCTGGAGATGGGTGATCGCATGATGCTCGGCTGGACGTATTGGTCGTATGACCCAGGCGGCTGGGGGATTTGGGAGCGCAACGAGCAAGGCGAGGTCGTCGAGCGGGAGAACGCGAACGCGCTCGTCCGCCCCTACCCGAGGCGCGTCGCGGGCGTTCCGCGCTCCTTTGGGTACGACCCCGATACGGGCGTCTTCGAGCTGGCGTTCGACCCTTCGCCTTCGGCGACGTTACCAACGGAGATTTACGTTCCTGCCGCTCGGCACTATCCGGACGGTTGGTCCCTAGAGGGCTGCGAGGAGGCCGAAAGTTGCAGCTCGACCTGGGACCCGGGCGCGGAAATCCTGCAGATCCTGACACCCAACCGCTCCGCGCGGGTCGAGCTTCGGCTGGCCCCAAACCCGTAAACTCCATAACATCGGATCGTCATGACCACTCTACAAGGCAAGCGGGTCCTCATCACCGGAGGCGCCCAAGGGATCGGTCTCGAAATGGCGAGGCAGTTCGCCGCGCACGGGTGCGAAATCGTCATTGCCGACATCGACGACGAGAAGCTCGCCGACGCCAAGGCCGCGATCGAAGCGCTCCACGCGGCGGCCTGGTGCTTCCGTGTCGACGTGACCAACCCCACGAGCATCGCGTCCTTGCGACAACAGATCTCGGCCGAGGCAGGACCGATCGACATCTTGGTGAACAACGCGGGCGTGGTGTTCGGAGGTCCGTTCACCGAGACCCCGCTCGACGATCACTTCAAGACCTATGAAGTCAACGTGCTCGGCGTGGTGGCCATGACGCATGCGTTTCTCGCTGACTTGATCGAGCGTCCGGAGGCGCACCTGGTGCACATCGCGAGCGCCTCGGGCTTCATCGGCCTGCCCTATGGCTCGACCTATGCATCGAGCAAGTGGGCCGTCATCGGCTTCGGGGAGTCGATTCGCGCAGAGCTCAAGCTGATGGGCCACGATCACGTACACAATACGATCGTCTGCCCGAGCTACATCGGAACGGGGATGTTCGAAGGCGCCGAAGCGCCGAAGGCAACTCACATGCTCGAGCCAGAGGACATCGCCACGAAAATCGTGCACGCGGTGGAGCGAAACAAGCTCTACGTGTTGGAGCCGTTCATGGTGAAGCTGACGCCGATCTTGCGCGACCTCCTGCCAACCGCGCTCTACGACAGGGTTTCTCACCTGTTCGGCGCAGACACGTCGATGGCGCATTGGAAGGGCCGCCACGTCGAAGGTGAGGAGCTGGTCGAGCCGGAAGCCTCGGCAGAGAACAAAGGCCCCGACCAGCCCGAAGCGAAGTCGTAGCTAGCGCTTTCGGACGACCAACGTCTGCACACCGCGTCCGATCGGTCCGTGCTCGTCGTAGAGGCGCGTATCTGCCATGCCGACGCCGCGATTGTCGAGGTCCGTTCGCGCCGCGAGGCCGATCCACTCTCCACGCGCCGGCCGGTACGTGGTGACCACGAGATCGGGGTTGACGAAGGTGAAGTCCCGTACGCTCAAACGCTGACTCACGCCATTGCCGCTGTCGGCCGCGGTCATCAACCGCTCGATTGGCGACGGGGCCTGCCCCTCGAGCAAGGGAAGGCGCATGCGAAGCCAGGCCATCACGTCGCCTTCGCCAAATGCGCCACGCGTGAATCGAAGATCCATGGCCGCCGCGTAGTTCGAATCCGCATCGAAGAAGGGGAAACGCGCCGAGACACCTGCGCTCGGCAAGTCTTCCTCCATGACGGCCTGCTCGGGCTCGATGCCGAGCTCGGCCTCGGCAAGCGCCAACGCTTCGGCTGCAAGGACCAGCTTTCCGTCGTCGCTCGACAGACGCGCGGTCAGGACCTTGACGGTGCTTCCTTCCCGGCGGAATGCGCGCACGAGCCGCAAACGCCCGACAGGCACCGGCCGCGGAATCTCGATCGAGAGCCGGACCAGCCGAAACCCCTCGCT
>DATIUW010000139.1:0-3895 GCA_035466435.1 Polyangiales bacterium | reverse complement strand
GGACCTGCGACCTCGACCTCTGCGAACTGTCCGGGCAAGACGGTCGTCGGAGGATCCACGAAAGAAAAGATGGCGCTCAGCAGGCGCGTCTGGGGCTCCGCCTCCGCGGCCATCCGCGAGAACGCGCCGCGATATGCCTTGGGCTCTCCATCCTCGACGATTTCGATGGTTATGTCGGGCAATTTCGAAGTGGCGAGCCACCGCTGTTGCCGTCCGGTGACCGGCGCCTTCACTTCCAGTGCGTCGTCGCGGTACACGCGTCCGTACCGCTGACCGGCCGTCACGAACTGTCCCTTCTCGAGATTGGAATCGACCACTCTTCCATCGAAAGGTAGCGAGAACCTCGTTCGTTCGAGGTCGAGCTTGGCTCGTCTGAGCCGGGACTCCGCCGCCTCCAGCGCTGCGCTTGCTTCCTCGAGTTGCGGGATCTTCGCCACCAGGGCTGGCGGCTCCTGGTCCGGATGCAGACGGCGCCACTGGCGTTTCGCGGTCTCGCTTTCGGCACGTTGAAGCTCGAGCGATCTCCTCGCCCGCGCAACCGCGGCCCTCTGATTCTCGAGCGCCAGTCTGTAGTCCTCGGGCTCGATCTGAAACAGCGTGGTGTCTTTGCTGAAGTGCTCGCCGGGGAAGATCGAACGATCCACCTCGATCACCCTCCCCGAAACTTCAGCGACCAGGTCGACGTAGCTTTTGACCTGAACGGTTCCCGTGACTGAAAAGGCGATCCGGTGTGGAGCGGGCTCGATCCTCTGCGCGGACACCGAGAGCACGCGTCCATCGACACGGTCACGGGGCGCCGGTGTTTCGGCCAACGAGGCGATCCACTCGGAAACGCCGACCGCCACGACCCCCACCATCACGACCAGCGCGAGCTGAAGCCATCCCTTCTTCCGTTTGTCCACGTGCTGCCTCGCGTGCCTATCCTTCGGGGAACGATTTCAGGTCCGAATCGTGTCAATCGGCCACACCTGTGACTTTTTGCCGCGCCGTGACGACGCCGGGTCAAGAGGCGAGCTTTGCCGCGACTTCGGTCGCGTGACGGCCTTGGTAACGCGCGAGCTTCAGCTCCATTTCAGAGGGCTTCCGAGATCCGTCAGGAGCGGCGATGGTCGCGGCGCCATAGGGCGATCCGCCCATGATCTCATCCAGGCTCATCTGTTCCTTCGCCGAATAGGGCAAACCGACGATCACCATGCCCTGGTGCAAGAGCGTCGTGTGAAAGGACAGCACGGTAGACTCTTGACCGCCATGTTGAGTCGCGGTGGACGTAAACACGCTGCCCACCTTGCCGATCAGCTTGCCGTTTTGCCAAAGACCCCCTGTTTGATCGAGGAAGTTTCGCATTTGCGCACACATGTTCCCGAATCGAGTCGGCGTGCCGAAGATGATCGCGTCGTAGTCGGGCAGCTCGTTCGGCTCTGCGATCGGCGCAGGTTGGTCGAGCTTGTACCCGGACTTCTTGGCGACCTCCTCGGGAACCAATTCGGGCACTCGTTTGACCGTCACCTCGGCGCCGGAAACCTCGCGAGCGCCCTCCGCGACCGCCTCGGCCATTCTTTCGACGTGTCCGTAGCTCGAGTAGTAGAGAATCAAAACCTTCGTCATGGCTCGTGGTCGAAGCACCAAACGTGCCAGCCGCGTGTGGAACTTTTTACTGATGCGGCATTTACCCGCATGGGGGCTTGTGGAAACGCCTGACTTTCGCGATGTTCTTGGTTCGCCCCTTGCCGGAGGCAGCGTTTAGAAGTTTGGAGGCCCCCCATGGCAGACGCGCAGGAAGCCCGAAAAGTCGCAGAAGAATCCAGAGAGAAGGTGTGGAGCGGTGAGAGCTTCATCCGTGACGTATTCCTCGGAAACTTCCGCATCGATCTTCTCGAACGGCTGCAGCTGGAGGAGCCGACGCGGCCCGAGTTTCTCGAGCTCTACCGCAAGATGAGCGACTTCCTTCGAGAGAAGGTCGACTCGGTTCAAATCGACGAAACCGGCGAGTACCCGCCCGAGCTCGTGCGAGGGCTCGCCGAGCTCGGCGCCTTTGGAATGAAGATTCCAAAGGAATACGGCGGCCTCGGGCTCACGCATCCCGAATACGTGCGGATGATGGAGCTGATCGGATCGTACGACGGCAACGTCATCGCCCTGATATCGGCGCATCAGGCAATCGGCGTCCCGCAACCCGTGAAGCTCTTCGGCACCGAAGAACAGAAGAAGCGCTTCTTGCCTCGATGCGCCAAGGGAGCGATCTCTGCGTTCGCATTGACCGAGCCGGCCGTCGGATCCGATCCGGCCCGGCTTGCCACCATCGCGGAGCCCTCCGAGGACGGCGAACACTACATCCTGAATGGGCAGAAGCTCTGGTGCACCAATGGAACGCTCGCCGAGCTCATCGTCGTCATGGCTCGCAACCCTGCCACGAAGAGGATCAACGCGTTCGTCGTCGAAATGAGCTGGCCCGGTGTCCGTGTCGAGCATCGATGCCATTTCATGGGTCTTCGGGCCCTCGCGAACGCCGTCGTGAGCTTCGACGACGTGAAGGTTCCGAAGGAGAACCTGATCGGAAACGAAGGCGATGGCCTCAAGATCGCATTGGTCACGCTGAATACCGGCCGACTGAGCCTACCGGCCGCGACCTCGGGTTCGGCCAAACGGTACGTCGAAATCGCGAGGAAGTGGTCGAACGCTCGCGTTCAGTGGGGCGTGCCCGTCGGCAAGCACGAAGCGGTGGCGCACAAGAATGCGTATCTGCTTTCGTCGGCTTTCGCGATGGAATCGGTCGCCTATGCAGTCGGCGAGTTGGCGGACCGGAAGGACACGGACATCCGTCTCGAAGCCGCCGCTGCCAAGGAATGGAACACCGTCCGAAACTGGGAAATGGTCGACGAAACCCTTCAGATTCGAGGCGGGCGCGGCTATGAGACCGAGAGCTCTCTCAAGGCGCGCGGCGAGCCGGCCATCGGCGTCGAACGCGCATTACGCGACAACCGCATCAATCTCATCTTCGAAGGCTCGAGCGAGATCATGCACTTGTTCATCGCGCGAGAGGCCGTCGACAAGCACCTGCAAGTAGCTGGGAAGCTCGTCGACCCCGACGCCAGCATGGGTGAACGCCTGAGCGCGCTGCCGAAGATCATCGCGTTCTACGCCTGGTGGTATCCGACCCGGTGGCTCCGCTGGAGCCTGTGGCCGAGCTTCTCGCGCTATGGAAAGCTCGCAAAGCACTTGCGCTACGCTTCGCGCGCCTCGGCGCGGCTTGCCCGCAACGTCTTTCACGGCATGGCGCGTTTCGGACCCGGGCTCGAACGCCGCCAAGGGTTCCTATTCCGCGCCGTCGACATCGGTTTGGAAATATTCGTCCTCGCGGCGACGATTCGGCGCGCCGACAAGCTCCGCCAAGATGGGGTGGAGCACGCGGCAGAGGCGGTTGCGCTCGCGGACTACTTCGCACGCCAGACCCGGCGCAACATCGACGCGCTCTTTCGGGGACTTTGGCGCAATGACGACGCCAGGGCCACGCGCGTGGGCATCGACATGCTGAACGGCAAGCATGCTTGGCTCGAGCGTTCGATCCCGGAGCTCCCCTACAGCGTGGAAGACTTGCGCCCCAAGACCATGGACGAAATCTTCGAGGAGCGGAAATCGAAGAAGGAGAAAGGCTCCGAAGAAGCGTCAGAGCCGCAGGAAGAACGGCGCATCGCGTAGTGCGCCGCTGCGGCTCGCTCCTTGGGTAGTGATATGGACGTCCTGTTCGCGATGGGGCTCACCATCCTGGCGGGCGTTTCTACGGGCATCGGAGGCGTCTCCGCGTTCATCGCGAAACGAACGAACACGCGCTTCTTGGCGGCATCGCTCGGATTCTCGGCGGGGGTGATGATCTACGTGTCCTTCGTGGAGCTCTTGC
>DATIUW010000138.1:0-40480 GCA_035466435.1 Polyangiales bacterium | reverse complement strand
AGCGATTCCCCGCGCTCGCTCGGGGAGGTGGGAATGGTCGGCGTGGCGGTCGATACGCTGCGCGACATGGAGATCTTGTTCGACCAGATTCCGCTAGACAAGGTCACGACCTCGATGACCATCAACGGCCCAGCGGCGGTGCTGCTCGGCTTCTACATCGCGCTGGCTGACAAGCGAGGCATTCCTCGCGACAAGATCGGCGGAACCGTCCAAAACGATTGCCTCAAGGAATTCATCGCCCAACACGCATGGGTCGTTCCCCCGCGTCCCGCCATGCGGATCGTCACAGACTCGATCGAGTTTTGCGCGAACGAGGTCCCCCGCTGGAACAGCGTCAGCATCAGCGGCTACCACATTCGGGAGGCCGGGGCGACGGCAGCCCAAGAGCTGGCCTTTACCATCGCCGATGGCCTCGAGTACGTGAAGTGGGCGGTCGACCGGGGCTTGGACGTCGATCAGTTCGCGCCGCGGCTTTCCTTCTTTTTCGACGTCCACAACGACTTCTTCGAAGAGATCGCGAAGTTTCGCGCGGCACGCCGCATGTGGGCACGTCTCATGAAGGAGCGGTTCAATCCGCAGGACCCGCGTTCGACGATGCTGCGTACTCATGCGCAGACGGCCGGGGTCTCGCTGACGGCGCAGCAGCCTTACAACAACGTGGCGCGCGTCGCATTGCAAGCGCTTGCAGCCGTGTTGGGGGGCACGCAATCGCTTCATACCAACAGCCTGGACGAAACCTATGCGCTGCCTACCGAGGAGGCCGTGACCCTGGCCCTGCGCACACAACAAATCATCGCCGAAGAGTCCGGCGTGGCCAACACCATCGACCCCCTGGCGGGAAGTTACTTCGTCGAATGGATGACCAATCGCATCGAAGAGGACGCCATGTCGTACCTGCGCAAGGTCGACGAGCTCGGCGGCATGGTGGAAGCCGTCGAGCGAGGTTACCCGCAACGCGAGATCGCCGCGTCGGCATATCGGCTTCAGCAACAGATCGAGAGCGGCGAAAAGACCGTCGTCGGTGTCAACAAGTATCAACAGACCGAGCAGCCCGAGATTCCGATGCTACGCATCGACGAGTCGATTCAAAAGGAGCAGATTGAGAATCTCGCCAAGCTCAAGGCCGAGCGCGACGACGCGGCCGTGTCGAGGGCGCTCGCGGCCGTGGCCGAGGCCTGCCGCTCTGACCGCAACGTCATGCCTTCGATCATCGACGCCGCAAAGGCGTACTGCACCGAGCAAGAGATCTGCGACGTCTTCCGGCAGGTGTTCGGTCAGCATCAGGACCGGCCCGAATTCTGACCGGGCGCTCGGCTCAAGGTCCGGTCATCTGGAGCCACATCGCAGTCAGCATCGCAGCGACCAAGATTGCCAACCCGACGGTTCCAATGATGTCCTCGACCCGCTTGCGCTTGTGGCGGTCCTCCAACCAGCCGGGGCTCGTCGCGTCGTGCGCTACGCTCTCCGAGGGCAGGGGGGCAGGCGGAGGCATGGGCCTTTGGAGCAGCGGTTCGGGCAGTGCGGGCGCGGGGTTGGTCACGTCGCTCCACTGTTCATGTCGCGCCCTCGGGCTGCGCACAACGCGAACGGTCTTCTCTCCGCCCGTGCGCCTCGCGGAATTGCGTTCGATCGAGC
Source organism: Polyangiales bacterium (assembly GCA_035466435.1). GTDB lineage: Bacteria > Myxococcota_A > Polyangia > Polyangiales > Houyiibacteriaceae > SG8-38. The sequence continues at coordinate 38,845 of DATIUW010000138.1, read as the reverse complement.
TCGAAGCGCTCCCGCGGGCCTTCTTTCGGAAGTGGCTGGGACGGCGCCGCGGCGTTCCGAGGGAATCGGGATCTTCATCGGGGTGCGGCACGGGATTCTTTCCTTTTGCCCCCCTCGGCTTCTTCTTCGAATATACCGCTCAATCGTTCAGTGTCATCGAGTAGCTCGACTTTTGGAGAGGACACTTACAATTCGCCCATGAGTTGGTCCCACGCGGTAGAAGAGATCGACGGCGACGATGGCGGGCGCTTGGTGTTCACGTGCGAGCACGCGTCGGCTGAGCTTCCAGAGCCTTGGACCTGGCCGGAAGAGGATCGTTGGCTGGTCGAGACGCACTGGGCAAGCGACATTGGCGCCGCGGCGTTCACGCGACGGGTAGCCCGCTTGATGAACGCCCCTGCGATCCTTTCACGCTTCTCGAGGCTCTTGATCGATCCGAATCGTCCGCTCGACGCGGACACGCTTTTCCGAACGAACGCGGATGGCAAGACGGTGCATCTGAACCGGGCGCTCCTCGATGCGGATCGTCAGCGCCGGATCGACGAGTTTTACCAACCGTACCATGCAGCGGTCCGTGCCATGGTCGAGCGCAGCCGCGCCGACACTGTTTTTTCGATCCACACCTTCACTGACAACTATGAGGGCGATGCGCGGGTTCTGGAGCTCGGTGTCCTATTCGACGATGACGAAGAGCCGGCGTACGAGCTGATACGTCATTTGGAGGCCGCGGGCTTTCACGTGCTGGCGAACGAGCCATGGTCGGGCAAGGACGGGCTCGCCTATTCGCCGGTGCGCCATGCACGCGAATTCGGGCGCTGTGCACTCGAGATCGAAGCTCGGCAGGATTTAATCGTCGACGAAGCATTTGCAGCGCGCCTGGCGGCGGCGCTGGCCGGATTTTTCTCGTAGGCTTCCCACATGCGACGGTCGCGCTCCGAGCAGACTGGGATTTCGTACGTCTCGTGCGGCGAGGCGGGCGCGCCCCTGGTCCTCTGCCTCCACGGATTTCCAGACATCCCGAGGACTTGGGAGTCCCTCGGTAAGGACTTGTGCAACGCGGGCTATCGAGTCGTGAGCCCGTGGCTTCCCGGTTATGCGCCATCGACGCTCGAAGGTCCTTTCGATGTGCCCACAGTAGCCCGAAGGATCCTCACGCTCGGTGACGAGCTGTCTCCCACGGAGCCAATCCGCATCGTCGGCCATGATTGGGGCGCGGTCATCTCGCAGCTCGCTTCGGCGCTGAGCCCTGCGCGCGTCCGCGCCGCCGCCAACCTGGCTGTTCCACACTTGCTGGCCTTCGAGGCCAATCTAGAGAAGCACCCCCGACAACTAGGTCGAAGCGCATACATGGCCCTCTTTCAAGCGCCCGTGGTCTCGGACCTCCTGGTGCGCTGGCGGGGCTTCCGCTTCATCCGACGTCTTTGGAGGACTTGGTCGCCGGGACTCGATCCTGGCTCGGATTATTTCGAGGAGCTCGAGCTCTGCTTGCGCTCGAGCATGCCGGCCCCGCTCGAGTACTACCGAGCGCTCGCGTCTCCCAAAGTCATCCGCACGCTCCGTCAGACGCTCGGAGCTGGACCGATCGTCGTCCCTACGCTCTATCTCCACGGCGAACGGGACGGCTGCATAGGGCCCGAAATGGCCGAGGGCCAAGAGGAGCACTTCAGCGCGCTATTCGAGACTTTGACCTTGGCAGAGGCGGGCCACTTTCTGCATCTAGAACGGCCGACCGAGGTAAACGAAGCCGTGCTCCGCTGGTTCGAAACCCACTGACCGAGCCGGGCCTCAGCGACAGCCGCAGCCCCCAGACGTCAACACACCCGGGCCCCGGACCGCGGACCACGGCGCCCGGCTCACGCACTCCGATCCTCGAGCCAGCGCCAGCGGCAGCGTCACCGACAGCGCGACCCGTCCTTCGGGGGCTCAGTCGACGACCAAGCCCCGGCTTGCGAAGGCTAGACCCCGACTAAGGGGAGCTGTCGGCGGGTCGTTCCGTTGTCTCGGACGGGGATTGGGTAGCGGCCGCTGAAGCAGGCGCTGCAGAAACCCTCCTCGCCGCCGACCGCTCGCTTCAGGCCGTCGAGCGAGAGATAACCCAGGCTGTCTGCGGTCACGTACTCGTTCACCTCTTCGATCGAGTGCTGTGCGGCGATGAGCTCTTCGCGGGTGGGCGTGTCGATGCCGTAGAAGCAGGGCCAGATGGTCGGCGGCGAGCTGATGCGCAAATGGACCTCTTTGGCGCCCGCGTCGCGGATCATCTTGACGATCTTCCGGCTGGTCGTCCCGCGCACGATCGAGTCGTCGATCACCACCACGCGCTTGCCCCGGAGGATGCTTTGGACGGGGTGCAGCTTCAAGCGTACGCCGAAGTGACGAATCGACTGGGCCGGCTCGATGAACGTTCGGCCGACGTAGTGGCTTCGAATCAGACCGAGCTCGAAGGGGAGGCCGGCGGCCTCGGCATAACCGAGCGCGGCAGCCACCCCGCTGTCCGGCACGGGTACGACGATGTCCGCTTCGACCGGCTGGTCTTCGGCGAGCGCACGTCCCATGCGCTTCCTCGCCTCGTAGACGCTGATGCCGTCGAACCAGGCGTCGGGCCGCGCGAAATACACGTACTCGAAGATGCACATGTAGCGGCGCTTCGGGTCTTTGGGAAACGGGCGCAGGCTTTCGATGCCCGCATCGTTGACCACGACCATCTCCCCGGGCTCGATGTCGCGGATGAAATTCGCGCCGATGAGCTGGAATGCGGGGGGCTCCGACGCGATGACGTACGCTCCGTCGAGCTCTCCGAGGCAAAGCGGCCGAAAGCCATACGGGTCGCGAACGGCCACCAGCTCGTCTGGAGACAGAAAGACCAGCGAATAGGCGCCCTCGACTTGATGAAGCGCGTCGGCGACCCGGTCCACCATGGTCTCCGCCCTCGAGCGCGCAATCAAATGGACGAGGACCTCGGTGTCACTGTCGGATGCGAAGATCGAGCCCTCTTTTTCGAGCTGATGCCGCAAGGCGATGCCGTTGGTGAGGTTGCCGTTGTGCGCCACCGCAATGGCGCCGTGGCCGCAGTCGACTGCGATGGGCTGCGCATTTTTGATGTGGCTGCCGCCCGCAGTCGTGTACCGCACGTGGCCAATGGCGCTGCTTCCGGGCAGCTTTTCGAGCTGATCCGCCGTGAAAACGTCCTGAACCAGCCCCATCCCGCGATGGACGAAGAGCTGCTCGCCGTTGCTCGAGACGATACCGGCGGCTTCCTGACCGCGGTGTTGCAACGAATGCAGGCCGAGATACGACAGATTCGCCGCCTCGCTGGCACCGAACACGCCGAATACTCCGCATTGATCATGGAAATGATCGTCGTCCATCGCCACCAAGGCGCCCTACATAGCGCCCGCCTACCCCTGCGTCCATCACCCCTGCATGCCTCTCTTGCGAGCCTGCGCTAGAAACTGCCTAAGCAATGCCGCGTATACTCAAGCGAATTGAATCTGTAGTGCCTCGGAGGGCATCCGGCTACGGGGGCAAAGCGCGAAACTTGGCCGCGCTTGCACGTGCGGGCTTCCCGGTCCCCGTCGCCTACGCAATGCCGGGTTGGGTGGCCGATTCTTTTCTATCGAGCGTTCTCGACATCGCGGACCGGCCGAGAGCCCTTCTCCGCAGCCCTCACGTTTCCGATGCACGCCTCGAAAAGATCGCAGAGCGCGTTCGCGAGGCGACGCTTCCACAGGACGTGGTGAGCAGCGTGAGGGACGCGCTTCTCGCCATGACGGACGAAGGCGCATCGAGCTTTGCGGTGCGCTCTTCGGGGACACACGAGGACCAGGAAGGCGCTTCGGCGGCGGGGATGCATTTGACGCTGCTGAACCTGATCCGGGAAGACGAGATTCTCGATGGGGTCAAGGCGTGCTGGGCGAGCCTCTTTCGTCCGCGCGTCATGTCGTATCTGCGGACCCTCGGGGACGACGTACCGGTGTCGGTCGGGGTCCTCATTCAGGCCATGGTGCCGGCCGAGATCTCCGGCGTTTTGTTCACGGCCAATCCCCTCACCGGAGACGCCGGGGAGGTCGTCATCAACGCAGCCTATGGGCTCGGTTCTTCGGTCGTCGATGGTCGAGTCACTCCGGACACCTATCGTGTGGACAAGGCCACCGGTCAGCTCCGCGACAGGGTCTTGGGAGACAAGGCGCTTCAGGTTCTGCTCGATGAATCGGGCGGCGTACGCGAGGTGAAGGTCGAACAATCCGCCCGAGAGCATCCGGCGCTGAGCGAGAAGCAGCTCTTGGGGCTGACTGAGCTGGCGCAGCGCATCGAGAACCATTTCGGAGACGCACGCGACGTCGAGTGGGCCATCGCGCAACAAGAAGCCTACGTGCTGCAGGCGCGTCCGGTCGTCGTGCCGAGCATACGGAATCGCGGCGCTGACCGTGAACGCCCCTGGGACCGCCGCAAGATCGTCTGGAGCAACGCGAACGTGGGAGAGGCGCTCCCCGGGGTCGCGACCCCGTTGACCTGGTCGGTGCTCAGCCAGTTCAGCGAGCTCGGGTTTCGCCGCGCCTTTGGTGCTCTCGGATGCACGGTTCCCCGCGATGCGGAGCTGGTGGGGGACTTCCGCGGCCGCATTTACCTCAACCTGACCGAGTTCAGCTCGATCATCTCGCAAATCCCCTGGATTCATCCCTCGACGCTCGTTCGGCTCGGCGGAGGACAGTACGCCGTGGAGCTCGACGAGGTCATTCAAGACCGAAGCTCGTCGGGCTTTCTATTGCGCCTTCCTCAGACGATTTCGCGGTACGCGCGCGAGAACTTCCGCCTGAAGGCGAGGATCGATGCCTTCGAGACCTATTTCGACGAAGAGCGTCTGCGCATCGAGTCGATCGACCCGCGGCTGCTCGAACCGAGTGGTCTCGATCGAATGTTGGGGGACGTCGAGCACCTGCTCGATGAAACCGGATCGATCATGTTGACCGCGTATGCGAATCTGCTGACTGCGGTCCTGGTTCTGCTCGGCATCGTTCGCCTCTTCGCCGGCAAGCATGGCTCCGGCTTGTATCGGGATCTCCTGTCCGGCCTCCAGGACATCTCGAGCGCGCGTCCCGGAATGGTGTTGTGGCAGATCGCGCAGCTCGCCAAAAACGAGCCTGAGGTAGCCGAACGCATTCGTTCTCGAAGCTCCTCCAACCTGAGCGTCGAGAGTCTCCCCGCGGGACCCACCAAAGACGCGCTGCGCCAGTTCATCGACGACTACGGTTACCGCGGAATAAGAGAGGCGGAAATCGCCGAGCCACGTTGGTCGGAAGATCCGACGCTCATGTTTGCTGCATTGCGTTCTCATCTGGATGGCAACGTCGATCTCGTCCAACGCGAACGCGATTTGCAGCGCGGGCGTGAGGAGGCGGAGGAGAAGCTCGAGGGAAGCGTTCCACTGCCGTTCCGGCCTGCCGTTCGAAAGCTGCTCGACTTCGTTCGCCGCTTCACGCGAATGCGCGAGCAGCTTCGGGGTCACGTGGTCGAGGTTCTCGGCATGTTCCGCCGCGTCGCGCTCGAGACGTCCCGCCGGATCGAATCACGCGAGCCGGAGGCGGGGCCCGACGCGGCGTTTTTCCTGACCCTCGCCGAAGTCCGTCGTGTTCTCTACGACGAGAACGAGCGCGTGGCGATTCGTGTCCAGCGACGCCGCTTGGAATATGAGCGTAACAAGGCTCTTCCCGAGCCGCCCTCCACGTTCGTGGGGTTCCCTCCCGAGGAGTCGGTGGCCGAGGCTGCATCGAAGCGCTTGCACGGCTTGGCCGCAAGCCGCGGCGTGGCCGAGGGGAAGGTGCGCATTCTGAGGGACCCGTCGAAGGCTGCAGATTTCGAGCCTGGGGAAATCCTCGTGGTGGCCGCGGCCGACACGGGTTGGGCTCCCTTGTTCCTCGCGGCGGCAGCGGTGGTCACCGAGCTCGGCGGCCCGCTCTCTCATGCCGCCATCATCTTGCGGGAGTACGCAGTACCCGCGGTGGTCAACGTGACGAGCGCGACCCGCGCGCTCTCCGACGGAGACATCGTTCGGGTAGACGGTGATGCGGGCACCGTCGAGGTGCTCGGTGAGTGATGTCGCGCCCCAGCCTGAAGTCGTCCATCGAGACGAGCACCTCCTCGTCATCGACAAGCCACCCGGTCTTCCGACGACTGCGCCTCGGCGCGCAGACCCGTCTCTCACTCGTTGGGTGGAGGAACGCTTTTCGGGTCTCAGCGCCCACGCGACATCGCGGTTGGATGCGCCAGTAAGCGGCCTAGTCACGTTCGCGTTGAACCGCACGGCCAATCGGCGCCTCTTGGAGGCACGCCGCGCCGGGGCCTATGAGCGCATCTACCTGGGCATCGCTCTCGATGAACCGGTGCCGCCCGAGGGTGAATGGGCTTGGCCCATCTCGCTCGACCCACGCCAGCCGTCGCTGCGGGTCGCAGGTCCGGGTCGGGGACAGCGCGATGCCCGTACTCGATACGAGATACGAAAGCGGCTTTCCACCGGCACCCTTCTTCGACTCATGCCGCACACCGGGCGCACCCATCAGCTTCGTGTGCACGCATCTCGGGCTGGGGCTCCTCTGTTTGGCGATCATGCATACCAGGGCGCGCGCCGGTGCACGCTTCCCGATGGCAGTGTCGTCACCGCACGGAGGGTGATGCTTCACTGCGCACGAGTGAGCTTCCCTTGGGCCCCTGGCGGCCGCCGTCAATTCGATGCAGCGGTGCCTCCCGACATGAAGCGCGTCTGGCTTGCGTTGGGCGGGGCGCCTTCCGACTTCGATCTCTAGTGCGAAGAGAACTTCGCGCCGGGAAGCGCTTCGGACGGCCTGTTGAAGTGAGCATCGAGCTCGCGCTCCAATATCTCTCGCACGTTTTCTTGGATCTCGAGCGGGTGTCGAATCAGCCGCTCGATGTTGCGCTGATAGACGAACAACCGTCGTTGCTCATCGCCGCCACTCTTGGTCGCCAGCTCGTCCAGCAACAGAGGTGTCCGCGGGTCGACACCTTCGGCCACCACCTCGAGGCCCGGCAGATCGGTGACCATGATGAGATTGCCTTCCAGGCGCTGGGCAAGCTCCTCGGGCAGCTCGCGCAGCGCCGCCTGGACGATCTTTTCGAATCGCGCGTGCGACGGGACCCACGGCGGGCGCGCAGCGAGGCCGTCGAGGTGCCTGGTCTTGAGGAAGGAGAGCGACGCCTCGGCATGGCGTTCCTGACGGTCGCGCAGCAGACCGAGGTAATAGATGACATCCGCGGAGGCATCGGGACGTGCGGCCGCGCGCTCGATGAGCACGGCAGCTTGCTCGATCTGATCGAGCTCGAAGTGAGCCCTGCCGACCAGAAAATCGAGCTGCTCGTTTTCGAACGGTCCCTCGGGAAGCCCCAGCAACAGCTCGGCCGCGGCCGCACGGTCTCCCTGATGAAGAAGCGCGTCCACCTTGAGAACCGACGCATCTGCGATGTCGTCTGCCGTCTGGCAGCTTTCCAACGCCTGGTCGAGCACCCGAATCGCCTCGTCGAAGCTGCCCAGCGGATGGATGAGCAGCTCGGCTGCATTCAGCATCGCCTCGAGATAATGCTCGTCGAGCTCGATGGCTTGACGGTAATGGTCGAGTGCCATGTCGAGATTGCCGTTGGCTGCATGGATGTAGCCAATCAGGTTGTGGGCATCGGGCGAATCACCGTCGAGCTCGAGGGTCTGCTCGGCCGACGCCATGGCGCCGATCAAGTCGCCCTGCGTCACCAGCTCCCACCCGCGATCGAGGTGCGCGCTCAGGCGGTCCATCAACCCATCGTTTTGCTCGGACATGGTCGATCGCGAAAGTTACGTGGCCGGTTTGGGACGTCAAGCGGAAGTGTGCGCTATCATTCAGAGGGAATGGTTAGGTTTTTCACGTTGCTGGGAATCGTGGGCCTCTATGGATGCGTGACCGAGCCTTTGCCGGTCGGGCAGACGATCTCCGTCGGAACGTCCAGCCGCGGCTACCTTCGGGACGCGGTGCCGCTAAATGACGAGGGCGAGGGTTACCAGCGGCTGCGTCCTCGAGAGGAGACCCGCTATGGGACGGAGACGCTCGTAGGGGCGATCGAGCGTGCGGCCCGTGAGGTCGCCCAGGTCTTCCCGGGAGGCTATCCGCTGCAGGTCGGGGATCTGTCCAATCCGAGCGGCGGCGCGCATTCGAGGCACCGCAGCCATCGTTCGGGGCGCGACGCCGACCTGCTGTTCTACGCGCGAGACGCAGGAGGCTTGGCTGCTGCGCCCAAAGCCTGGATGAAGTTCGATCAGCTAGGCCTCGGGGTCTTCGGCAGTCGAGCGTACCGCTTCGACGAGGCGCGGAACTGGCATCTCGTGCGCACGCTGGTGTTGGATGAAGACGCTCGTGTGAAGTGGCTGTTCTGCTCGAACCAGATCAAAGCGCGCCTTCTTCGCTACGCGGTTCGGCACGAGCCATCGGCTCGGGCAGTGGTTCGAGCCACCTGGATTCTCCACCAACCCTCCCGAGCCGACCCGCACGATGATCACTTTCACCTCCGTGTAGGCTGTGATGCGGCCGAGCGCGGGCTCGGGTGCCAGGAGGAAGCTCCCCACTGGCCGTGGCTGAGCGATACGGCACGCAAAGACGCAACGGACGCCGCCATCGCTGCAACCGATGAACGTCTCGTTCGATGGTTATTCGCCGAGGAGCATGTGGATCAGCGCGGCCACGTCGCTAGGCGTCGCCTCGACTCCACAACGAAGCCACCTCTCGTCGCCGGCCGCTAAGTCCGTGAGGTCGCGATGCTGCTCGGTCGCTCCCCAGATGAGCACAGCGGAGTTTACGGGTAACTCGTGGGCCAACGTGGCGATCGTCGAAGGCTGAATCGACGCTTCGGCGCAGTCGATCACGACCAGAGGGCTCAGGGACGCGGTTGCTTTCAGGTTGTCGAGAAACGCCACGACGTCTCCAATCTGCTGGACCGCTGCGCGTGCGCCGACGTGCTTCTGGATCTGCCGGCAACGCTCGACGCTCCTCGTGGCGACGAACACCATGGGCAGCGTCGAGCCGAGAGGCTGCATCGTCGGATACTTCGACGTATCGGTTTCGGCGGGGGAGGGCGTCCCTTTGCGGGTGAGACCCGACCGTTGCCGATCACGGCCCAGCCGCCGGGTGTCGTCGGGCCGGCGCTTCTCTTCGGGTGGTGCAGAGTTGATCTTTTCAGCGAGGGCTACCATCGGCTCCAAGTTCTGCATCACGGCGTCGGTTGCGTCCTCGCCGAGGTAGAAGGCCATGGCCGTGCGAAGATGCTTGTGAACGAAAGCGCGTAGCGTCTCTCCTGACTTTGGCACCTCGTGCTCGCGCGCCATGTGAAGCGCGCGATGGAGGATCTGCACGCGGACGTCCGGCGTCGCGACCGTCTCGATCGCCTCTCGCACCATGCGTGCGATCGGCGGCTCCCTATCCATGCGATCTCCACCCCCACCTGAGGCAGCGTATTTGTGAGCTACCACAACAACGTAATATTACCGTGAATTCAATCGTCCGCCAAACCGGTCATACTGTGCGTCGGAACACCTTCATGGTACATGGGAGCACCATGCTGGTGTTGGGGGTGGACGAGAACGGCCTTGGGCCCGTGCTGGGGCCCCTCGTGGCCACCTCCGTGACGCTGGAAATGCCGCGTTACAATCGGTCGGCGCTCTGCCAACGGGGACTTTCGCTGGGCCTCACCGACAGCAAGGAGTCCGGGGGGTTCGGCCAGATGCAGTTCGCCGAATCCGTGGCCCTGGCGCTCTTGGCGCATCTGCGCGACGGGCCGGCTCCGGGGTCGGCGGATGCCCTGCTCGACGAAGTATTTCAGGAAGGACGGCCCCGGCTCCGCGGATGTTGTCCCGACGACCCGACCGCGGACCAATGCTGGGCGGTCGATCTGCCGCTGCCGGCTTTCGGCGGCGACCCTGATACCGGAGGACGACTGCTCGACCAGCTAATCGGGCGTTCGAGCCTCCGTATCGTCGACGTGAAAAGCCGCGTGGCCTGCGCCGGTGTCCTCAACAAAGAGCGGGCGGCTGGGAAGCACAAGTTCGACCTCGATTTCGATCTTTTCGAAGAGCTCATCACGGCTGCGCACCTGGCCCATGGCGCACCGCTCCTCGCCGTCTGCGGAATGATCGGAGGCATTCGGGATTACGCGCCACGCTTCAGTCGATTCGACCGGTCTCAGATCGAAGCTATTCCCGGACGCCGTGGGCAGCGGCGCTACGCGGTCCGGGATGTCGGTGAGATCCGCTTCGAAGTCGACGCCGACGCGCGACACTTGCCGGTGGCCCTGGCGTCCATCGTCGGGAAATACGTCCGCGAGATCTCCATGCGCCGCATCGGTGAGTTCTATCGCAGAGGCGATCCCGAGCTCACGCTGGCAAGTGGATACCGCGATCCCGTGACCAAGCGATTCATCGAAGCCACGGCTCTGCTTCGAAAGAGGCTAGGCATTGCACACGAATGCTTTCGACGGGAGGCATGATGCTGGGAGGGCTCCATCTCCGAACGTGATCAGCTACCACGGTGGATTCTGTGGACCGGCGCTGCGGTGGCAGTCGGGTGGGTGCTGTACGCGCTCCGCGGCGTCTTGGCGCCGGTATTTTTCGCATTCCTGATCGCGTACGTCCTCGACCCGGTGGTGGACCGGATCGAGGGGAGCCGCTTGCTCCGCGATCGGCGAATCGCCCGGGGAGTGGCAATCTCGGTCCTGCTCGTGCTCGTGTTCCTGATCACGGCTCTCGTCCTCTTCGTAGTCGTGCCCATGGTCTACGAGCAGGTGGTCGCATTCGTGAGAAAGCTTCCCGGATTGGTGGAGAGGAGCCGGGCGCAATGGGAGCCGTTTTTGGCGGAGCTCGGCCTCGAGATTCCGACATCGGTCGGTCATGCGTTCGAGGAGCTTCATCTCGATCTTCAGTCGGTCGTTGCAAAAGGGTACGCGCCCGCGACGGCTGCGGTGAAATGGCTGTTGGGCGGCACTGCGTCGGCCGTTGGCGCGCTCGTCGCCGCGCTCGTCGTGCCGGTGTTCGCGTTTTACCTTCTCTACGATTTCGATCGCCTGACCGCCCGAGCCGTAGAGCTCATTCCGCCGCGCTATCGAGGTGACGCGACGTCGTTCTTCGGAGAGGTCGACGGGGTGCTCGGTCAGTTCCTTCGTGGTCAGTTCACCGTGATGGCCGTTCTCGGTGCGCTCTACGCCATCGGATACGGAATCATCGGCGTGCCCCTGGCCCTTCCGATTGGAATTCTCGCCGGGCTGCTGTCCTTCATTCCCTACGTTGGAAGCGCGACCGCTCTGGTCTGCGCGCTGCTGATGACGGCGCTCGAGATGCAGGGATGGATTCAGGTGCTTTGGGTGATCGGCATACATGCCGTGATTCAGGGGCTCGAAGGCTTCGTGATCACCCCGAAGGTCATGGGTGACACCGTCGGGATCTCGGCGATCGCCGTCTTGTTCGCACTACTGGTCGGCGCGGATTTGCTCGGGTTCACCGGCGTTCTGCTCGCCGTGCCCGCCGCAGCGGTTCTCAAGATCTTGCTCGAACGCATCGACGATCGGTACCGCCAATCTTCGTTTTATGCGGGCGCAGAGTCGGGCGCGCCAGACTCTACCGAGACCCGGCGAGATACGACACGTCCAGATTGACCCGGAGCATCCGGCCCTCGGTCTCGACGGTCGCGTGCCGCATGACGTCGCTCCACGGCGACTCGACCGAAGCCGGCGGGTCGCCGAGCCAGGTCTGCATCCGCGCCGCGTTTCTTCGGGCGGTCTCGGCATCGTCCAGCTCGACGTATCCTTCGACCGTTCCCTCACTTCCAGCCCGGATGACCAAGCCGAGTGCGCGCGCGCCGTCGAACGGCGATCGCCCGTCTTCGAGCCCTGCGATGCCGTAGAGGGCTTCCTTCCAGTGCTCGGGCGGCTCGAGCATTGCGGCCACGGCTGCGTTTCGGTTGAGCCGCGGCCAGAGCGCGGCGATGGACTCTCTGTCGACCAGGGCAGGCACCAAGCCGGCTTGCGCCGCCATCGTCTCGGCCACGGTGCGGACCGAACCGGTGACCACGGTCCGAGCGTCGAGGACCCCGATTGCGCTTCGACGATCCCGGCTGGTGAGCAAGGCACCCGTCGGCGCGTCGAGACGAACGACGGATCCGCCGCGCGCGCGCACTAGAGAGCGATGGCACTCGGCCAGCGCCGTCGCGTCCACGCTTCGCCCTTTCAACATCAAACCGATCGACTGAAACGGCTGCTCCTCAGGGCCCCGGACCCACACGGTGATCTCGCTCAATGCTTCGAGGGGAGTGATTTTGCAGGTCGTTTCAATTTCGGTGAGCTGCTCTTCGGACACCATGGCTCCGAGCAGAGCCCCTGCCGCAGGCGTTCCTTCGAGAGCGCTGACGTCCACGTGAAGCACGGCACGAGCAGTGCTCGGCAGCGCGTGCAGCGGTAGGGACGCACGAGCCCTACGGCCGTGCTCGATCATCGCATAGAGCAGGGCTATCGTCGCGATCGAGACCACGACGGCAACCTTGAGCGAGCGAGACATCGCTCGAGGGTAGGAAGTTCTTTTCATGGAGCAAGCGGTCGTGCTAACCGGAGGGCCATGCCCTGGCGCCGCATGCGTTTGCGTAATTCCGATGTGTTTGCCCGTTGCGATGAACAGGGGGAGCTCGTTTCGAAAGGAGGGCGCGTCGAGATTCGATACAAGCCCAACGATGGACGGGCTTACTTTGCCAGCGCTGCGAACCTCCAAGCTTCGGACCGCGGTCTCGACATCGAGCCCGACTCGTTCTGTGGTCCGGGAGAAGCCGTGCAGAAAACCCCAAAAGCCTCACCCTCCGACGCCGAAGCGGGGTCGATCCCAGAGAAACCCGAGGCCGACGAGTTGCTCGCGTTCGCCGACGGCGCCTGCAGCGGGAATCCGGGGCCGGCCGGCTTGGGCGTGGTGGCGCTCTACGGGGATCGGAGGCGCGAGCTGAGCGAGTACCTAGGCGAGGGCACGAACAACATCGCGGAGCTGACGGCGATCTTGCGAGCGGTCGAGCTGGCGAACGAGCTGGGACGACCACTTCGCCTGTATACCGATTCGAAGTACTCCATCGGTGTGCTGACCCAGGGTTGGAAAGTGCGCGCCAACAAGGAGCTGGTCGCAAGGGTGCGTCGAGCCCTCGATTCGCATCCTGACGCCAAGCTGTTTCACGTCCGCGGTCATCAGGGTGTGACCCTCAACGAACATGCCGACGAGCTCGCCGTCCGCGCCGTGCAGACACGCCAGTCTACCGGTTGGACCGAGACTTGATGCGGTGAGCTGCTTCTCGGAGCGTCACCAGCTCGTAACCGTTCTCACGGATGATCCGCACGGCGGTCGTCAGGATGTGGAGCTTTTCATCTGCCGTGCGCCTCAAGTCGGCGCGGTACGGCGCGAGTGCTTCGAGGCCGTCTTCGGTGGAGTCCGCGGCGTCGAAACCATGAAGCTCGAGGTTGATCAGCTCCCGGCCCAGCATCTGCCTGGTGAGCCCCGCTGCGATCCGCGCTCCACCGACCACCAACGACGTGCCTATGTACGGTAGCTGCCAGCGGGTGACGCCGATGGGAAGCTCCAAGACCCCCGAGCCTCGCCGCCAGTACGGACGACCCACGAGATACGGATCCCGTGGCGCGCGCAAGACCGCCGGCGTGTCGAGCACGCTCGCGCTTTGGCGGCCCTTCAGCTTCATCGTCGCCAGCACTGCAGCCTTGAGCCCGTAGTAGCTTGGGCAGGGAAATACGCTCGAGTCGTAGAGCGCGCCGGATGCTTCCAAGGCGTCAAACAGTGCGTCGCACACCGTGTATCCCGGAGCGCGAAATCCCACCGGGCGCTCTCCGCACGCCGCTTCGATGATCGCCGCGCCTCTTTCGATCTCTTCTGCGATCTCGTCGGCCGTCCCGTGTGTGAGGTCGTAGTGGTGCCCATAGGAATGATTTGCGACCTCGTGCCCGGCCCCATGGAGCGCGGCGATCGACCGACGGTTCCTCTCGCGTTCCAGGTCTTCTCCGATGGCGAAAAAGGTCGCAGGGATCGACTCCTGCTCGAGCCATGCCGCAAGCCTCGGAATGCAAGAATCGTAGACCGCGTGGGCGGCGGGCTCGCCTAGAGGATCCAAGCCATGGATCGCGGTGTAACGAGGCACCTCGTCCAAGTCGATCGATATCGATGCCAGCCGCAGACTCAACCTTTGATCCGAATTGCGATGAAGAGCTTGGCCAGGCTCCGAAGCACGCGAGGGACCCTGCGCATGAGCCGAACGCTCGGAGGTCGCTTCTCCAGCACGCGAATCGGAATTTCCCGGACTCCCAAACCCGCGCGCTGTGACCGGATGACCAGCTCCGAAGCGAACAAGTCTCCGTTGATGAGACAAGCATGCACGATCGGTTTCACTTCGTCGCTGCGGAACGCTTTGAGGCCGTGTGTGTCGGTTCCCCTGAAGCCGAGTGTCCATCTCAGCAACCCGTTGATTACTTTCGTGCCGAGCCGGCGAAACAACGGGCGCTCGTCGCGAGCCCCCTCCATGACTTTCGAGCCGACGACGAAGTCCACTGCCGGATCTTGCAACAACCCGAGGGCCCGTTGGTAGAAGTCGGTGTCGCACAGGTCGATTTCGTCGCAGATGACGATTTCGCCTTTCGCGTACAGAATCCCCTCACGAAGCGCCTTGCCATAGTCGGGCTCTGCGGTGTGCCGACAGACGAGCTGCGGCAGCTTCTCGGCGAGGTCCGAAGCGACCCGCGCCGTGTCGTCGGTCGAGCCGTTCTCCGCCAGCACCAGCTCGTAGGACCACCCGAAGTCGGCCAGTCGATCGACCAGGTCGACGACCGCGGAGCGCAGGATCGCCTCCTCGTTGTACACGGGGATGACGATCGAGATCGAAGGCTTGGCAGGGAAATCAGTCAAGGGGCGGCACAATCTCAAGCAGACTCATCTGCGTCAAGCCAAGCCACATAGCACCGCATGGGCGCCCTCGAGCTCCACATGGAGCGGTCCTAGGCACGCAGGAAGCGCGACCGTTCGTCCCCTGGAGACCTCCAACCGGCCGTCGCCCCCTTCCAGGGCCAATCTTCCTTCGAGAACCGTCAGTCCGCGCAATGCATCGCCCGGCGGAAGCTCGAGCGTTCCAGAACCCGCCAAGCGATGGACCGAGAAGACCTCGGAGCGCAGCGGACCTCGGTTGCCCAGAAGCGTGGCGAGGTCAGCACCCTGGGTGACCGGCGCGGGCCCTGCCCGATGACGAATGCGGTCGATCCAAGCGCCGCCTCGGGCGCCCTCCCAATCCGTGACGTCGAGCGCACGCTCCCGGTGGAGAGCCCTCGGCTCGCCGTTCGGGTCGGGCCGTCCTGCCGCATCGTACCGACGATTCCAGTCCCAGTAGCGATAGGTGACACCCCGTTTGCCAGGGGTCACCCGCTGGGGCTCGAGGAGAAACACCCCCTTGCCAATCGCATGTGGTGTGCCGGGCTCGATCGAAAAGACATCGCCAGCGCGGACCGGGACGAAAGTCATCAGGTCGTCGATCGCTTCGCCCTGGTCGAGCGCCGTTTCCACGACGGATCGCGAAACACGATCGCGAAAGCCCAAATACAAACCCGCCCCGGGTTCCGCCTCGATGATGTACCACGCCTCGGGTTTGCCACTTTCATCTGGAGCGAGCGCTTGATCGTCGTCGCGAGGATGGATCTGGACCGACAGATCGTCGGCGGCATCGACCAGCTTGACCAGCAACGCGGTGGAGCCGAGGGGCGCCTCGCGCCCGAGGAGCGCTCGGTCGGAGTGCAGCACCTCCTCGAGCAAGGGTCCCTCGACGAGACGGCTCGGGAAATCGGGTTCCACGGAAAGCTCCCACGCTTCCCCGACGGGCCCTGTGACGTCCAACGCCGCTTCGGCCTTGAGCTGGTCGATGATGCGGCGCCCGCCCCAGGGCGTTCGGGCTGGTGGCGTGAAGTTGTCCGGCTGTAGCAGCAGCGGGCGCCGCCAGTTTTTTGGTCGTACTTTGTCCCACATGTAAGGTGGCCTTCTAAACCCTATGGTAGCGCCCTGGGAGGTTGGGATGGGTTATTTGGGTAAGGAACGCCGAATCCACCGGGTCTTCGTGACTCGCAACAGCGAATATCACGTCCGACGCAACGTCTGCGTCGGCGTTCGCGATCGTCGCACCGGGAAGTGGTTGAGCGGCCATCTCGCGCTGCGCAGCACGGTGTCGGGTGGCCTCAAGTTCCACGACAACGGCGCGATCAGCGCGTCCGAGGGGTTGCCCACGGTCGGCGAGTCGCTTTTCTTCATCGCTGCGGGACGGGATCTCATCACCAGCCCGGTTCTGAACGTCGAAAGGCCACCTGTGGACGTCGTTCATAGCTACCCGATGTGAGATCACGCGGCGCGAGATGCTATATCCCGCGGCGTGCCTCTCATCATGAAAACCATTCGCGTGGTGGCTGCGCTCGTCGAGCGGGAAGGGCGCTACCTCATCACCCAGCGCCGTGAAAGCGCGGTGCTCCCGCTGCTCTGGGATTTTCCGGGTGGACGCGTGGAAGAGGGTGAGAGCGACCAGGCCGCGCTGGTGCGCGAAGTCGAAGAGAGACTCGGCGCAGCGGTACGGGTGGGTCAGCTCATTTCCTTCGTCAATCATCCCTACGAGAAGTATGCGGTCGACTTGTTCCTGTACGAATGCGAGCTGCTGAGCGACCATCTGCGATGCCGGGCGGTGCGTGCTTATGCCTGGGTAACCTCGAAAGAGATGGAATCCTATGCGTTCACTCCCGTCGACGAGGCATCGATGAGCAAGCTTCTGGGGGAGAGCTGACGCACCGTCGTCAAACGTCGTAGAAGATGGGAGGTCGCTTCCGGACGAAGCGCAGCACCAAGTCTCGTGCTTCGTCGGGCAGCTCTTCGAATTGGATGCCCATGCCGGGCTCGGATTCGGACGTAAAGTCCATCGGATCGCGGACGAAGCGGACATAACCATCGCATTCGAACTCGAAGCCCCCAGGCAGCGTGACCAGCATCGAAACCGAGGTGTCCTTGGGAAGCGCTTCGTAGGTCGCCAAGAAGACGCCTCCGTGTGCGATCTCGCCGCTGAAGCCGACGTAGAAATTCGATTGAGTCGTCGCTCCGAGGTTGGCTTCGACACGCCGACGAGCAGCACTCGGAATCGGCGCCGGCGGCGGCAACATGGAGGTGGCGATCACCCCCGGCCGAGCGCTCTGCCCAACCCCCGCACGAACACTGTCCCCGGCGACCCTGACGCTGTCCCTGACGCTGTCCCTGACTCGGTCACTGACCCTGACACTGTCCCTGCCCTCGCCAACTCGTCCTTCCGGCCGCACGCTCGGCTTGTTGGTCAGCGGGAAGAGGATGCTGATCACATCCGCAATCCGCTCGGTGGCGCGCTGCACGCCAGGATGCTCCGTCTTCACGTCCTGCAACAAAGCAAGCGTTTGGCTCAGTGTGCCGAGCGCGTTTCGAACGCAGGTTTTGCCGTCGGGCTCGGTCGAGGCGTACTCCGCTTCGAAAAGTGCGCCGACCGACTTGGCGACGTTTTGTGCGATCCCCAGCGCTTCTTCGGGGATCTCGGCGTCTTCCTGAAGCGCCTCGAGTGCCTCGCCGAGCGCCTCGCGAGCCCGGCGCGCTTCGCCGGCCGATGAATAACCCATGATTGGTGTGTCCCCCCAGCTAACCTGCTTCTCAGGATAACGGGAGTCGTGAAGAGGTCAAAGCTCCTTGACGAATACGACCCGCGAGCGCCCAGGACCCGCGTAATCCGGCACTTCGGTGCTGGTGAATCCCATCGATTCGTGAAACCGGACGGGCCCCTCGTGCCCCGACGAAGCAAGTGACTTGATTTGCTTCATTCCCGCGGCCCGGGACCGCTCCGTGAACTGTTCGTAGAGCCGCTTCCCGACACCGCGGCGGCGGTGGTCGGGATGAATGCCGACCAGGTGCACATAGCCGGTTGCAGAAGGCGCGGGCACCATGACTCCGAAAAGAAATCCAATCACCTGTCCGTTCTGTTCGGCTACGAGGGCATGTTCACCAAACTCGTAGAAGAACATGGGATCTGCGCGACGACCAGCCGGCCCACCCCACCACTGGTCCAACACGGAGATGATATAGTCGTAGTCCGCTTTGGTCAGTCCCCGGATCTGCATTTCCGGCACAGCGGTATCACGAACTCAGTCAGAACGCACGGCGAGCGCCTCACGAGCATGTCCGAGCCCCGAGAGTCCCCGCAACATCAAACGCTGCTGTTCTGCCCGTTCTGCGGAGAGGCATTCGAGGGCCGTCGCGAATGCCCCGAGCACGAGCTCGTTCTGCTCCCGATCGACGAGCTTCCCAACCGTGGGGACCGTTCGTTGGAAGAGGTCCGTTTTTTCGCCGACCCGAGGCTCGGAAGGGGCCCAGTCATGCTGGGCGCGGTGCTCGTGCTGATCGGATTCGTGGCGCCCTTTGCTCGCTCGCGAGGGATCGAGGTGTCTGCTTTGGAGGCGGCGGTCGACGGCGCCATCAATCTCTGGCTCACGCCCGGCGCCGCGATCCTATTGCTCTCGGTTCCATGGCGACGCCGGACGCGCTCCGCGATGCGCGCCGCCCGGGCTGCGGTGTTCGGGTTGGCCGTGAGCGGTCTGTTGCCCTTGGCATACACCACCCGGCGGATCGAGATCATGGCCGAGGCATTCGGCGCAAACGTAGAGTGGCTCTGGGGGCCGTGGCTGATGGTGGCAGGCCTCATCCTGTGCGCGACGAGCAGCGTCGGTTTTGGCGGTCGGCTCGAGGCCGATGGTCAAGCAGCTCCGGACAGCGATGGGCTGAAAATGTAGCCTTGCTGCTGTACGACGCATACCCGGTTCGGACCGGCTACCCGCGCTCTGGCGACCGCCACACTAGCCGCATCCAAGAGCTCACTGTGGGTTCGCACGTTGGCGCCAGGAAAAAGCCCGACCCCAATCGAGGTCGTCAATCGGACGCGGATGTCGCCGATTTCGATGGGTCGCGAAGCCACCTCGGCCACCAAGCGCTCCGCCAGTGCGAGAGCCCTCGCCGGGCGCGTATTGAGAAGTAGCAGACCAAATTCGGCAGTTCTGAAGCGAGCCGCGACGTCGGTCGTGCGGATCGTGGTCTGCACCCGTTCGCATACCTCGTCCAAGGCGGGAACGGCGATCTCGGGACCGTGCTCGGCTATCAGCTTCTGAAGCTCCTCCACCGCGAGGATGCAGCAGGCCAGCGGATCCAGATGCCGTCGCGCCTCTGCGAATTCACGCTCCAGGCGCTGGTGGAAGTAGCGTGCATCCGGCAGCACGCCGAGCTGTTCGTGCAGCGATGCATAACGAAGCTCGTTCTTTGCGACATCCACGTCGTCGTGAGTGCGTTTGACCCGAAGCATGTGGTCGATGCACGAGAGCAAATCACCGTCGTCGACCGGCTTCGTTACGTGATCGTCGGCGCCCGTACGAAGACTCCGAATCCTCGCGCTCTCGTCTCCTGGAGGAGTCAAAAGAATGACGGGTACGAATCGGTCCTTGGTGATCGTTTTGATGACGCGGCACGCGTCGATGCCGTTGAGCCCCGGCATGTCGACGTCGAGCAGAACGAGATCGATCGGCTGCGCGCGTACGGCATCGATCGCCTTTTGCCCGTTGCTGGCCGTCGCAACCACGAAGCCTCGGTCGCGGAGCAGATCGGCGAGGCGCTCCCGGGTCGCGCGGTCGTGCTCGGCAATGACCACGAACGTCCGCGTCGATGTCCCAGAGGTCCCCACTCGGACAAGGTACTCGACTGGGCAGGGATACGCGAGTCCCTGCGCCGAGTTTCCCTGGGCCGAGGTCGTGTCTATACTACTACCAACGACGGACCCGTTCGGGGTTGGGGACTGGATGGAGCTCAAACAGCAACTCAAATTATCGCAGCAGCTGATCATGACGCCTCAGCTGCAGCAAGCCATCAAGCTGCTGCAGATGTCGCGCATGGAGCTCAGCGAGCTCGTGCAAGAGGAGCTGCTCGAAAATCCGATGCTCGAGGAGGGCAACGAGGCGCGTGAAACCGCCAATCAAGCGCCAGAGGAATCCGCTGCGCCCGAGGTTCGCGCTCACGAGGCGAAGAAGGAAGAAATCGACTGGGAGCGTTACCTCGAAAACCATTCCACCGAAGCGCCGATGCCTTCGATTCGCCGCGGAGGCGATGACGAGATGCCCGGCCTCGAGGCCACTCTCTCGACTTCCGAGGATCTGTCCGACCACTTGGGTTGGCAGTTACGCATGGGCGATTTCGTCGAGGACGAACGCCGGTTTGCTGCGCTCGTGATCGGCAATCTAGACGACAACGGCTATCTGAAGATCGAGGGTATCGCGCCGGAAGACATCGTGCCTCGATTGGCGGCCGAGTCGGAGCTCGACCCAGAAGATGCCGAAGAAGTGCTGGCCATGATCCAGCAGTTCGATCCAATCGGTGTAGCGTCGCGCTCGCTCGCGGAATGCTTGACCATTCAGGCCAAGCACTACGGCATGGACGATCTGGTTCTTCGCGTGATCTCGGATCATCTTGGCGACCTGGAGAAGCGACACTATCCCGCCATTGCGAAGGCGCTCGGCTGCTCGCTCGACGAGGTGTACGACGTTGCGCAGATCATCGCGGAGCTAGAGCCGCGCCCCGCTCGCCGCTTTCAGACCGATGAGCCGCGGTACATCGTGCCGGACGTCTACGTGCATCGAGTGGGCGACGAGTACTACGTCGTCGCAAACGACGACGGAATGCCGAAGCTCAAGATTAGCGGCTTCTATCGCTCCGCGATGGCGGACAACCCCAAGGCCAAAGAGTACATTCAGGACAAGTTGCGCAGCGCGCAATGGTTGATTCGAAGCATCGATCAGCGTCGAAAGACGATCGTGAAGGTCACCGAGTGCATAGTAGAGAAGCAACGAGACTTCTTCGACAAGGGTATCGAGCACCTGAAGCCCATGATCTTGCGCGACGTGGCTGAGGCCGTGGGCATGCACGAGAGCACGATCTCTCGGGTGACCAGCAACAAGTACGTTCACACGCCGCGGGGCACCTTCGAGCTGAAATACTTCTTCAACAGCGCGATAAAGCGCGACCATCAAAACGACATCGCCTCGGAAAGCGTCAAGCAGGCCATAAAGAACATCATTTCGGGCGAGGATCCCAAGGCCCCTTTGTCAGACCAGAGAATCGTTGAAATACTGGCCCAGGACGACATCAAGATTGCCCGCCGCACCGTAGCGAAGTATCGTGAGATGCTCGGAATTTTGAGCTCGTCGAAACGCAAGAAGTACTTTTAAATCGCCGGAGGTTCGATGCGTATCAGCTATACATTTCGAAATATGGAGTCATCTGACGGAATCAAGAACTACGCATCCGAAAAGATCGGCAAGATTCAGAAGTACATGAGGGCCCCGCTTCATGCCGAGTTCACCTTTTCGATGGAGCGGCATCTTCATCGCGTCGACCTCAACTTGACCGGCGACGGCCATCAGTACGCCGGCCACGGCCAGTCGGAGGACATGTACGCGACAATCGACCAGGTCGTAGACAAGATCGACAGGCAGGTGCGCGACTTGAAGGCGACGGAGAACGACCGCCGCAAGCACGGTAGCGAGTCGCTCCGGCGACCGGAAGACTGATCCACATTGCACCCGTGCGACGGGTGCGGTATCGCCTGCCCTCATGCTCGCTGAACTCTTGCATCCGGAGCGCGTGCGTGTCGGCCTCCAGCTTGCCGACAAGGAAGCTGCATTGCGAGCAGTCGCCGCGCTGTTGACGATGCCCGACGGCGCCACGAACGAGGAGGCCGTGTATGACGTGCTCCTCGAAAGGGAACGTCTCGCCAGCACGGGTGTCGGGAGTGGCGTCGCGATTCCCCACGGGCGCTACGATGGGGTCGACGAGCTCCGTGCCGCAGTCGCGGTGTGCCCCGCCGGCGTCGATTTCAACGCCGTGGACGGGCTTCCGGTGAAGATATTCGTAGGAATCATCGGACCCCGTTCCATGCCTCAGAAGCACCTCGCGGCGCTGGCCGGTGTCTCGCGAGTCCTCAGGGACACGACGAAACGCGCTGCGCTTCTCAATGCGGTCGACAATGCGCAGGCCTACGGCGCCCTGATCGACGCCTGATGGGCAGACAGGTCGCGCGGCCTGGCGTATGATGGGAAACGTGACCCAATCCTCCTCTTCGTCGCACGCGGGGCTGCCTAGCATGCGCGTCGAACGCGGTGTCACCGTCGCGCATCTCTTGGCCGAGCCCCGTCTGAGCGCAATCATGCATCTGGTCGCGGGGCAGGGCGGGCAGGAGCTCACGATAGACCATCCGCGAGTTCAGAAACCGGGGCTCGCTCTCGCGGGGCACACCCATGGCGTGGTGCCGACGCGTATCCAGATTCTCGGAGAGACCGAGATCACCTACCTCGATGCCTTGTCCCCCGCCGATCAGCTCGATCGCGCCAGGGCTCTGTTCCGTCTGGGACTGTCTCTCGTGATCGTCACTAGGGGCATCGAACCGCCACCCGCGCTGGTTCGAGCAGCCGAGGAGACGTCGACACCTCTCGCCGTCGCCGAGCCGCGCTCGAGCCGTACGATCCAGACGGTTCATCTGGTGCTGGACGGAATTCTCGCGCCGTCCGAGACGCGCCACGGCGTGCTGATGGACGTTCACGGCATCGGCACGCTGCTGCTGGGGCCAAGCGGCATCGGCAAGAGCGAATGTGCCCTTTTCTTGGTAGAACGCGGACACCGTTTCGTCGCCGACGACCAGGTGATTCTGTCGCTGCTGCCATCCGAGCAGATTCTGGGCCGTGCGCCGACCTTGCTTCGCAACCATCTGGAGGTACGCGGCATCGGGATCATCAACGTCAGAGATCTGTTCGGGGCCAATGCGGTACGCACCGAGAAGACGGTGCAACTCGTGGTGGAGCTGTGCCCGTG
Source organism: Polyangiales bacterium (assembly GCA_035466435.1). Taxonomy (GTDB): domain Bacteria; phylum Myxococcota_A; class Polyangia; order Polyangiales; family Houyiibacteriaceae; genus SG8-38. The sequence continues at coordinate 15,858 of DATIUW010000138.1, read as the reverse complement.
GAGGGATGGAGAGCCGTTCGATCGGCTCGGAATCGACGACTCGACGCTGGACATACTGGGGGTTCCCATTCCCATGCTGCGGATTCCGATTCGTCCGGGACGGAACATGGCGGTCATCCTGGAGGTCGCCGCGCGCAATCACATCCTGAAGATGGCGGGCAATCACGGCGCCAAGAAGTTCATTTCCTCGCTCAGCCGAGATCGGGAGGAGCCGGGAACGGATCGTGGACGATGAGTGAAGCGCCACAGCTCGTTCTCGTGACCGGTTTGTCTGGAGCGGGCCGGAGCACTGCGCTCCGCGTGCTCGAGGACGCTGGCTTCTTTTGCGTTGACAACTTGCCGCCTGCACTGGTCCCCGAGCTCCTCGATTTGGTCAGCAACGAGGGCAGGCTGCGTCGTGTCGGATTGGGCATCGATGTTCGGACCGGCACCTTCTTGAGCGGTGCCGAAGACATGCTTTCCAAGTTGGAGGCTTCGGGGCACGAGGTTCGGGTGGTCTTTCTCGATTGTGCCGACGACGTGCTGGTGCGGAGGTTCAGTGAAACCCGTCGGCCGCACGCGCTCGCACGGGAAGGGGACCTGCACGGAGCCATCACCAGAGAGCGGGAACGGCTTGCCGGGCTCCGCGATCGTGCCGACGTGGTCATCGATACGACCGAGCTCAGCGTGCACGACCTCCGGCGCCAATTGATAGACTACATCGGGCGCGATGCGGCCCGCCCCTCCATGGTGGTGCGGTTGCTATCCTTCGGCTTCAAATACGGGATTCCCGTCGATGCCGATCTCGTTTTCGACCTGCGGTTTTTGCCTAATCCGCATTTCGTCGATGCGCTTCGTCCGAAGACGGGCGTCGACCCAGAGGTCTCCGACTACGTGTTGAAAGCACCGGAAACCGAGGAGCTCCTCCGGCTGTTGCGTCCGCTCCTCGATTTCACCCTTCCGCAGTACGCCAAAGAGGGCAAAGCCTACCTGACGATGGCCTTCGGGTGCACTGGCGGCCGACATCGGTCCGTCGCGATGGTGGAGGAGCTCAGACGGCTGCTCGGCGAACAGCACGAGGTGGTCGTGTCCCACCGTGACGCACAGCGAGCAGTCCGGTGAGCATGCCGTTCGCCGCGACTGTCGAGGTGACCAACCGCCTTGGCATTCACGCAAGAGCCGCCGCGAAGCTGGTCGAGCTCGCCAACCGGTATCAGTCCCACATCGAAGTGAGCAAAGACAGCCAGGTCGCGGACGCCAAGAGCATCATGGGCGTATTGCTCTTGTGCAGCCAGCGGGGCTCGAGGATCACGTTCCGCGCGACGGGGCCGGATGCGGAGCACGCGCTCGCCGCACTGTGCGCGTTGGTCGAAGACGGGTTCGGAGAGAACCCATGAGCGACGCGCTGCGCCTCAAAGGTGTTGCGGCGTCGATGGGAATAGCCGTCGGTGGTGCGAGGGTGCTCGCATGGGGCCGTCGCCGCGTCTCTTTTCGGCGAATTGCCGAGGACCAAGTCTCGAGCGAGATCGATCGATTTCGAGCAGCCGTCGCTGCATCACACGCCGAGATCGAAACGGCCAGGCGAGAGCTCGCTCAGCAGCACGGTGCGACCTACGCCTCGATTCTGGACGTGTACCTTCTGATGCATGGCGATGCATTGCTGGTCGACGCGATTCGTGACGTCATCGAACAAGAGCACATCAATGCCGAGTGGGCGATCTCGCGTGTCACCGAGCGGTTGAAGGCGCCGCTCCTTCGAGACGGCTCGTCTTACTTCAGAGAGCGCGCTCGCGATGTCGATCACGTCAAAGAGCACCTTCTTCGCGAGCTATGCGGAGAAGATCGCGCCGAACGGCCCGGTCAGGATCCCGTGGTCTTGATTGCGCACGATTTGACCCCGGCCGATGCAGTCCAGATGCTTGCTCCTCCGACCGTGGGTTTGGTCACGGAGGTGGGAGGAGGCAGCAGTCATACCGCGATCCTCGCTCGAACGTTCGGCGTGCCCGCCGTCGTGGGCGTGGGGTCGTTGCCCGTCGAGATCGAGGACGATGAGGACGTGGTGGTCGATGGCTTTTCCGGTGAGGTGATCATTGGCGCTTCCCGTGGAGAACGGAGACAGGCAGAGACCCGCCGCGATCGATTCCTCGCATTTCTCGAAGCCGAGCGTGGGACGAGCGCGGTCACGCTGGATGGCACGTCCATCAGCGTGGCCGCCAACATGGAGCTCCCGAGCGAGCTCGAAGCCGCCTTGGGAAACGGCGCGGACGGAATAGGGCTCTACCGCACGGAGTTCATGTGCCTGAGCCAGTCGGAACCCCCATCGGAAGACGAGCAACTCGACGTTTACCGTACGGTTGCGACCGCGATGGCGCCGAAGAAGGTGATCTTCAGAACTTTCGACTGGCGGGGGGACAAGCGACCGGCTTCCCTCGGGGCAGGCGCAGACCAGGCCGATTGGCTGCGCACGCAGATCAAGGCCGTTCTACGGGCCGGCGACTGGGGCTCGGTGGCGCTCATGTTTCCGATGATGGCCACGGTGCGAGCGCTCCGGGATGCCAAGGTCCTCGTCCAGCAATGTAGGGCGGAGCTCGGGCGCGAGGGCGTCCCGTCCGCCTCCCTGAAAGTGGGAATGATGGTCGAGGTTCCCTCCGCTGCGCTGATGGCCGAGCACTTTGCGCGACATGCCGATTTCTTCGCCGTGGGTACCAATGATCTCGCGCATTACGCGTTGGGAGTCGACCGCCAGGGAGATCAAGCCTGCGCCGGGGCGAGCTTACTCGACCCTGCCGTCCTCAGGCTGCTCGAGCGAACGATCCGTGCGGCGAGGGACGCCGGCATCCCCTGCTCGGTATGCGGTGACATGGCGGCAGACCCCCTCGCGCTCAGCCTCGTGCTCGGTTTGGGGTACCGTGAGATCTCGGTGCCCGTTCGCTTGCTCCCATTGGTACGCGCCGTAATCCACAGCGTGGATCTCGACCTGCTGAGCTCACTGGCAGAGGATGCGCTCCGCTGCGAGTCCGCCGAAGAGGTTCGGCTTCTGGTGACCGACCGCATGGGCGAGGGCTTCGATCGATCGTGGATGCACCAGGAGGCCGTCTAGTCCTCGCGCCCGAGGACCGGTGCCGCGAGTCGTACCAAGTCACCTTCGGTCAGTAGACCCGTCGCGCGGCCGACTTCGTATCCCTTCGCGTCGTACACGATGAACGTCGGAACCTGTTCGATTTTGCCGAGAGAGCTCTCTCCATTCTCCACGGTTCCATAGGGGTTGGCGCCCACCGGGAAAGGTGGATCGAGCGCGTACTCCCACGCCTCTACGAGTGGGGCAGCCCGTGGCTGCGCTGCGACGCCGATGACCAGGAGCTCCGGATGCTGAGCCACGAACGGACGAAGCGACTTCAGCGTGGCTTGGCTGACGGCGTCGAACGTCGCGAACACGAAAAGCAGCAGAGGCCTGCCACGAAGGTCCGCAAGCTCGACCCAACGGCCGTTGGTCAGTCGCAGCCCGAGGTCCAGTCGCTCTCCTTCGGCATCAGGCCTAGCTCGTTGCGTGTCACTCGAATCGTGTGCGCAACCGGAGGCGATCACGAAGAGAATCACGATCAAACAAAGGCCGCATCTGGGGAGCGCGTTACGAGTCATTGCGGTTGACAGCGCAATATAGCAAGAACCTCTTCAAAGTGGACGGTATCCATCAACGGCTCGACGCGCTACTCGCTGAATGCGATGCAGCGCTCACGCGGCGTCGTGATCCCGTAGATTTCCTTCATCGATACGGCGATCCACGGGATCGAGAAGTGGTCGGGCTGATAGCCGCGAGTCTCGCATTCGGAAACGCAGTCGCGGCGCGTCAGAGCATCGATCGAGCGCTTGCGGTACTGGGACCGCATCCGGCCGAGACGATCCTCGAAGCGAGTCGGACCGAGTTGCAGGACCGGTTTCGCGGCTTCGTCCACCGCATCTATCGTGGCGAGCATCTGGCGGCCTTGCTTTGGCAGGCGGCCTTGCTCTTGCGAGAGCATGAGACCATGGGGCGGGCATTTTCGTGGTTTCACGCCGAAAGTGACGGCGATTTTCGTGAGAGCCTGGCCCGTTTCGCCGATGCGCTTCGGGGTGGCGCGAGCAGCCGAAGCATGCGGCATTTGGTCAGCGATCCTCGTGCCGGAAGCGCATGCAAGCGGCTGTTGCTCTACTCGCGCTGGATGATTCGTCCCGCCGATGGCATCGATTTGGGTCTTTGGTCGATCGCGCCTCGCGAGCTCGTCATTCCAGTCGACACCCACGTCCACCGGATCAGCCGAAACTTGGGCCTGACCAACCGCCGCACTGCGAGTTGGGCGACCGCCGAGGAGATCACAGCTGCACTGCGCCGGTTCGATCCCGATGATCCCGTCAAGTACGACTTCGCTCTATGCCATCTCGGCGTCTCCAGAGACTGTCCGAGCCGCCCCGACTTGGCGAAGTGCGAGCGTTGCGTGTTGCAGGACGTATGCGGAGTTTGGACTTCGCGGCGCCCTCGGAGATCAACGAAGGAATCCAGTCAGCTTGGGCTCTAACGCGTGCAGGTCCGCAACGGAGCTCACGCCGTCTCCACGCTCCACGATGTCGCCTTTGAGATGGATCAACCGGTAGTCCTGCAACGCCTTCAGAGCGGTCTCCAGCTTGAGCTTGGAAAGAGACTCCCTGCGCTCGATCTCTCCAGCGAGGTACATCTGCTGGCCGAGGGCGAGCGTTCGCTTGTACCAGTCTTTCTTGGGAATCGGGCCGTCGAGCACGATCTCGGCGCCTCGAAGCGCCAAGAGATAGCTTTCGAAGAAGGTCTGCAGCATCACCGCGTATCGTTCGAGCCGTTGCCGCGTCTCTCCTTCGGTCGCTTGCGCGTGCCCGTCACGGATCTCGATTTCTGCGTCCTCCGCCAAGCCTCGAAGTGTTTCGGTGAAGATCTGGTCGAAGGTCGCGTCGGTTCTGTAGATGAATTCGTGTTTGAACAAGCGAGAGAGCTGCTGAACGCGACTGTTCAATCGATTGACGTCCACCCACTGCTCCTTGTCGACCAGCAGCGCCGCCGCTATCAGCGCACGTGGCACGAAGAAGTGAATGATCGTGTTTTGGTAGTACTCGAGCGCGATGCGTCGCTCCGACTCGATGGTGTAAATGGGGTCCGGCCCGGTGTCATGGGCGATGATGAGTCGCGCGTCGATGAACAGACGCAACGCTTCGTCGATCGTATCCTCGCGGATCCGCCCATCGCCGATGCGGAGCTGGTGGGCGATGCGTGCATCCATCTTCTCGAGCGCATGCAACAGGTCCTCACAGGCGCCGAGTAACGCCGTCCGCGTCATGCCTCGCTTTTGGTGACTCAACAGAGCGATCGCGACGAGCGCAGCAGGAGTCACCACCGTCACCTCGTTGATCGAGTACATGACCTTGTGGGCCAACGCTCGCACGGCGCTTCGCTGCTGGGCGGGGTCGAGCTCGTCGAGCTTCGTGGCGCTCGCTTCCAGCCGAGGCACCGTCTCGGCCGCGAACTCGTCGAAGTCTATGATCTCACCGAACTGCACGTAGAGACGGCCCCACTTCGACCGCAAGACACTCGAGCTCTTCAGCAAGTCACTGACGTTTTCCGATTGCTTCTCTCCCCCGGAGAGCTCGTGCACGAAGGAACGCTCCTCGATGATCCGCTCGTAGCCGATGGAAATCGGGACGAGCTTGACCTTCGTGCCGCGGAGCTTGGTCGCGGAATTGGCGACCATCGAGAGTAATCCGTATTTCGGGGGCAATGCTTTGCCCGTGCGCGAACGGCCGCCTTCCAAGAAGAATTCCAGCGCAAAGCCCTCCGCCAGCGCCTTGCGGAGATAGGCTTCGACGAGGATGGGGTAGAGGATGTCCCCGTGGAAGCTCCGTCGAATGAAGAACGCGCCGCCCCGGCGAAGCAGCGGACCGATGGGCCAGAAGCTCAGGTTCTCGCCTGCGGCGATCAGCGGCGGCATCATCGCGTTGCCGTACAACATGTCGCTCAGGACGAGATAATCGATGTGGCTCTTGTGGCTCGGGAGTAGCACGAGCGAAGCGTCACGCGCCGCATCGCGCACGCGCTCGAGCCCCTCCTTGTCGAGCATCACACCGTCGTACATTCTCGACCAAACCCAGGTGAGAAAACGATGCATCATGTCGACCACGAAGTGGCTCTGTTTCGCGCAGAGGTGCCGTAGCTGCTTTCGGGCGACGTGCTCGGCCCGGAGGTACGAAATACCCTTTTCGTCCGCGTAGCGCTGGATCTGGGTGCGGACTCTCGGGCTTCTGAGGAGCTCGTCTTGGATGCGAGCCGTGCTCTTCTTCATTGGTCCGAGGATGACCGCCCGGTCTCGCTCCATTCGGCGAAGCAAGGCGTAGCGGATCTTGTTCGCGGCCTCGCCGTCGGTGAGCTCTGGGTTCTTTTTCAGGAAGCTCTGGAGGTTGAACGGCTCGCCGGACCTCAGCTTGGCGTCACGATAGTTCAGCAAAAACTGGCAGAAAACACGAAGCCGGCCCGGCCACTGCACGGGTCCGAACAGCAGATCGAGCAAACCCGGGCTCGCGGTGCCCGCCTGTTTGCTCCAGATGAACGTCTGCGGAACGAGCAGAATCGGCTGTGTGGAGGTCCGCTGCTTGGCCACCAGGGTTTCGATGAGGTCGACGTCGAGCTCGCGTCCGCGTCTGGTCTGGCTTCCGAATTTCGGCGGGCGTCGCAGAAAGAGGAGCGCGCTGTAGCCGTCGCCGACCGTCCGCTCCAATGCCTGGGCTTCTGGAATCTGCCGCCTCAGGCTCAAGCGGCGCTCGCCCTTTCCGAAAGGCTCGAGGATCCAAAGCCCCAAATCATTGACGAATCGGACCAACGGCAGGCCGAACTTCTTGATCAAGAAATCGAGGCAGATGAAGTCGAGGAACGAGAGCGAGCGCATCACGTAGACCACGACGCCTTTGCTCGCCGCGTCACGGACGCTCCGGCTCCAGTTTTCGTCCACCCGGATGTGGGCGAAGAATCGCCGATAGAGCCATCGCAGGATCGCGTTGGGCGAATAAGGCGCGGGCGTCCGCGATCGCCGCGCCAGCTCAGGCATGTCCGTCATCCCCAAAATAGACCGTAGCAGTGTCGAAGATCGGGTCGAGTATACGCCTTTTGCTCTGATTCCGGGCTTTTCAGAGCTGCGCCCGCACCAGGCGGCGCTGACCAGGCTTCAGATCGACGGAATAGCGGCGCTCCTTTCCGTCGAGCCGCACCAATACTTCGTAGCGTCCGGCGCTGAGATGGGTCGCCACGCCGCTGCCGAGCGTGCCGATTCGTTTGCCGAGCTGACTGACGGTCACGATACCGGTGCCCCGATTGTCCTGACTTTCGATTCGAACCTCGAGCACCCCGGTCTTGAAGTCCACCGAAACCGGGACGGTTTTGTCAGTCGCCACCTCGACACGGCGGGTTTTGGCCGGGTTGTCGAGCACGCCATCGATGCGCACGGTCACCTCGTACTTTCCAGCGGGCACCGACAGCGTTCCGTTGCAGGACCCCGCTGCCATCTGGCGTCCCTTCTGCTCGACTACGACGTTGCCCCTGGCCGGACTGCCGTTCTCGGTGACCGAGCAGAGGATCTGGCCGGTTTGCGCACTCGCGCTAGCTGCGACCCACAGCGACGCCAAGGCGGTGAGCCACCATGGTGTCGCCGAGCTCCTGGCTGGCACGCGGGTAGGGCTTCCGGTTTGGATAACGATTTTCACCGTTTACCTTTGTAGCTCAATTCGGGCTCGGCGTGCGCGTCGTGTTGAAATCCGCTAAGAAACCCTACGTTTTCTCTTGGCCGATTGCGGTCAGCCCGCTTGACACCAATGGGGGCGGCGGCTAGGAAACGCGCCCCGAAACGGGGTCTTAGGAGCGAATCATGGCTACCCAGAGTGCCAAAGCGTCGGAAATCGAACGCAAATGGTATGTGATCGATGCTGCAGGTCAGCCGCTCGGCCGTCTTGCATCCAAGGTGGCTCACATCCTGCGCGGCAAGCACCGACCACAATACACACCACACGTCGATACGGGTGACTTCGTCATCGTCACCAACGCTGGCAAAGTGCGACTGACTGGCAACAAGCTCGACGGAAAGCAGTACTATTGGCATTCCGGCTATCCCGGCGGCCTCAGGACGGAAAGCGCCGGTCATCTGCGCGAGCGCAAGCCGGAGCTCCTCGTGGAACGTGCGGTCAAGGGCATGCTTCCCAAGAACAGCCTGGGACGCGACATGTTCCGCAAGCTGAAAGTCTACCCGGAAGGGACTCATCCTCACGCGGCTCAGAAACCCGAGCCCCTTTCCTTTTGATCTCGAGAGAAATACCGAATGACACACTCTAAAGTCATCGATGGACGTCACTACGGCACTGGTAAGCGAAAGAACGCCATCGCTCGGGTTTTCCTGAGCCCCGGCGCCGGCAACGTGACCGTGAACGGCCGCACCTTCGACAACTACTTTCCCAGGGAGATCTTGCGAATCATCGCGATGCAACCGTTTGCGGCCCTCGGGAAGGAGAACCAGTTCGACGTGGAGGTCAACGTTTGCGGTGGCGGCGTGTCCTCGCAGGCAGAGGCCGTTCGCCACGGGATCGCGAGGGCGCTCGTTCGCCTCGACGAAAACAGCAAGCCGACGCTCAAGCGTGCGGGCTACCTCACCCGCGATGCCCGGAAGAAAGAGCGAAAGAAGCCGGGGCAGCCGGGCGCACGCAAGAAGTTCCAGTACTCCAAGCGCTGAGAGCTTTTCGTTACGAGACTCGAGCCGCGGCGCCCTCAAGTGCCGCGGCTTTTTCGTTCATGCCGTGGACAACGGCCGTGTCAGTATCAGGATGGAGATGAGCAAGATGACTTCGAAGCCCATACGCGCGATCGTCGTCGGAGGCACCGGATACACGGGCGCCGAGCTCGTCCGTTTGTGCCTCGGGCATCCGTTCATCGAGCTGGTCTCGATCGTGGGCAACACCACGGCGGGTCAGTCGGTCACCGACGTACTGCCGAGCTTGCGAGGTGTGTTCGAAGGCTCCGTTCAGGCATTCGATCCGGACGACGTGGTGAAGCACGCCGATGTCGCGTTCTGCGCGCTACCACATGCGGCGAGCGCCGAAGCAGTCGGCAAGCTGCGCGAGCGCGGGCTGAAGGTCATCGACTTGTCTGCAGACTTTCGGTTTGCGGATCGTTCTGTGTACGAGTCTTTGTACGGAGCACACCCAGTGCCCGAGCGGCTCGCCGAGGCGGTCTACGGGCTGGTGGAGCTGCATCGCGAAGAAATCCGCCGCGCCGATCTGATCGCGGTTCCCGGATGTTATCCTACGGCGTCGACGCTCGCGCTCGCACCACTGGTCCAAAATGAGCTCATTCGGCTGGAGGGCATCGCCATCGATGCCAAGAGTGGCGCTTCGGGTGCAGGCCGGGGTCTGTCGAACGCGACGCATTTTTCCGAGGCCGCCGAGGGCGTGCGGGCCTACAAAGCTGCCGTGCATCGGCATGGCCCCGAGGTCGAGCAGGAGCTGAGCGGTCTCGCGAAGACGCGCGTACGCGTGACCTTCGTGCCTCATCTCCTTCCCATGACGCGCGGTATTCTCGCGACTTGCTATGCGCAACCGACGGATGCCAGTGTGACGGCGGCCGCCTGCACGGAGGCAGCCCGCGCTCTTTATGCGGGATCGCCGTCGGTCGAGGTGCTCGAAGCGGGTCAACACCCCGACACACTGTGGGTACGCGGCTCGAACCGAGCCCACCTGGCTTATACCCAGGACCGCAACAATGGGACGATCATCGCGATGAGCACCATCGACAACCTGGTCAAGGGCGCTTCCGGGCAGGCGATTCAGTGCCTCAACGTCCGCTTTGGCATCGATGAGGGAGCGGGGCTCGAGGCTCCAGCCCTATGGCCGTGACCAGAATTCTGCACGTCAGCGATCTGCACTTGGAGCGCGGTTTTCCCGGCGTGCCTGCGAGAGCATTTTTCAACAAACGCATCGTTGGTTACGCGAACCTTCGGTTTCGGCGCCGTAAAGCGTTTGCGGAAGCCGAGCGCAAGGTCGAGGCGCTGGCGGCGTTTGCCCAAGCCGAAGGCGTCGACCTGGTGATCTGTACTGGCGACTATACGGCGCTCGGCACCCAGCCGGAGATCGAATACGCCCGCAGTGTCATCGAGCCACTGACCCGCACGCCTCTCGGTTTCTTCACCGTGCCGGGCAATCACGACTTGTACCTGAGCGATACGGTCGAGGCCGGCTGGTTCGATACTAGCTTTGGCCCGCTCATGGGGACCGAGCTTCCCGAATATGCGGTCGACGGCGTCTGGCCACAGGTTCGCTTCCCCGCAGACGGACTGGCGCTCATCGGCATCAACAGCGCGAGGGCGAATCCAAAGCCCACGCATTCCAGCGGCTACATTCCCGATGCGCAGATCGACGCATTGACGCGCATCCTCGACGACGCGCGTTTGCGCGATCGCTTCGTGATGATCGCAACCCACTATGCGCCGCGCCTCGCCAACGGTAAGCCCGATCGACCAGCGCACGGGCTGGTGAACGCCGATGCGTTTCTTGCAGCGTGCGCGTGCGCGCGCCGCGGGGTGATTCTTCATGGGCACATTCACTGGCGCTATCACGTGCGCGTGCCCGAATCCCCGTTGTCCCTCTGCTGTTCGGGCAGCACCACCCATGCAGGCCGCGAAGGCCTGTGGGTGTTCGATGTGGACGAATCCGGCGTCAAGGCCACACCTGGGACGTGGGATCAATCGCGCTACGTGCTCGAGGTCGACCAGGCAGTGACGCTCGACCCGTAACTTGCGGCACCGAGGCCCGGTCGAATACAAGCTAGGCATGGCAGCTCGCCAATTTGGGGCCAAACCCGAGGCTCGCAGGGCGGTCCGGCGGCTCGTCGACCTCGAGTGCGAGGTGTACTCCGAGCTCTGGGGTGAGGCGATCGCGCATCGGGTCACCGATGTGAGCGAGGAGGGGCTCTGGATTCAAACCGAGCTCCTGCTCGAAGTGGGCACCGAGGTGGCGCTGACCTTTCATCCCCCCGACTGGGACGAGCCTTTGTGCGTCGCCGGTCGGGTCCAGCGAGTCGAGCTCCGGGCGCGGCCCGGGGACCGAAATGCCGTCGGCATGGGAATCGAGTTCGAGGCGCTGCGCGCCGATGAGCGCCGGCGGCTCACCTCGAGCATGCGCGGCTTTCGGGCGCAGGAATCGTTCATCCTCGGCCAGCGAACGCTCACCGGTGTTCCGGTCGGCGTGAGTGAAGCGTATGAAGCTCCGACGCGGCTGCTCGGCACGGTCGCCGGTTGGACTGCGCCTTCACCCGCGCGCCCCTCGCGAAACGCTTGCAGTTTGCGCGGGCATGTGCCGGAGGTCCGGCGACCGGAGAGCGCGTTCCCGGGTGGGCTCGATCTCGCCACGTCGGTATTCGCATGCCACGAATCGGACTAGCGCACGGGTAGAATTCCGGCGCGCAAGCGGTCGACTCCGTCCTGGGAACCCGATCGGACCTCGAGACGTTCGTCTCCTTTGAACCAACCCACGTAGATCTCGTAATCGCCCCGGGGAAAGTTGGCGGGAACGACGAGCTCTTGGCCATCCACGATCACGTCGCCCTCTTCCCAGAGCTTCGTCGGATACCGGCCGTCGACGGGCTCGTGGTCTCCGTTGAGCCGAAGGCCATGCCCGTCGATGTGTACGAAGACCTTGTATCCCGAGGGTGGATCTCCGATTGCACGCCAATACCAGGTCACCTCGAAGCGCCGACCCGCGCCGACCGAGTCGCCTTCGGGCAGCGACAGGTCGTACCCGACGAGCTCGATTCGATCGTCGAAGTTGGCGCCAACCGGGTGTTGCACCGCGCCGACGTCGCTCCTCACCGCGGCTTCGAGAAAGCTCGCATTCGGACGCCCCTCGACTGGAAGGGCGCCCACCAACAGCAGGCGAGCGCTTCGAGCATCGGCCACGTACAAATGGCGGCCCGTCTGTCGACGATACACGCGATCCACTTGCGGCAGGTGCTCGGCTGGTAGGACCACCCACCGCTGATCGCCTCGGCGAAGATAGCTGACGAGATCGCTCTGCTCGTCGATCTCCTCGACGGAGACGTTGGTGTAGTAGCTCGCAGCCGTTGCCGGTGATCGGTACACGGCCAGCGGCTCGTCCCTGTCTCCGGTCAACTCGCGGTACGCATCGTAGATTGGCTTGGGCGAAAAGTGTTGGCTGAGCGCCGGTTGAAACGAAAAGACCAGGAAGGCACCGACCAAGAGACCGCTTGCCAGCACGGGAAACACGCTTGCTCCGCGCAGCTTGCCGTAGCCGTATCGCAACCACGGGACACCGGGCACCAACGCGGCCAACAGGAAGGGGACGAAGAACAGTACGCGTCCGATGCGGGCTGCCAGTGAAGGGATGCGAAGGTCGAGCACGAGGCACATCGCGCCGAAGACGAAGCAACCAGCGATGAGGGCGCCGGCGAGCGACATCCAGAGGCGCGGTGCGGCGCCTGACTGCCATTGGGTGAGCAACCATCGTGCCACGCGGCGCGGGCAGGGGCGCGAGACGCCTTCATGGCTGACGAGAAAGAGTGAAAACGTGAGCGCGTTGATGGCGAAGAGGAGCGTCCACCATCGCTTCGGGTCATAGACTTCCGGGATGCTCAAGTCAGTTGCAGCCAATGCGCGGAGTGGGCTCTCGGGGTAGAGCGCGTAGTCGCGGATCAGCAATCCGATGAGCAGAGCCGTCATGACTGCGGCCGGCCACAGCGCGACGGGCTCGTGGCTCACCTCGTCCAGCCAGATCGCGATCAGGACCGCAAGGGGCAGCAAAGCCAGAAAGGGTGGGTCGCCGTAGCGCGACGCGAATAGCGTCCACGAGGCGAACGCAAAGGCGGACCAGAGCACGAGAACTGGGGCCAAGGCTCGAAGCGGATTGGTTCGGCCCGGTCGTGGAGCCAACGACCAAACCATGGCGATGGGAAGCGCAGCGCTCCAAGGAGCGAGACCGTGGAAGAGCAGCTCGAAGGCTTCGTCGTAAGTCGGCGGATTGCCTCCGACGGCTCCGCCGCCGAGCCACGAGCTCGGTTCCGGGGCGTCGAGGGCCACCGCTCTTGCGATCCCGGCCACGAAGACTGCGGCGGCGGCTGGAAACACCCAGCGTCCCAATGACTCCGAGTGGTCGCTGCGCTCGGCCAACACGCTCCAAACGGCTACCGCGAGGATAGGCGGCAACGGACCGAGCAGAACGCCCGACGCAAGCGCGCTCACGCCGATGCCTGCGACCAGGAGAACGTAGTACGCGACGGTCCGGGCCCGAGTGCTTCCGACCGTGAGAGCGCCGATGGCGGCAACGCCGACCCAGCTCTGCGCGGCAACCCCCACCGCTGCGCCCATCAGCAGGCGCACGTTCAAGAGGAACGCGGGGGTGGACGCGAGCACGGCGATCCCGATGACGGCGGCGCGGCGGCCGTGCGTCTCTCGAATCAACGCGAAGACCAACCAGCACGTGACCATCCCTGCCAGCACGCCAGGGAGCCGACCGGCCCACTCGCGAACACCAAACGCATCGAACGAGGCGCCGATCATCCGGCTCGAAAGCGATGCCTCTGGCGCACCAGCACCCTCGGACAGCAGGCGTGCAGCCTCGGCACGGCTGAGCTCCCATGGATCCCAGATTCCATACGAGCCGATCCCCCAGACGATGAGCAGCAGGACGGCCGCAACCACCAACCGTTCGAGCCAGACGGACGGGTTCGCCACCGACGGCAGCCTACTCTCGGGCCTTCCCTCAGTCCATGACTACGTCGATTTGCTCGACGAGCGGCTCGTCCGCGCCGGCCACGAGCGCGGGAGCATCCGGAATGCCAGTGAGCTGGGCTTGCCAGCCGGCCATCGCTTCGTTGAACGAAGGCATTTCGCGTGCAGGCAAGCGTTGGCCCGGGCCGTTGAGCTCGGTCATCGGGTCGATGAAGCGGCTGTTCTTCTTCAACGCAAAGTGCAGGTGCGGACCCGTGGAGCGGCCGGTCGAGCCGACGAAACCGATCAGCTCGCGCTGGCTCACGAGCTTGCCCGGCCGAATCCCGCTCTTGATTCGGTGCAGGTGCGCGTAGGCGGTTTCGTAGCCGCCGCTGTGCCGGATGATCACGAGATTGCCGTTCGGTCCCTTTCGGCCGGCGAAGGAGACGCGTCCGGTTGCGGCCGCCCAGACGGGTGTCCCAGTCGGCGCTGCATAGTCGATTCCGAGGTGAGGGACCGTCCGCCTCAATAGCGGGTGAAAACGTCGAAGGTTGAAACGAGAGGAGAGGCGCTCGTATCGCAGTGGGGTGCGAAGCCAACCGCCCTGCATCGCGCGTCCCGTTTCGTCGTAGAACTGCCCGGGCTCGCTGCCCATTTGGTAGTAGAATGCCTGCGCTTTACCGGTCCGTTGTCCGTCGTATTCGAGGGCTTGAACGCGCCCGTAGCGAAGGAACTCTCCGTCTACGCGTTCCTCGTCGACGACGATGCGGAAGACGTCGCCCTCGCGCGCCTGCAACGGAAAGTTGATGCGCCCCTCGAAGGCCTCCGTGAAGAAGGCAGCCAATCCGGCAGGCAGGCCGAGCTCCGCCAGGCCATCGCCGATCGAGGTCTCGACCGATGCGGCTCGTGCGACCGGTGTCCGTTCGACCTGGACGCGTATCTGCTCCGCTCGAAACGTGCCATCCGGGGAGCGGTTCACCGCGACGAATTCGGTGGCCGACGGATGATATTCGAAGTGCTTGAGCTCCGCGTTGTCCCCTCGCTCCACGATGATCTTGTGCTCGGGACGACAACGGCGGAAGTCGACGATGTGCTGCAACGCGCGTTCGATCTCGTTGCACTCCTCGGGTTCGAGGCCGGCATTGAGCAATGCGCCCCGAAAGCTTGGCACGGTGCCGAAAAGAGTTTCGTAGCGGGCGTTCGGCCGAGACCGATGGAGAGCCAATCTCTGCTCTTCGGAGAGACTCTCGGCGATTCGAATCTCCTGCTCGGCGATGGCGACGCTTTCCTCGAGCTCGAGGTCGGCTACGAGCTTTGCGTCCTGCCTCCCCAAGGCATGCTCCATCCACGACCAGGTCTGAGGAATGAGGCTCTTGGCGATCCAAAAGAGCAGGGCGCCCATCACGACGGCGCCCACCACGGTCACCAGGACGACGCGCTTGGTGCGGCGCGCTTTGAGCTCGTCCGGCAGCAGCGCCATGTTGATGGACGGCAGCGGACGTAGCGCCCTGGGCTCTTTCTGGCTCGACGGATCGGCGCTCATCGAACGGGGGGCATATCAGTGCTGAGGTTTTCGGGCAAAGCGTTGACTTTCCGGACCGTGGACCTTCTTGACACCCCTGAGGGTCAGGGTTAAGACGCCGCTTCCACCTCGCGTGGATGAGACGAACAGGCACGTAGCTCAGTGGGAGAGCACTACCTTGACACGGTAGGGGTCGGCGGTTCAATCCCGCCCGTGCCTACCAGGAAAGCCGGGAGATTCTGATTCGACCCCTCAGAGTCACCATCTAGGTCGTCCCGAATCCTGTCCCAATCGCCGAAGCGTGCGCGCTTGACGTCAACTCCGTCAGCGCCACTGACATACGTCTAGCCCCTTCCCCTCTTCCCCTAGAACCTTCCCAGGTTGAGCCTAGAACCTTCCCAGGTTGAAAAGCAGGAAACTTGCGGCGGCGGTGACCGAAAAGGAGGGCATGACGCTTCCTCGGCGGGTGCTCCCGAACACGACCTACTTGGTGACGCGTCGGTGCATGGGGCGGCGCTTCCTCCTCCGTCCTGACGCCCTCCTCAACCAGGTGTTTGTCTACTGCCTGGCCCGAGCAGCCGAAAAGCACGGTGTGGAGGTCCATGCCCT
>DATIUW010000137.1:0-4314 GCA_035466435.1 Polyangiales bacterium | reverse complement strand
CCGCTCCACCGCCGCGAGCAGAATCGAACGGCGGGTCGCGTCCATGAGCGCACGGAAGCTGGTGCCGTCCTCCTGGAGACGCCTCTGCAACGTCCGGGGCGTCATGTGAAGGGAGGCAGCCACGGCCTCGATGCTGGACTTGCCCCTCGGGAGCAAAACTTTGATCCGATCACGCACGGTGTCGATGAACGGGTACGACTCGAGCGAGGCGTGCAACTCGTCGGCCATGCGGCGAAGCTGTGTGTGTAGCGCGGGATTGCCGTGTGCGAGCGGCAGGCGCCATGCCTCCTCGTCCACGAGGATGGCGGTCCGCTCCTGACCAAACGTGACCGCGCAGCCGAAGGTCCGCGTGTAGTCCTGGATCTGACCTCGATAAGGATGCTGAAACTGAACTTCCTTCGCGGTGAACCGGCCGTCGGTCGCGAAGTGGAGCATCTTCACGATGACCCCTGTGATGAACTCTATCTCGTGAACGGTGATCGGCAGCTCGTGCTCGACCTTGTTGATGTGGATGGCGCGATGCCCGGAATGCTCTCCCAGGGTCACCACCCGGCCGTGCGACAACAGCTCCTGATATTGGAGCGCCGCCTCGAGCCCCTCACCAAACGACTCCGCGCTGGTCAGTAGCAAAACCACCAAGTGATCGGCGCGAGCGCGCCACACCTGCGCGGCGCGTAGCCCGAGGAAGCGATCGCCGCTTGCCATCAGCGCGGCACGCCACAGCCGACCCGAGGCATCGCGGGGCGGCCGCCCGTCCGTGTCCATGAAAACTTTCAGCGGAACGCCAACCTCGTCGCACAGAGCCTCCACGTCGAGATGGAGCTGGCGAAGCGCATTCACCACGCCGCGGGTCCACGCCCCCGACACGCGGAGGCCCGAATGGGTCCGAAGCCCGGAGCTCTCGGCTGAATCGCCCACGGGCGCCGATGGATCCACAGGGGGAACAGAATTACAAGCCTACAGGGCCGAGCGCCAGTCGCGGTGGCGCGTTGGGTGCCTCCTTTTGTCGTCGCGGGTGTCAGGGGCCCGGTTAGGGTCCGGATCGTCATTCGGTACGAGGCGGGCACCAGCGGGCAGGAACGTAGGGCAACGGATGAGCCCACCATCCCATCCAGAGTCAGGCGAAACGACGTTCCCCGAAGATGGTGCCCGCCTTGACCTCCCCCACTCTCGGGAGCCCGTGACTAGAAGCCGGTCAGCTCAGGTTGGCCGGCTTCGCTTTTTTTGGCTGTGATCCCAAGCTCGCCCCGCGGCGCGGTCCGGATAGCCCCTTGATGGCGGGCGATCGCGATGCGAAGTTGACGCACCGCTTCATGGGCCTTCTCGATCGATACCTCGATGACCTCGACGAACGCGTCGACAGCGACGCGCTGCTCAGCCGGTTCCTCGACTACGTGAGCGACCAGGGGCTCGAGCTCTACCCGGCCCAAGAGGAAGCGATCATGGAGCTTTTCGTCGGCCGCAACGTGATCCTCAACACGCCCACGGGGTCGGGGAAGTCGCTCGTTGCGCTTGCCGCCCACTTTCGCTCGGTCGCCCTCGGCGAGCGTTCGTTCTACACGGCGCCCATCAAAGCGCTCGTCAGCGAGAAGTTCTTCGACCTCTGCCGGGTACTCGGACCGCAGCGCGTCGGGATGATGACGGGCGATGCCACGGTCAATCGCGACGCCCCGGTGATCTGCTGCACGGCCGAAATCCTGGCCAACCTGGCGCTCCGCGAAGGCGAGCGAGCCGAGGTCGACGGCGTCGTGATGGACGAATTTCACTACTACGCCGACCGGGATCGCGGCGTGGCCTGGCAAATCCCATTGCTCACCCTGCCCCAAGCCCGCTTCTTGCTGATGAGCGCGACGCTTGGCGATACGCAGCGGTTCGAGGAGGCGATCACCGAGCTGACCGGCGTACCGACCAGCCTCGTGCAGAGTGCCGACCGCCCCGTGCCGCTCGACTTTTCGTACAGCGAAGAAGCGCTCCACAACACGGTGGTCGAGCTCGTCGAGAACGGAAAGGCGCCGATTTACGTGGTGCACTTCGCTCAGCGAGCAGCGACGGAGCAGGCGCAAAGCTTCATGAGCATCGACGTGCTCTCGAAGGACGAAAAGAAGACGCTCAAGGAAAGCCTGGCCGGAACGCGCTTCGACACACCTTTCGGCAAAGAGCTCAAGAAGTTTCTCCATCACGGAATCGGCGTGCACCACGCAGGCATGCTTCCGCGCTACCGGCGGCTGGTGGAGAGGCTGGCGCAGGAGGGCAAGCTTCGCATCATCTGCGGAACGGACACGCTCGGCGTGGGCGTCAACGTTCCGATCCGGACGGTGCTCTTCACGAAGCTCTGCAAGTACGATGGCGAAAAGACCAAGGTGCTCAGTGTTCGCGACTTCAAGCAGATCGCGGGGCGGGCCGGCCGCCGGGGCTTCGACACCCTGGGCAGCGTCGTCGCCCAAGCGCCCGAGCACATGATCGAGAACAAAAAGCTCCGCGCCAAAGCGGGCGATGATGCGAAGAAGCTGCGCAAGCTCAAGATGCGGCAGCCGCCCGAGAAGGGATACGCGCACTGGGACGCCGATACGTTCGTTCGGTTGCAAGAGTCGGCGCCCGAGCCGCTCGCCTCCCAGTTTCAGGTCAGCAATGCGATGATCCTGAACCTCTTCGAGCGCGAGGAGGACGGCTGCTTGGCGCTGCGCAAGCTCATACGGGGCTGTCACGACGGCCCCACCGCCAAGAGGCAACACGCCCGCAACGCCATCGCGATGATCCGATCGCTTCGCGACGCTGGCGTGATCGAGCTCATCCCGGGAGGCCCGCGCGTCCAAGAGGATTTCCAGTCCGACTTCTCACTGAACCAGGCGCTCTCCCTCTACGTCGTCGAGGCGGTGGAAGTGCTCGATCGAGAGGACCCGGCCTACCCCTTGGACGTGCTCACGCTCGTCGAAGCCACACTCGAGGA
Organism: Polyangiales bacterium; assembly: GCA_035466435.1. Taxonomy (GTDB): domain Bacteria; phylum Myxococcota_A; class Polyangia; order Polyangiales; family Houyiibacteriaceae; genus SG8-38. Next base: position 1,367 of record DATIUW010000137.1, on the reverse strand, counting down.
CCCTTGGGCCGTTCTCTATCGTCAAACCGACACGCTCAAGTCGCGGGCGCTCGCCGCGATGAAGGCGGAGGGCATCGAGTACGACGAGCGCATGGCCGAGCTCGACAAGATCGAATACCCCAAGCCCAACGCCGAGTTCTTGTACGGCACCTACGAAATCTTCTCCGAGCGGCACCCGTGGGTGGGGAGCGACGTGCTCCGGCCGAAATCGATCGCCCGGGACATGTACGAGCTCGGCATGAGCTTCGTCGAGTACGTCAAGGAGTACGGCCTGCAACGCTCCGAAGGCGTCCTGCTGCGCTATCTCACCGATGCCTACAAGGCGTTCGTGCAAACCGTACCCGAATCCGCCAAGACCGCCGATCTCTACGACGTGTCCGACTGGTTGGGGCTCACCGTCCGGGCGATCGATGCCAGTCTCTTGGCGGAATGGGAAGAGCTGCACGCGCTCTCCGACGACAGCGTCGTGCCCGTCGAACGCGAGCGGGACGACGAGACGGTCGACATCACCCGAGACGAGCGGGGCTTCACCACCATGGTGCGCAACGCGGTATGGAAGCTCGTGCGTTTCCTCGCCTTCAAACAGTACGACCGGGTCGCCGAGACGTTGACCGAGGCCGACGAACGCAACGAGTGGACCGCGGAACGGCTTCGCGAGACGCTCGCCCCCTACTGGGGGGAATACGACGCCATCGAGATCGGTCCCGATGCGAGGAGCAGCGCGCACTTGGAGATCGAGCGTGACGGCTCGGAGTGGCGTGCCCGCCAAATCCTGCTCGACCCGAACGGCGATCGCGCCTGGCGCCTGGGCCTCGTCGTCGACCTTCCTGCGAGCCGCGAGCTCGGCCAGCCTGTGTTGCGGTTGCTGTCGATCCGCGACTGAGACGCTGCCCGCCCGGCTCTAGGGCGATTCTTGGTAGCTGAACACGGCTTCGGGCAGCCCTCCGGCGGCTCGCTCGGAGAGCCCCACCGGCTCGCGATCGATGCCAAACGCCCAGCGAAGCTGTGCGGTCACGAAGTGGCGGATGGTCGGCCAACCGTCCTCGACCGGCAGTGCCTCGGGCTGACAGCCGTCGGTGCCGAGGCGGACCAGAGTGTCCGGAATCGGAAGACCCGCATCGAGCGCGATCTGCACGATGCCCCCGCCCGAATCTCCGATGGCGCAGATGTCGCTCGGCCCGAGATGACCCATGTTCTCGATGAGAACGAAGCGAGCGGGCGCGCTGAGCATGCTCGCTTCTTCGAAGGCATTGACGGTGCGTTCGGGCTCGACCACGTCGTCGATGTCGCCGGTGAGCCAAAGCGAAGGCTTGTCAGCCAGCTCGACGGTCGAATCACTCGAGACGCCGGCCGACAGCGGAACGTAT
>DATIUW010000136.1:0-33264 GCA_035466435.1 Polyangiales bacterium | reverse complement strand
AACGGGACGGCTTGCAAAGGTGGCCCGGTGCACTTGTAAGCTTGGGCCACGCAAGCCGCCCCTCGGGCGGCGCGCCAATCGGTGGTGGTTGCATGCATGCCGATTGGCACTTCGCACGTCCGCTCCACCCCATGTCGCGTTTTTCCGAGCCCTCCGTAGGTCCACTTGTACGGAGGAGAACGGGGTCGCGGACGTTGGCACTGTCCCTGACACTGCCGCTGGCGCTAAAGCTGGATCGAGGTTCGAGATCCGAGGCCCGAGGCCCGCGTGGGCCTGCCGTGGACGCGCGGGAGCCTAGAAGGTGTAGCCGGCGCCGACCGCGATGATGGGGAAGGCGTCGGGGTAGAAGGGGTTTCTGAGGACGGCGAACTTGATGGCGGTCGCGACGAATACACCTTTGCCGACGCCGAGCATGAAACCGCCGCCTAGAAGCAGGTTTCCGTAGTTGGTTCGGTTCGAGCGAAAGTCGCCTTGCTTGAAACCGGTGTTGATCAGCTCACCTTCCACGAGGAAAAAGAGCATCTGGATTGGAAAGAGTCGCACGAAGATCGAGCCGCCGTACGTGTGCCAGCTCACGTCGGGAACGGGTACGCTGTCTTTGGTGTACTCGTAGCGGAGCGCGAGTCCCGGCTCGACGATGCGCTTGAAGATGTAGGACACCTGCGGCGACACGCCCACCGAGAGGAATCCGGTCGCAACGCCGAAGCCGATGCCGCCGCCGACACGAAGTCGACCCGGTGGCTGCTTTGGCGGTGGGGGCCTTTCAGGCTCGACTGGCACGGACGCCGGCGGGGCGGCGGGCGGCTCGATGGACGGACTTGGCGACTCGGAAGGAGGCGCGGTAATGATCTCCACGTCAGACTCGACCTGCGCAGCGGCACGACGAGCATCCCCACAGACACCAAGCCCCACGGCCGCAGCCAAGAGCGCTCCAAGCCAAGGCAGGCGAAGCACCCTTTCTTTATAACAGAAAGACGTCCTCTAGATCGTCAAAGGCGGTCGCCCGCCATCGCGCGAGGGGGCTCTGGCCCTCGAGAAGGTCCTTCGTCGCGGCAAGCACCGCGGGTAGGTCCACGAGATAGCAGTAGGGGTCGGCGGAAGCCCGCACGCCGACACCAGGGGGAAGGTCCATGGGTGGTAGCCATGAAATCATCTTGCGGTGCTCCCCATCGAGCACGGCGCGTACGGCCACGTTGCCGAACCGGCTTCCGAGAAGTCGATCGAATGCGCTCGGTCGTCCACCGCGTACGACGTGTCCGAGCACCGTGACGCGGGTTTCGATGTCCTCGTGGTCCTCGCCAGTCGCCTCGCAAATCCGTTCATCCACCAGCGATTTCAGCCGCTCGGTCGCCGTGGGGACACCCTCGGCCTTGATCGCGACCACCTTTTGATTCTCGCTGTGTCTCTCACGAACGGTGAGAATCGTGTTCACCACCGAGTCGACGAGCTCTTGCTCGGTTCGAACGGCCTCCGGGAACAACACCATGTTCGCGCCCGATGCGATGGCAGACGTCATCGCCAAGTAGCCGCAATCGCGTCCCATGACCTCGATGATGAAGGTGCGCCCGTGTGCGCTGGCAGTGTCGGCAATCCGGTCACATGCCTCGACTATCGTGTTCATCGCCGTGTCGACGCCGATGGCCAAGCCCGTCAGCGCAATGTCGTTGTCGATCGACGCGGGTATCCCGATGCAGCGGACGGGCCAGTCTTTCGCTTCGTGAGGGTCGCTCAACAGCGTGAGGCCGGTGAGCGACCCGTTGCCCCCGATCACGATCAAGCCGTCCACCCCCTGTTCGGTCAGGAACGCGCGCGCCTGATCACGCGCTGCAACTTCGTGAAATCGCTTGCAGCGAGCAGAATGCAAAATGGTCCCGCCCTCTCGGAGGATGTCGTTGACCTCCCCGGCGGTGATCGGCGTGATCTTTCCATCCAGGAGCCCCCGGTATCCATGTCGGATGCCCAGCACCCGGTGCCCCTTCGCGATGGCAACCATCGCGGCGGCCCGAATCGCGGCATTCATTCCGGGCGAGTCACCACCACTGGTGAGAATCGCGATCGTCTTCGACACGGGCCCTCCTCTGGCGAGCTGCGGTTATCTCATGGCTCCGGCAGGGGAGCCAAGTCGGATTCTGTGAAGGTCGGCTGTTGCCCGAGCCCAACTGCGGTAAGCTCGTGAAATGGACGAACCCGCAGTCGTGTCCCGCATCGTGCACGACTCTTACGAGCGCTCAGCCCCCCTCATGCCGAGTGGCCTCTGGTGGGAGCATCTCGACGAGGATTTCGCGCGAAGACCCGAGAGCTTCGACCTGTCGGCGGCAGATCGTTTGCAGATTGGCGCCGCGGCGGCGTTTGATCATGCCGTCAGGGCCGTCTTTGGAACGATGGTGGGCGCGACCGCGATACCGTTTGGATTCAACCCCATCGAGCTACGGCGGTCGATGCAGAGCGTGGGTTTGTACGCCGAGATGGCCGAGTCTGGTGACCCCACCCGCTTCTTCCACGAGCCCCCATCGGGGGTCCGCGTGCGCGTGAAGAAAGGCCGATGGTTCCCTCGTTTCGAGCCCGAGGACGGCGTCTGCGAAGTCTTACGCTTCGACAGCCCGTTTCAACCGGTTCATCCCGACCAGCATCGTCCCTACCTACGCCACGAGCGCAACCGCGTCGCGTACGCGCGAATGATCCGGCATCGCGATGGGCCGCGGCCGACCATAGTCGCGATTCACGGCTTCACGGCCGAAGGGTATCTCATCAACGAATGGTTCTTCGCGTTGCCGTGGTTCTATCGAATGGGTTGCGACATCGCTCTATTCACGCTTCCGTTCCACGGTCCGCGCCAAACGCGATTCTCACCTTTCTCCGGACACGGCTTCTTTGCGGGCGGCTCGTCTCGATTCAACGAGGCCGTCGCACAGTCGGTTTTCGATTTCCGGATCTTGCTCGACTGGCTCCGGCGCGAACGAGGCGCAGAGCAAGTGGGAGTGACCGGGCTGAGTCTGGGGGGGTTCATTTCGGCGATGCTCGCCAGCGTCGAAGACAAGCTCGCTTTTGCGCTTCCGAACGTTCCCATCATCAGCGTGGCCGACTTGATGCTCGAGTGGCAGCCGATCGGCGCCTTGATGCGCGCAGCCCTCGCCGTCACGAAGCTCGACCCCGCCGACGCGCGGCGGCTCGTGGCCGTGAGCTGTCCGCTCACGTATCCACCAGTTCTTCCTCGGGATCGTCTGATGATCGTGGGCGGCGCCGGCGACCGTCTTGCACCGCCGAAGCACTCCCGTCTGCTTTGGGATCACTGGCAACGGTGCAGGATTTATTGGTTCCCGGGAAGCCATAGCATCCACCTCGACAGGGGTAAGTACTTGACCGAGATGGCCCGCTTCATGGTGGGTATGGGATTTTTGCAGCCCGGGAGTAGTCGATGATCCACGTAGCCAGTCTCGATGCGGCGATGCTGTACGCCGAAACGAAGGAGATGCCCATGCACACGATGGGTGTCTTGATCCTAGAGCCGGACGCGGAGTCACTCGCCGACTTGGGAGAAAAGTCGCCGTTCGAGGTGACGCAGCAACGATTCGCAGAGCGTATCCATCTCATCCCAGCCTTCCGGCGACGCCTGGTGCAGGGACCGCTGCAGATCGGTGATCCGCACTGGATCGAGGACCCCGCCTTCGATCTCGACAATCACCTGGTACACATCACCCTTCCGTCCCCAGGCACCATGCAAGAGCTCTGTAAGCTCGTCGGCACGTTTGCCGCAAGCTGCCTCGACCGCGATCGGCCGCTTTGGAAAGCAGCGCTCGTCGAGGGGTTGGAGGGCGACAAGACCGCGATAATCATGAAGATTCACCACGCCGCCATGGACGGAGGACGCGCGGCAAACATTGCCAGCCAACTCTTGGATACGAGCCGGGAAGGCCGTGAGATTCCTCCTCCCGAGACGCCGTGGATACCCGATCGCGAGCCGTCCCTCGCTTGGCTTGCGGCCGATACGGTTCGAACCTTGGCTGGGAAACCACGCCGCGCCGCGGAGGCGGCGGCAAAAGTGGCGTCCGCAGTTCGCGCCCGAGCGCGGTCGCCTCGCGCCGAGGTCCCGCAGGGAGAACGGGCGGAGAGACCGTCCCTCTTTGAATCGCCTCCCACCCCGTTCAATGGAGCGCTCACCCCGAACCGCTCTGTGGCGCTTGCGGACGTTTCTTTCGACGACGTGAAGGCGATCAAGCAAGCATTTGGCACCACCGTGAACGACGTGGTGCTCGCCGCTTGCTCGGCGAGCCTGCGATCCTGGCTCATCGCGCATGGAGGGCTTCCCGAGCGTCCCTTGGTTGCCACCGTTCCCGTATCGGTGCGTCACGATGGCGAAGACGCGGGCAACCGCGTTTCGGTGATTCGCGTGCATCTGCCGATCCAGACCGATGACCCCGTGGAACGGCTCATGAGCCTCCACGACGAGACGACCCGCCAAAAAGTGCTCCATGGTCACGGCGGCGGCGGTGACGTCCTCAAGAACTTTGCCGACGTCGTGAGCAACATCAGCGTGCCGTGGATTCTGACCCATGCCATGGAGCTATATTCTTCGTGGCATCTCGCCGATCGAGTGCCGCCCCCTTGGAATCTCGTTGTTTCGAACATCGCGGGCCCGCCCGCGCCTCTGCACGTCACCGGCGCAAGCCTGACCCACCTCTTTCCATTGGGCCCCGTTCAGCAAGGGTCCGGCCTCAACATCACCGTGATGAGCGTGAACCATCGACTGTGCTTCGGCGCGCTCGCATGCGAAGACTTGGTTCCTGACGTCGAAGACATCGGCAAAGGCTTCGTGGACGAGATCGAGCAGCTGCGCGCGGCCGTCACGGAATAGGATCACCGGACGGGCTCACCAGGAGGGCCGCCAGGTCAGATTCGAACCGAGCACTAGAACGTGCACGTCCGCGCCGAAGATGCCGTCTGCCCGAAGCCCGAGATCCAAATCGTCTCTCAAGGAAAGGTACAGAATCCCCCCCGCCTGATGCTGCAGCCATCCCTCCGGAGACGCGTCATATTGATTGAGCGAGGCTCGGTAGTATGCGGAGATCTCGGCGATTCGGCGTATGTCGACTCCGGCGCCCAGACGAGCAGCGTAATCGGAGACGAAGGAGCGGGCATAGGCTGCAACCGAGACGTCGGCCCATCCGATCTCGCCGATCCGAAGAATCCGAGCCTGCAAATATCCGCTGATCTGCTCGAACTGATCGGTTGCCTCACTGTGGACGATGCTCCCTCCTGCATGCAGCGCAACCCGTGAGAACAGAAAGCTCAAGTCGAGGCCTCCGAAGTAGCGGTGGTCGTTGCTGTCGAGGCAGACGAGCTCGTCCCCCGTGCTGCTCGCGGGATCGGGTGCCGTGTTGCAGAGATAGCCCAACGGCAGGTACGCCGTGAGCCACAACGAACGCTCCGGAAGACGCATGTCGAAACGGCCGGCAATCTGGAAAAGCCCAATCCGCACCGACGCGTCCAACCCGGCGGCACTCACCTCGGCTCGTGGCGCCTGCCATGGATTGACCTCGTCGTGAAGAGAAAGCTCGAAGTGGCCGGAGATGCGCCCGTTTCCCGGGAACACCCCGAACTCGGCATTGAGGCGCCGCTCGTCGATCTCTCCGAGGAACGTCGAGCCGTGCATCGACAGCGCGACGAAGGGATATGCATCGAGGGTTTCGTTCTGATACGCGAGCTCGGCCCCGAAACGGCTCGTATCCGTGGTGGGTCGATTGTCCAGAGGGTCGGGCACGACCCCGCCGAACGCACCGATGGAGAACCCTGCCCAAGACGGCGAGCGCACCCGGACACCGTCTAGCTGTCCGACGCCGACGGCCACGTAGGGAATACGTCCGAGCGCGGCTTGTGCGCTCTGCACGGTGCCGTAACCGATTTGAAGCTCACGCACCCTCACGATCGGACGCGACGTGCTCCCGGGGCGGTTTTGGATGTCGCCTCCGAACCAAGACTGAACCGCCAAATCGACGTCGAAGAATACAGGTTGATCGAACGGCTCGGCATGGAGCCCTGCGCGCAGTCCCGCTCTGCCAAACGATTCCCCGTCTCGAAGCGCAATCGTGCCTCCCACGTCGGTCGAGAGGAACAGGTCGACCTGCTCGCCCTCGGACCAGGTTCCGAGCGGCACGTACGCGGGTTCTTGCTTGGTCGCGGGAAGGACGGGATCGAGCCACTGATTCTCGTATGCGCTGAGGGGTTTGGGCTCGGGCAACCGTGCGAAAGCCTCGCGTTTCGTGGATGCTCGCGCTCGCCCGGTGGCCCCGGGTCGAAGCTCCCGCCCACGCATCTCGACCACCGAATGGTTGGAAGTGACGGCGACGACCTCGTAACGACGATCTCGAAATACGACGATCGCTCCCACTTCGATTCCCGCCGCTTGTCCCGCGCTCAGGTACGCTCTGCCGCCGGCGACCTCGACCACCTTCACCGCTACGGTTCGGCCTGATTCAGCGCCGGCCCCAGACCTCAAGGTGAAGACCAGGATCAGCGCACAAGCAACGACGGCGTGGATCCTGCTCACCTGGCCGTGCCTCCGGGGTGACAACCCAGGCACGCCTGAGCGTTAGCGGAGACGCGCCGGTCGTGTTGTTGCTGTAGCTTGACGGCGTTGTGCGCATGGCAACCCGTGCAACGGACTAGACGCGGCGTCTGCGCGGAGGTGTGACAGGTATTGCAGGACGCTCCTCGATGAGGCCCGCGGGAGACGGGGAAATGCCGATCGTGATCGATCGGGACGGGCATACCCCCCAATCCGCTGCGGACCGCCGCCGTCGATGCGGCGGTGAGTGTCGTCGGATCGATGAACGCAGGGCTCCATGCGTTCGCAACGTGACATTGCGAGCAATCCTGCGAAAAGGGTGGTGTCGTCGCCGTTCCGCGGTGACTCGGGTGGACGTTTGGATCCAGGTAGTCGCTTGCATGGCATGCGAAACAGTTGCTTTGGACGGTCGTCCACTGACGCTCGCCGTTGCGCTGGTGGCACTCGGTACAATCCGCGAGCGCGTGCATGCCTGTCAGCGGGAAACGGGTTCGCCGGTGAATCTCGAACGCTTCCATGTCATTCCACCGTCTCGATGAATGACAGCTATCGCAACGGGCGCTGAGCCGCGACTGATGCGGATCCTGGTGGCACGTGCTGCATTCCCTGGTCACACGCCTTTCGCCCCGGTGGCAACCGTTGCAGGCTACGGCCTCGTGTCTGCCGGTGAGCGGGAATCCGGTGCGAGAGTGGTCGAATCCTTCGCCATCTTTGCCGCTCGCCATGTTCCATCCGGCCGGCGTATGACAGTTCGCGCAGTCCAAGCCCTCCGTGATCGAATCGTGCCGCGCCTGCGCTGCGCGCGCCTTGCCGCGGTCGGGGTCTTTGGCGAGTGCGATTCCAACGACTGCCGCCAGGCCGGTCACGACGAGAACGATGCCCAGCGCTCGGCTCATCGGCCCCCCTTTCTTCTCGCATGTGGATTGGCGTGGCAGTCCGCGCACTCCTCGTAGCCCAGCCGGTACCGGACCACCGTCGCGCCGCCCCGCAGACGCTCCTTGCGATGACACGCCACACACTCGAGATCGGCATGCACTCCCTCCAGCGGATAATCGGCCAGACCCGCGTGATCGAAGGAGTCGATCTCGAACGAGTCCGTGACGTGACATACGTCGCATTCTCGCAGTGGATCCGTGAGCCGAAATTGCCCCGCATGGGTATCCCGATGACAACCGGCGCACGCTCGCGGAGCGCCGCGATAGGTCGTACCGCTGCCGCGCTTCCGGTCATCCTCGGAGGGCCGGTGACAGCTATCGCACGAGGCGTCGGCGTGAGCGCCCGTCAGCGGCCAGACGCCGTGATCGATCTTGGGTGCGTCCCACCCGGTCGAAGAATGACAGCTCCCGCAGCCTCCCTGCGCCATTTCTTTGGCGAACTGCTCGCCGTGGGGATTTTGATGACAGTCGACGCACTGTCTTGCCCGCACCCGAAGATCGTACCGGGGGCGCTGCGTCGTGTGGCAGTCGCTGCATGGGACTGCCTGATGCTTGCCTTCCAGGGGGAAATCGGTGCGGGCATGTTGAGTGATGGAGAAGAGGGTGGGCCAGAAACCATGCTCGTCGTGGCACGTGGCGCAATCCGTCGATCCGAACTCACCACGGTGCACGTCTCGATGACAATCGCCGCACGCTGCATACCTCAGGGCACGATAGCGTCGCGCCACCGGCAGCTTCGGAAGATGACATCGATTGCAGGCCACCTCGTCATGTAGGCCTTCGAGCGGAAACGCGGTCATGGAATGAGCGCGAAGACCAATCCGTCGCGGCAGTCCCAACCAACGGATGTTGGCGTGGCAGTTTTCGCACCGGTCCCCAAACTTCGCATCGTGGACTTGCGCGTGGCAGGCCACGCAGTCCGATCCGGCGCTCGGCGGAGCCACGTTGCCACGGTCGTGGCAGTCCTCGCACTTCGTTCGAGCATGTCCTCCTGCAAGGCTCAAGCCCGGGTGATTCGACCGGACGTCGGCTACTTCGCTCCAATCGCTTTCATTGTGGCAAGACGTACACTCGGCATCCGCAAACCGTCCTTCATGCGGGTCCTCGTGACAGGACACACAATCCGTCTCGAGCCCCAAGTATGTCGAATGCCCGCGGCGGTTTCGACGGTCGTGGCAGTCCTCGCAGCGGACCGATGCATGCGCTCCTTTGAGCGTCCATCCTGCGAGGCGATGATCGAAGCGCTCCTTCTTGCCACCGGGCCAACGAACGAGCGGTGCGTTCCTTCCGAGGTGCTCGACGTGGCACCGGCCGCATTCTTCGCCCCGATACTCGCGTCCGTGGAGACCGGTCTTTTGCTTGATGCGAACGGCCAGATCATCGTGGCACGAGAGGCACGCATCGGTGTCAATTCGCTTGCCTGTCGAGTGGCACTGCCCGCAGTTCGCGTCGCCCTCGAGATCGGCATGATCGTCGCTCAGCTTTCCGGGAGAGAGAAACTGTGCCCCGATCTGTCGGGGCCTCAACGACCCAGCAATTGCAGAGGCCAGCATCCAACAGGCGAGGATCATCAGCGCTCTTCGGCGACCTCTCATCAGGAGAAGATCCACCGGTATCCGTAAATCCACGCTACCGCGATGTGGATGGGAACGAGCAAGACCAAGATCATGGCGAGCAGCCGGTGGAAACCTCGCCACGATTGAAGCAGCGAAGACGCTCCGACCGCCACGACCTCCCGAGTGGCGTACTTGCGTACTGCACGCTTTGCTTTGCGAAACCTCCGCCGTTCTTTGCGTCCAAGGGGTGCAGCTACGGGAGCGTCTTCGATGACGTAGCTGACGAGGAAGCCTCGAGAGCGCGCCTCGGCAACCCATTTGGGAACTGCCGCCAGCTTGATCAACAGCCAGCGATGCGCGTCGACCTGCGTCACTTTGTGGATCGCAAGAGCATGGTAGACGCGGGCGCTACAGCCTGGAGCCAGCTCGTCCAGCGACGCGAGCGCCGCCTCGAGCATCGCCCTGTCAGGACGCGGGGTGAGCGCATAGAGGTAGCGTCCGATGATACCGGTTGCAACGACGACACCCAGACTCGTGGCCGTCACCAACGCGATGGGCGTTCGCAGTTGAAAGGCGGAGTGAAAGACGATGAGCAGCGAGCCGACCAGGCCGGTGAGCACGTGCAGATTGAGCCAGGCCGCCATCGATCCGAGGGACCACTGGGCAAGCCTCCGACGGGCCAGGTAGAGCAAGTTGGCTAGAATCAGGACGGTCCCGACGATCCCGTAACCGTGCCCGATGAGCCCGCCCGGACGCAGCGATTCGTAGGCGTCATGCTCGACCCGGGAATGAAGATCCGAAAGGTAGAAATCCTCGCCGTAGCTCCAAAGCGCATAGCCGAGAGCGGAGAGCGCGAGGAGCACGAGCACGACCGCTCTCGCACGACGACCTCGCGGTCTCCTTTTCGTTCGTCCGCCCACGGCCCCCTGAGGACGAAGGGTCCCCACCCTGCGCCCATGTTAGACTTGCAGCATACCAAGCGGCCAGTAATCACACAAAAGGGCCAATTGATGAGCACTTGGATTTTCCTTGGCTTTTTCGCTGCCGTGGCATGGGGCCTGAGCCTGCTTTGGCAGAAGAAGGCGCAAATTGTGACCGAGGCGGGGCGAAGAGAGCTCGCGGAGCTGAGCGCCATGGGGGACATCGTCCCCGCGAGCATCCATCCTCAGATCGACCCAATCCGGTGCATCGGCTCGGGAGCCTGCGTGTACGCCTGCCCGGAGAAGAGCGTTCTGACCGTGGTCAACGGACGAGGCACGTTGACGAATCCGCTCGGGTGCATAGGCCACGGCGCGTGTGCCGCGGCATGTCCGGTTCAGGCCATCACACTGGTGTTCGGAACTGCCAAGCGAGGGCTCGAGCTTCCACAGGTGGATTCGGACTTTCAGACCAACCAGCCGGGCGTGTACATCGTCGGTGAGCTCGGCGGGATGGGGTTGATCCGCAACGCCGTCTCCCAGGGCCGGCAGGCAGCCGACCACATCGTGGCAGGCGATCGACGAGGCCGAGAGGAGTCCCTCGACGCGCTCGTCGTTGGTGCGGGACCCGCTGGGACGAGTGCCACGCTTCGCTTGATGGAGGCGGGGCTGCGCGTGCTGCTCCTCGAGCGCGAGGCATTCGGCGGAACCATCACACACTATCCTCGGGCAAAGGTCGTAATGACGGGTCCGCTGGATTTTCCCGTGTATGGGCGCGTCTCCCGGCGAAAGATGGCCAAGGAAGAGCTCGTCGCGCTCTGGGAAAACATTCGCGAGAAGACCGGTCTCCACATCGCCGTCGGCGAGCGCGTCCACAAGATCGAACGCGCGAGCGACGGTAGTTGGCTCGTGCATTCCACGGGGGGATTGTTTCGCACCGCGAACGTGTTGTTGGCGCTCGGCCGCCGAGGTTCTCCACGCAGGCTCGAGGTGCCCGGCGAGGATCGCCCGAAAGTGGCTTACCGGGTGATCGAGCCGGAAGTCTTTCGAAACCAGCACGTACTGGTGGTCGGAGGTGGCAACGCGGCGGTCGAATCGGCCTTTGCCTTGATCGAGGGCGGGGAATGCGCATCGGTCGCGATCAGCTACCGAAAGAACAGCTTTGCAAGGTGCCGGCAACCGAACAGGAAGCGCGTCGAAGACGAGATTCAGGCGGGCCGCTTGACCGCACTCATGGGCACTCGAGTCGAAGAGATCCTCGAAGACCGAGTCCGGCTTCGCACTGCCTCCGGGGATGAGCTGTCGATCGAAAATGACAGCGTGGTCGTTCAGATCGGGGGCACCGCGCCGACCGACCTGCTTCAAAACATCGGTATCGAGCTGGTGACGAAGTACGGCGAAGCCTAGTCGTCACGGTTGAGACCGTCGGCATGGCATTCCAAACAGAAGTTGGGAGGTGCGTCGCCTGCCGGATAGCCGCCGACTTCGTCGTGCTTTGGATCCATTCGCGCTCGCGTGTGCTCCCCATCGTGACAGCCCACGCAATCGGCGTTTTCGCCATCGACGGGGGAGCCGAGGTCCGGGTCGTGACAGGAAACGCAATCGTCACCGTACGGCGAGTGCGGTCCGCTTTGGATGGGAAACGCGCTCTCCGGATGGGCGCCGCCGGTGGCGGGAGTCCAAGCCGTGGTCGTGTGGCAGTTCTGACAGGTGGTCGGAAAGTCCGAATGTCCTGGGAACGGGCTCGAATCGTAGTCGTCTTGATGACAGCCGACACACGGCGTCGGCGTTCCTGCATAGAGCGGAGGATCTCCTACGTGACAGCTATTGCAGGCGACTCCTCGATGCGCCCCGGTCAGAGGCCACGAGTGCTCGAAGGCAGCGGGGGACCAGGCATCGCTGCCGTGACAGGTGCCGCAGGTCGTCGGGAATTGATCGTGAGGAGGGCTGAGCGCTTGGGCAAAGTCGGCCTCGTGGCACACCAGACAATCCGATTGCCGAACTGAAATACGTTGGTGATCCTGAGTCGAATCACACGTGAAGCCGAACAAGAGCAGGCAGACCGCTAGCGCGCGCACCGGGCCGTTCTGCCATCCCTCCAACCGAGCCATACGCCTCTCGGAGTATAGCTCGGACGGTAAAGGCATGCAGTCTGACGGTAATCTCTCGCACACTCAGAAGGCTTTGCCTTCTTCGAGGCCGAAACGCTTCCCGATGCGCGCGAGTGGGCAAAAGCCCGTGAAGGACGCCTGAAACATGTTCACGCCCACGAACAGGGGCAGAATGAGCCACGCGATGTGGTGCGAGTAGGCCAGCAACACGCCTGCCGTGACCATGATTCCTGCAACTCTAAAAACCAGCTTGTCGATGTTCATGATTCTGTTCCTTTCGTTTGAGCTCTTCAGAACGAGTAGCGAAGTCTCACGTACGCGTTCGTGTTCTCTTTGAGTTGGCCGAAGAAGGTGAAGTCGTCTCGGCCGAACATGAGGTTCGCGCCGACGACGAAGGCCAACGGATCGATGATCTTGTAGGAAATGCGCGGCCGGATGTAGGTGTCGAGCTCGTTCGGCGAGAAGAAGGCGAAGAGCGATAGCTCCAACCTGTCGAGCACCAAGAGTTGCGTGAGCCGCAAGGTGAGCAAATGCCGAAACTCATCTGGCTCGTACTGTGGAAAGAATGAATTGCTGATGAGCTCGTCGTAGTGGACCGTGTACTCGAGGTAATACTGCAATCCCATCTGAAACTTCGGAAAGAGCTCGCGCTCGTAGCCCACGAGGCCTCGAAGCTGGGGATTCGGAATGGCTGCATCGGTGCCATCACGATCTTCGAACGAGTCGTAGTATGCCGCCTCGACGTTGAATAGGCCGCCGAACATCGGCCCCCGTATGCTGGCGCCGTAGACGGCCAAGCGCGCGTAGGTCAGCCCTTGGACGGTGCTGGGGTCGGTCGGATCGGTCAAGTCGAACGCCGTCGGTTGGGGCCAGTAGCCGACGTAGCCATACGCTGCGAGCTCGTAGGCGCCTGCCGTTCCGTAGAGCCGGCCGTGGACGGTGCCGTTTCGAAGGCGCTGCTCGGGAAACAGCGGCTCGATCGGTGTGAGCGGAGAACGGTCGCCTATGATCTCGCCCGCGAGCGGGTTGAAGAACGAGAGGCGCTCTCCGTCGATGAATCGGTCGGGCTCGAAGATGGGCGTCCATACCAAATCGAGCCCCACTTTCTTGATCGTGAAGGTCGTGATGATCGAGTTCGAGGGAGCCTTCAGGTACTCGTCGGCGCGTCCGATGAAGAAAGACTCGAAGTCCTTTGGAAACAGGTCGTTTAGGAACAGGAAGTCGCCGGTTCCCCAGGTGAGCACCTGGCGCCCGAATCGCATGTTGAACCAGCTGCTTGGGCGCACGAAAATCGACGCATCGCGGATGTCGAACCAGATGCGCATCGCAGCCGCGTCCGCGAAGATGTCCCCACGAAACCGGGCGCTGGCTACCTCGTGTGTCGCGTCGAGATTCAACCGGAAGCGTGCCTCGTTCGCGACGAACTCGTTTGCGCTCGCGCTGCTGCGGACCACTCGTGGCGCGGTCAAGACCTCGACGAAGCCGCCGAGCTCGAATCGGAACGCCGTGCCGCCAGGGCTGTCCTCCGCTTGCTCCTCCCACTCGTCGAATTCACCCCAGTCCTCCTCGGTGACCTCCTCGAAAGGCTCGGTGTCCCCAGCGACCTCCTCGGCGGTCGCGGTGGTATCGGCCGACTCGTCCACCGAGCCTTCTGTCTGCTCCTCGAGCGACTCTTCGGTCTCGTCGGCCGATCCCTCGGTCTGTGGCGCCGCCTCGCCCTGCTCCGGCTGTGCGAAGGCTCCGGAGCCCAGGGCGAGCGCCGCGAATACCGTCGCCGCCATCAGCAAGCACCGCCATGGGCTCGAGAGGCCGCGGCACCGTCCGGTCGTACAGAACGTGGGTTTCATGGGTTACCGTCCTTCCGTGGGACGTTGCGATCAGCGCAACCACTTCTGTGGCGGATTGCGCAGCGAAGTCTCGACGAAGATGTCGTCTGGAATTCCGAGGTCGTACTGCACGTTGCTGATGTCACTCAGCGTGTAGCCGCCCGACTCGATGTCGCTGACTTTCATGCGAGTGATCGTGGGCAGCCCCTGGACGGTTTGCACCTGCGCCGTTTCGATTCGGCGGTACACCTTGCCCTGTCCGTTGACGTATTCGATCTTGCTAGGCAGGAACGTCTTCTTGTTGATCCACAACGTGTAGTGGGCGAACTCGACTCCCGTGGTGCTCTTCGGAGTGCTCTTCACCACGTATTCGGTATCGGTGGTTTCGAGCAACTCGTGGTTGTCCTCGGCTGGGTGACGACCCGAGATGTCTTCGTAGAAGAAGTGAGTTCCGACGAAGCTCGTGCGCTCGTCGCTCGCCGCGATTCGCTTCACGAGGTCGAGGCCTGGCAGGTACAGCCAGCGGTCGTCGTCCTTGCTGGCATGCTTCTTCACTAGGAACGTCGTGTTGCGAACGTCGGCCGGTTGATCGAAGACGACTAAGTAGTTCTGATCTCCGCCGTCTTTGAGATCCCGACGAAGCACCGAGAACTGCCGTCGCTGAGAGCGTCCCTTACCATCGACGATCTTCATTCGGATCAACGCACGACCGTCCTTGCCGGCGTAGTACTGGGCGACGTTCGTTCGATTGACGATCTCCCTTGCGTCCTTGAGGTCCTCTGCGCCGGCTCGAACGCTCGGCATCGAGAAGACGACTCCGGCAGCCAATACTGCCAACCAGGTTTTCATGATGGGTTTCATGTCGTTTGCTCCTTGTTGGTAGCCAAGGGCGCCGAGCCCCGTTCAGCGCTTTGCGACGCCCGTTCCCTCTTTGGGGAAAGCCAGTTTTGAATGTTGATCATGATCGCGGGAAGCAGGATCACGGTGACGATGCTGGAGACGGCCATGATGGCGGCCATCAACAAGCCGACGGTGTTGTACGGAACCAGGGGAGCCGCCAGCAACGGAAGGAAGCCGATGGCGATGACGATTGCATTGCGCGTGATCGCCCTTCCCGGCTCTTGGAACATGAGCCTCATCGTCTCTCTCCAGTCGCCGGTTTCGGCCTGGATCACGCGGCTGCGCTCGAGAAAGTGAATCGCAAAGTCCACGGATAGTCCGAGCGTCAGTGACGACAGCACCGCCACGGGCATGTCGTAATCCTTGCCGATGAGCCCGATGAGCCCGTAGGTGAATACGATGGTGATGGTGAGTGGGATCATGCTCAACACGCCATAGATGGGCGACCGGAACAGAATCATCATCATGATGAACACCATGACGAATGCGCCCATGAGGCTCTCGAGCATTCCGCCGACCATTTCGTCTTGCCAGACCACGTTGAGATAGGTGAGTCCGGCCCACTCTGCGCGTAGGCCCTCGGGCGGCGGGTTCTCCGCCAGGAACTCGTCGATCTCGGTCTTGACCGCCACCATGTCCTGGTTGTCTCCGCTCTTGAGCTGCAACCAAACGGAGGCTTCCC
Organism: Polyangiales bacterium; assembly: GCA_035466435.1. Classification (GTDB taxonomy): domain Bacteria; phylum Myxococcota_A; class Polyangia; order Polyangiales; family Houyiibacteriaceae; genus SG8-38. The sequence goes on along the minus strand of DATIUW010000136.1, from coordinate 17,775 downwards.
GGTAGTCGGGCCTAACCAGATGCCAGAGGTCGTTCGGCCGATGCGAAGACTGGAACTGCAGCAGTGTTTGCGCGACGCCTTCGTTGGTGTCGGGAATGCGGTAGTCCTCTTCCTCGCCGCTGACTAGCTCCCGATATACCGTCTTGACGACGTTGGTGATCGAGCTCGTCTTACCGACCAGCGGAAGAGATTCGGCTTCCTGTTGAAGTCGATCGACGTATGCGAGGTGCTCCGGTTTCTGGAACGTCTTGCTCCGTGTTTGTGCCTCTTCGAGAGCGGTCTGCACCTTCTGCCATCGCTCCGACTCTTCCCCGCTCGTATCGAAGACCAGATTCGACGTAGCTTCGATCAATGCATCCGTGACGGTGGTGTCACCCTCTTTGCTGGCTGCGATGGCCTCTGCCTTGACTTCGTCCCAACGCGCACGAAGCGCCTCGGGCGCACCCTTCAATGCGGTGTCACCGGCGGCGACGATCTCGCTCTGCGGATCGACGTCCTGCTTCAAGACTAGATAGGCCATGTACGTGCCAGCGAGCTCGCGGTTCAGCACCTCGTCTGCCACGCGAATCCTATGCGATGGCTTGAACCATCGCACCGGGTTGTCGTTGATGTTGATCTGCGAGATGCCGTAGCCGCTGATGGCGATGACCACCGCCGTGACGGCCAGAATGGGCTTGGCGTAGCGAAGGCTCTTCGCGCCCGCTGCCTCCACCACGCGACCGAGAAGCCCGCCTTCGTGAGCATCGCGTTTGCTGGACAAGAGCTTGACGAGCCGCTTCTCGGGGAGCGCAGCCACATACGCGGGGACGAAGAGAATGGTGAGAACGAAGGCGAGGAAGATGCCGAAAGCCACGAACGCGCCGAAGACACGAACGGGCGGGATCGGCGTCAGCATCAACGAGAGGAAGCCGGCCGCCGAGGTCAGCGACGTGTACAGCATCGGCGCGAACAGATGCCCCACGACCTCCTTGATCGCGGTCTTTCGATCACCATGCCGGGGGTAAATGTCCACGAATTCCGACAAAAGGTGCACCGAGTCGACCACGGCGATGGGCATGAGAAAGATCGGAATCATCGAGCTCATGATGTGCACGGTGAATCCGCTCGCGATGAGGGCGCCCATGGTGATGATCACCGTCGTCAGGGCGACAATCATGGGTGAAAGGACCAACGTGAAGGATCGAAAGAACCACCACATCAGAAGCAGGATGACGACGGCAGCAAGTGGCGCCGAGATCGCCATCTCCTTGAACATCTCCACGCCGAACGTGTCCTCGGCCACCGGTAGACCGGTGATGTAGAACTCATCGGTCGTCGTGCCGAATCCGTCGATCATCGCTTGGATTTCTTCGGAGATGCGGTGACTCTGATCCTTGCTCTCGATCGGAACGTAGAGGGCGATGCTCTGTCCATCCTCGGACACCACGGTGCCGCGGAGCATGGGAAGCCTCAGCGCCGCTTCTTTGATCGCTAGGGCCTCCTCCGGCGTTTTCGGGGGCTCTTCCATCAGCCATTCGAATCGAATGGTGCCGGGACCGGCCTGCTCGATGTTGTCCATCGTGGACGGGCCGAGCACGTCGCGCGCGATGACGCCATCGATCGACTTCACACGCTCGTTGAGCTCGTGGATGCGAGCGAGCGACTCCGGATTGAAGACGCCCTGCGGCTCCGTCTCGTTGACGATGCCCACCACGATCAGGTCGTGAAGCGCGAACTCCTCTTTGGTCTCGTTGTGGAACACCCGCGCCGGATCTTCCTCGGAGAGCATGTTCTCCGGATCGGTATCGATCTGGATGAAAGGAATCGCCGAGCCGAGCCCGAGGGTCAGGACGGCAAGGCCGACGAAAATCAGGCGGGCGTGTTGCAGCGGAAAGTCGAGAATCTTTCGTTTCATGTGGTCAGCTCCCTTGAACCTGGCTTGCACTGTATGACCACATGTGCATATAGTCAAGAAGTGATTTTTCGCTGGAATGTGGTTATAAAGGAAGAGCCATGTCGAAAACCGCCCTAACTCCTCGAAATCTCGACGCGGTAGCCACCCGCTTCCGCATCCTGGGGGTGCCGCTTCGCTTGCAGATCCTGAACGAGCTGGCGGAAGGGGAGCGCACCGTCACCGATCTCGTCGAGGCCACCGGAAGCACACAACCCAACGTCTCGAAGCACCTCACCACGTTGCTTGCGCACCGCTTGGTCAAGCGGGAGCAGCGAGGCAACTCGGCCTTCTACTCGGTCGCCGATCCGGCCGTCTTCGATCTATGCGAGATCGTATGCGGCAACATCGAGCGCTCACTCGACGAGGAACGCCGCGCGTTTGGCGGCTGAGAAACGCAAGAGGCGCCCCGGCCGCACGCCGGGACGCCTCGGGTAGACGGCAATGAAGGCTCAACGATACGCGAACGACATCCGAATCGAACGGTGCCGAGTCCGTCGAGCCTGCCATGCGGAAAGCTCGACCAGCTCGTCGAGAATCCTGCTCTTGCGCGCATAGTATCCATGACGGCCGTGACCGCGGTGTGGACGCCTTTCGAGCGTGATGAGCTCGCTGTTCAGTGCTCGCAGGCGCATGGCATAGCGATGGTCGTAGGGATGCCGCACCGACTCGCGGATCTCTCGGTCGAGCCACGCATCGAGTCGCCGATCGGCCAACCATTGTCCGTGGCGATCCCGGTTGGCGGTCGCCTGCTTCCAATGGGCCGCGATGCTGATGATCTGCCTGGCGTCTCGATCATTTGGCGCGAACGACCGTCGCGGCTGGTAAACGACGCTCGCCGGCTCGACCCTGACGACGGTGGTGTGCCGATCGACCCGGTGCCTACCCTGTGCGTCCGCTTGGGCCACCGTCGTGAGCGTCAGAACAAAAAGCCCGAAGTGAAGTAGGTATCGCATGATGACTCCTCGTCTCTTGGTGAGTGACTGCGGGTCTCCCCCGCGTTCACCGACTTGGACGAAGCGAAACCTTACGATTCTCTTAAGGGCGCGAAAAAGTCTTTATCGCAGTGGTTTCAAACATTTAGAAGCGCGCGAGAGCGGTCCGCACGCTGAAGGACGGGGACCACACGGCTGTCCTGCTCGAGCGCGTCCCAAAGCGCCGTCGCCCGGGTGCGATACTCGTCCGGAGTCAGGCGACCCCGAAGCAGCTCAACCCGTAGGAAGACGAACGTGGTCTGGACGACGTCGTGCAGGCAGTAATTCCGAATCTCCGCGTGGCGGCCGTGCTCGTGCATGCTTTGCACTTTGGAGCCATCGACGTTCATCTTACCGGGCATGCCCACCAACTGCGCGAGCGCGTCGAGGCTCGGCATGCGGCTTGCCCCATGATCGGTGAGCACCTCGGCTAGATCGAGGTGTCCGTCGTCGCTGTACCGATAGCGATAGTCGAGCCCCCCGCTTCGCCCAGCGTAATAGGCCGGAAACGGCACACCGTGCTTGAGCATGCGATTGGCCAGCACGGGAAGGTCGAATCGGCGGCCGTTGAAGGTCACCATCGTCGGGTGCCTCTTGCCGATGAAATCGGAGAACTCGCTCAATACCCTGGACTCATCCGGCGGAGCGTCTTCCTCGCCGCCAAAGGCGCCGAGCTTTTGGAGGGCATGATCTGCGTCCAGCCACAATACCCCCAACGCCACGACCTGATGGAAGGGGGCGGGCGCGAAGCCGTCGACCGCAGCGTCCCAGACCAACTCCGGATCCGGCACGGTTTCGATGTCCAGCACGAGAAAGGAACGAGCCACGCGCCGAAGCTAGCCGAAAACAGATGACAATTCACGCGGGCGCGCGCTTGGCTCGTGCGCACCCCGAAGATTCTGGCCCACGTTAAGACTCCCGTAAGGTTCAGGCCGTTTACTTCATGAGGAGGCAGGGCCTCCGAAAGGAAATGGTCATGAAGCGAATCAACCGACAAACCATCACCGCCGCGTTCATCGGCGGCACCACGGCGCTCGCGCTCACCGTGGGGGGCGTTGCCCTTGCACATGGGGGATCTCATCGAGGTCCTCACGGAAATGGCGGCTACTGGACCGCTGAAAGGGTCGAGGCCCACCTCGTCGAGATGACGGAGCGCCTGGAGCTCAGCCCTGACCAGGAGCAGCAGATCCGGGCGATCATGGACGAGGCCCTGGCCAAGGCCAGCGAGCTCCGGGACATGCCTCGCAGCAAGGAGAAGATGCTCGCCCTCCGGGATCTCCATTTCGCGACCGAAGATCAAATTCATGCGAACCTGAGCTGTGAGCAGCGGGAAGGTCTTCGCTTGCTCAAGCGAGAGCATCGGGTCGAACGAATGGAAGAGCATTTCCAGCAGCGACCGTCGCAAGACGTCAACTAGCGGAAGAACCCGTGTCCGATCGAATCCTGCTCGTGGAAGATGACGCTGCACTCGGCCGACAGGTGGCCGATGCCCTTTCGCAGGCAGGATTCGATCCGCACTGGGTGCGAGATGGCGACGAAGCGGCTGCCTTGGACCCAGACGCCTATCGAATCATCGTTCTCGACCTCATGCTGCCCGGCACGTACGGCATGGACTTGCTGAAGCGCTACCGGACGAGGTCGGAAGTCCCCGTCTTGATCTTGAGCGCCCGTGACGACACGGCCGACAAGATCCGAGGCCTCGAGCTCGGCGCCGACGATTACGTCACCAAGCCTTTTTTCCCCGAGGAGTTGCTCGCACGCATCCAAGCCTGCCTACGACGACCCATTCTCGTGAGCACGCGCCAAATCACCGCCGGGCCGATCCGCGTCGACCTCGCGCGACGCGAGGCGACGGGAAGCGCCGGGCCGCTCTCGCTGACGCCCGTGGAGCTCGACATTCTCGCACTGCTCGCGCGGCGAAAAGGATCGGCGGTCACGCGCGACGCACTGGTCGAAGCGGCCCTCGATCCTTCCCACGATGGAAGCCGGCGCGCGCTCGATGTCCACATTTCGCGGCTTCGCAGCAAGCTCGGTCCTGACGCGGCACGCCTCGAAACGGTGTGGGGCATTGGATACCGCCTCTCGGAGCGCTCGTGAAGCTGCGTACGCGACTGGCCCTGACGCTCGGTCTTGCGACGATCGTCTTGCTCGTGATCTTGGGTTGGGCCCAGGCGCGATGGCAGTCCAGGCTCAGGATCGACGCGCTTGCGGAAGCCGCCGTCCATCGAATGGAATCGGGGGGGCGCGAGCGCTGCGAGGCCGACCCGAGCCATTGGCCGGGCCGGGAGCGGGAATCGCGGCATCGGTTACGACCTTCGCGTCGGCACCCTTTTCAAGGGCCACGCTTCTTTGCCTACGACGCGCAGCTAGGGAGCCGCAATCCCGATGCTCCGCCCTTCCCTTCTGCGCTCGCCCGTGAGCTCGACGCGGGCAGCGACGTCGCTTCGCATCGCACCACGGACGACCGGCGCGCCGAGATCGCCGTACGCATGCCGTGGACGGAAGGGCCATGCGCCGTCTTGCTGGTGCGGGCCAAAGGACCACCGCGCTGGTTTTCGGGCGCCGTGATGATGCCCGCTTTCCTGGTCGCTTCGGTCGTGATCCTCGTGGCTCTCTTCGCTGCCGGACCCATCGTCGGACGCGTTCGTCGGCTCACCGAGTCGGTACGCAAGGTCGGGATGGGCTCGGAGGAGCCGATCGAGGTCGAAGGCGACGACGAAATCGCGGAGCTGGGCGAGGCGTTCGAGCAGAGCCGAAAGACGATTCAGGGCCAGCTCGCCTCGTTGCGAGATCGCGAGGCAGCGCTCCGCAACTACATCGCCCACACCACGCACGACGTCATGCTTCCCCTGAGCGTGCTGCAAGGGCATTTGGTATCGCTCCAGCAGCGGATCGAAGCGGGCGATGCGCTCGACGCGAAGTCCGTGTTGCCCAGCCTGGAAGAAGCTCAGTATCTCGGCTCCCTGCTACACAACCTGAACGCGGCGGCCCGGCTCGAGGCCCGGGAAGGCCTCGCGCATCGGGATGCGATTGCGCTCAATCGCCTGGTGGAGCGTGTCGTGGACAGGAACCGCCCGATCGCCCAGCGCAAGCAGATCGCGCTCGAATACGCCGTTCCGGAGCACACGATCGAGCTCCGGGGCGACCTCACCTTGTTGGAACAAGCACTCGGGAACATCGTTCAAAACGCAGTGCGCTACAACGAGGCCGGCGGACACGTAGCCGTCGTCCTGGACGGCAGTGAAGATGCCTGGTCGCTCCGCGTCATCGACGACGGACCGGGGATTGCGAAAGCCGATCGGGCGCGCGTTCTAGAACCATCGTTCCGTGGAAGCGACGCGCGTACCCGGCACCCACACGGGATGGGCCTCGGGCTGCACATCGCAAATGACGTGGCGAAGCGGCATTCGCTCAGTCTCGAGCTCGAGGAAACCGAAGGAGGAGGGCTCACGGTGATTCTCCGTCACGCTGGACGGCGCACGGCGCGACCCTAGAGGTCTGCTCCATGCAAAGCGCCGACGTCGTCGTAATCGGAGCGGGGTTTGGCGGCCTCGGAGCCGCGCTGCGGCTTGCCGAGCTCGGCGCCGAGGTGGTTCTGTGCGAAACCCTTCGATATCCAGGGGGCTGCGCCAGCACGTTCAAACGGCAGGGCTATGAATTCGAAGCAGGCGCCACGCTTTTTTCGGGTCTGGGCCAAGGACAGCTCTTTTCCGAGTGGAATCGCAAGTGGAACCTAGATCTTCGCTTCGACACGCTCGACCCGATCGTCGAGCTTCGAACCGATCGCTGGTCGCTTCCAATCCCACCCGACCCGGACCAGCTCCAGCGTCGCATGGCGGGCCTCCCCGGAGTGGACGCGACGGCGCTTGGGCGTTTCTTTCATACGCAGCGGGAAGTTGCGGATGCCTTGTGGAGGCTCTTCGACGATCCGAGCCTGCTCCCACCTTTGAGCGCGACGGCCGTGCTCCGGCATCTGCGCCGAACGACCTCGTACGCGCCCGTGCTTCGGTGGATCGGACGTTCGCTCGGTGACGTCGTCGCGCACCACGACCTCGAAGACTGCGAGCCGCTTCGCATTTACCTCGACGCAGTGAGCCAGATCACCGTGCAGGCGAACGCGAACGAGGCCGAAGCGCCTTTTGCGATGGCTGCCGCCGACTATTTCTTTCGCGGCACGGGGCACGTACACGGCGGGATCGGAAGGCTGGCCTGGGCGCTGGTCGATGCGATCGAGCAAGCAGGAGGACGAGTCAGCTTGGCCGATAGGGTTCAATCCCTCCGGCGAGAGGATGGGTCTTGGGTCGTTCGAGCACGCAAGGGCGAAACTCGCTGCAGCGCGGTGGTCGCGAACGTGTTGCCCCAGTCGCTTTCCCACATGGTCAGCCCACCCGCCGACGACCTGCTACCCGACGTTTCACGCAAAGTCGAAGAAGGCTGGGGCGCGGCCATGCTCTACCTGGCCGTCGATGCGAACGCGACCGACCATCAGAGCGCGCACCATCTGCAATTGGTCGACGATGCGGAGCGCCCGTTTACCGAGGGGAATCATCTCTTCTGCTCCATCAGCTCCGCCGAAGAGCCCAATCGGGCGCCTCCAGGGCAGCGTACCGTCACCGTTTCGACACACGTTCCGATGAAGACCTTGCAAGACCTGTCGGACGCGGATCAAGGACAATACATCGGCGAGATTCAGAACCGCATGCGCACCACTCTCGGCAATCGAGCGCCTGCGCTCTTGGAAGCCGCACGTTTCCAGATGACGGCCAGCCCACGGACCTTCGAGCGATTCACGGGTCGATACCGCGGCTACGTGGGCGGTGTGCCGCGGCGCGTTGGGCTTCATCACTACCGCCCGCGCGCGCTGTGGCCTCGCCAGGCCCTGCGCGGTCTCTACCTCGTAGGCGACTCGGTCCTGCTCGGCCAGAGCACCCTGGCGGCGGCTCTCGGAGGTGTTCGAACCGCAGAGCGCATCGCGAGACGCGATACTTGACCGAGACGCCCGTCCATGCGGTGATTGGCGTTGGAGGGGCCGATGTTCAAAGAGATCCTACAAGAGCTCGTCGATCGAACCGACGGTGGCGTAGCGGGGCTTCTGATGGCTTCGGACGGAATCGCCGTCGATCAATACTCCAGCGGTGACGGTTCCTTCGACATCGAGTCGGTGGGAATGGAATACAGCGTCGTGCTCAAAGGCGTACAGCGCGCTGCCGAGATGCTGGATGCCGGCTCCACCAAGGAAGTTTCCGTGCAGACGGAGCGACTGACCACCGTCGTTCGCATGCTCTCCGAAGAGTACTTCGTCGCCCTGGCCGTGGCGCCTGGCGGCAACGTCGGCAAGGCTCGTTACCTCTTACGGGTGAACGCACCAAAGCTGATCGAAAACCTATGAAGCCATGGCGGTCGTGGTGAAGCGAGTATTGGTGCTCAACGGACCCAATCTCAATCTATTGGGGACCCGCGAGCCCGATGTGTACGGCTCGACGACGTTGAAAGACATCGAGTTGGCCCTCGCAGACCTGGCGGCCGATCTCGACGCGACGGTCGAGTGCCGTCAGTCCAATCAGGAGGGGCAGCTCATCGATTGGCTTCACGAAGCGCGTCGCTCGTTCGACGGCGTATTGATCAATCCGGGCGGCCTCACGCATACGTCGGTTTCGTTGCGCGACGCGATCGTGGCAGCGGGCTTGCCTACGGTGGAGGTGCACGTCTCCAACACACAAGCGCGCGAAACGTTTCGGCATCGATCGGTCACGGCGGCCGTATGTGTCGGTTCCGTGATGGGCTTCGGCCAGGGTAGCTACACGCTTGGACTTCGCGCGCTCATCGACTATCTCAACGCTGCAGGCTGACCAGCCGCTGTCCCCCGGAGAACCATGAAGCTGGATCTAGACCAACTGCGCGAGCTAATCCGACTTCTCGATGAATCGGGCTTGACGGAGATCGAGGTCGAGCACGATGACGATCGCATTCGCGTGCGCCGAGACCCCGCACCCGTCGTGAGCGCGACGACCTCGTCCCTTTCGCCGGGTGCACCAGCAACGGGCCTCCCGCCCGCCGCGGAGGCGGCTTCCGAGGAGGACACCGGAACGTACGTCACCTCACCTTTCGTGGGCACGTTCTATCGGGCGGCCTCCCCAGAGAGCGACCCCTTCGTGGACGTCGGCGACGTCGTTCGCCCTGGTCAGGTGCTCTGTATCGTCGAAGCCATGAAGCTGATGAACGAGATCGAAGCGGAGGTGGAAGGTACCGTCGCCGAAGTCTTGGTGGAAAATGGCAAGCCCGTGGAGTATGGCGACCGGCTCTTCCGGATCGAGACTGCCTGAGCCGTGTTCGAGAAGGTTCTGATCGCCAACCGAGGAGAAATCGCGCTACGCGTGATTCGATCCTGTCGAGAGCGTGGGCTGCGAACCGTCGCGGTTCACAGCGACATAGACGCCGATGCGCTTCACACCCGGCTGGCGGACGAAGCGGTCTGCATCGGTCCCGCCGATCCGTCCCGAAGCTACCTGCACATCCCTGCGATCATCGCGGCGGCGGAGATCACGGGAGCGGATGCCATTCATCCTGGATACGGCTTCTTGTCCGAGAACCCCGAGTTTGCAGAAACCTGTGCCCAGTGCGGCCTCGAGTTCATCGGGCCGCTTCCAGAGCAGATGAGGCAGTGGGGCGACAAGGTACGGGCGCGGGCGCTCGCCAAATCCCTCGGTCTGCCCATCATCGAAGGGACGGGTCTGGTCGAAGACCTCGAAGACGCGGTGAAAAAAGCAGAGGCACTCGGCTTTCCGGTGCTCCTCAAAGCGTCGGGGGGCGGCGGCGGGCGCGGCATGCAGGTCCTGCATTCCAAAGAAGAGCTACGGGCAGCATTCGAGACGGCACGTGCCGAGTCGCGAGCCGCCTTTGGAAGCGACGCCCTCTACTTCGAAAAATACCTCGAGCGCCCTCGGCACATCGAATTCCAGATCCTCGGCGACAAGCATGGGAACGTCCAGGTCCTCGGCGAGCGCGAATGCTCGATTCAACGGCGCCACCAGAAGATTCTCGAGGAAGCTCCGAGCGTCGCGCTTTCCGAAGAACAACGAAAGGACATGTCTGCGACGATCCGGCGCGCCATGGGCGAGGTAGGCTACCTGTCTGCGGGAACACTCGAGTTCTTGCTCGATGAACGGGGCCGACTGACGTTCCTCGAGATGAACCCCCGCATCCAGGTCGAGCATCCGGTCACCGAGCTGGTGATGGGCATCGACCTGGTGGCCAGTCAGATTCGCATTGCCGAAGGGGAGATCATGAGGTCGCCCCAGCATCCGCTTTCCCCTCGAGGGCACGCAATCGAGTGCCGCATCAACGCCGAGGATCCGGAGACGTACGCTCCCTCGCCGGGCTTGATCACGGAGCTCCACATGGCAGGGGGGACTGGCGTCAGGGTCGACAGCGGCGTCTATGGCGGAGGCCGCGTACCGCCCCATTACGACCCCCTCATAGCCAAGCTCATCGTACATGCGCCGACACGCATCGAAGCGATCGCGAGGATGCGCCGAGCGTTGAGCGAGACGATCATCGCCGGCATTCGCACCAACATTCCCCTTCATCAGCGCGTTCTGGCCCACCCGGCGTTCGTAGAGGGGCGCGTCTCCACTCGCTTCCTCGAAGAGCTTTGAGCCCAGTGCTTGTTGACCGCCCCCGTGCGGCATTAGTAGACTTGTGTGGGTGTACTGAACGTATGGGGGCTTAGCAGGAGCTTTGGGCATCAATCGAAATAAGGTCTTGGACGCGGCGAGGAAGCATCAGTCGCGAGGCCAGTACGACAAGGCAATCGCTCAGTACAGAAAGCTCGTCGAGTCCGACAAGCGCGACGTGCGTTCGCTATTGAAGATCGGCGACTTGTACGTGCGCAAAGGTGACCGCGGCTCGGCCATCGAGACCTACGACGCCGTGGCCGAGCACTATTCGCAGCAGGGCTTCTTCCTGAAGGCCATCGCGGTTTACAAACAGATCCTCAAGCTCGATCCGTCCCGCCTCGAGGCGCAGGTGCGGCTCGGCGAGATGTACGAGCAACTTCAGCTCATCAGCGACGCGATGAGCGTGTTCGAAGACGTGTCGAATGGATACATGCGCGCGGGCGACACCGACGAGGCGCTTCGAATGCTCGGCAAGATGGTGCAGCTCGATCCTGATCACATCCCCATCCGCATCAAGTACGCCGAAGCGCTGTCGCGTGCAGGGCGAACGCTCGACGCTGCAAACGAGTTCGAGCAGGGCGCCCAGTTGCTCAAAGAACAGGGACGTCTCGACGACTACGTCAAAGTAGGCGAACGATTGCTGTACCACCGGAGCAACGACGTTCGCATCGCCAAGGAGCTTTCCGAGACGTACATCCAGCGTCGCGATCCGAAACGCGCTCTTGCCAAGCTTCAGATTTGCTTCAAAGCCGACCCTCGCGACGTGTCGACGCTCTCGTTGTTGGCAGAAGCATTCTTGATGCTCTCGCAAACCGACAAGGCGGTCAGCGTGTACCGCGAGATTGCGCGCATTCACCGTGAGGCCCAGCGGCCGCGTGAGCGCATGAGCGCGCTGCGGAGGATTTTGGAGCTGGATCCGAGCGACAAGGAGGCTCGGGCGGCGCTCGAAAGGACCGCGTCGGCTTCCGGACAGCACTACGTTCCGGCCGACGCGGCTCGTGCTCCCGCCGCCCCTTCTCACAGCAATGCCTCGGGTTTGAGCGGCGCTTCGGGCATCATGTACGTCGAGGAAGAGATCGAGGAGGGGGTCGAGGAGGCAAGCACTGCCTCGGGCTCGCTTCCCGCGATTTCCCAGGTGGGCATCGAGGTCGAGGAATCCTACTCCTCGTTGCCGCCCGCTTCGCTGCCGTCGCCGGGCGCCCAAGTCGTTTCGATGCGAACGCTTCGTCCCATCACGTACGGTGAATTTTTGTCGCTGCCGTTGTTGAGCACGCAGGTGGCTCCGGCGAGCCGCGCGCTGGCCCCTAGCTTGATGGAGCAAACCCTCGAGCTCGCCGACTCGTATTTGGTGGAGGGTCTATTCACACAAGCGCGGGCGATACTGAGCGAGCTTCAACTCACCCACCCCGAACATCCGCTCGTCCTCGACAAGGCGCGCGAGATCGACGAGCTCGCTGCTGCGTCGTCCGGGGTGTCTGCCGTGGCGCAACCGCGACTGCAACCAGCGTCTTCGTTGCCGGCGCCGGTGACCTCCGAACCTCCCGAGATGGAGCTCGAGTACCAAGAGCTAGCGCCGGGCGACGAAGATTTCGATTTTGCCGAGAGGCTGGCCGAGGAGCTCGCCGAGGTCGCCGAGATCACGCCCATGGACGAAGGCTCGGAGATGATCGACGTCGAGACCGTCTTCGAGCAGTTCAAGCGAGGCGTGGCGGAGCAGGTCAGCGAGGACGACAGCGATACTCACTTCGACTTGGGTATCGCCTACAAGGAGATGGGGCTCTTCTCCGACGCGCGGCGCGAGTTCCAAGTCGCCATGTCCGACCCGAGGCGGCGCTGCCTCTGCTGGACCATGATCGGCCTCATCTACATGGAAGAGGGTCAACCACGAGACGCCATCGAAGCGTTTCAATCGGGTCTGGAGAGCCCCGACAAGACCCCGGTGGAGTCCGTGGGACTCCACTACGAGCTCGGAATGGCTTGCGAGGCGAGCGGCTTGATGGACCAGGCACGCCTTCATTACGAGTACGTTTTTCAGCGAGAGCCGCATTTCAGAGAGGTTGGTCAGCGTTTGCAACGCCTGGGCGGCCCCTCCGGTGACATCGACGATCTGATGCTCGAATCGATGGATGACGTAAATCGTGCCTTCGATGCATTGATCCAACAGGACTAGGTCTTATACCTTCCGGCAAGTATGGCCGAGACGGTACAGACGTTTTGCCGGATCTGCGAGGCTCTCTGCGGGCTCGAGGTCACGGTCGAGGGCGACCAAGTCGTCGACATCAAACCCGACAAGGAGCATGTCGCGACTCGAGGCTATGGCTGCCTCAAAGGGTTGAAGCAGCACCAAATGTACGGCACGCCCGACCGGCTGATGTACCCGCTACGGCGCATCGACGGCGAGCTCCAGCGAGTCAGCTGGGACGAGGCGCTCGGCAGCATCGGCGGCAAGGTACGCCGGCTGATCGACGAGCACGGGCCGCACAGCATCGCGATGTACGTCGGTACGGCTGCTGGGTTCGGTGTACTGCACCCGGTGTTCGCACAGGGGTTCATGCAGGGCATCGGCTCGGCGAGCATGTTCTCCTCGGCCACACAGGACTGCGCCAACAAGTTCGCCGTCGCGCATCAGGTGTATGGGTTTCCTTTCACTCAACCGTTTCCCGACCTCGATAACCTCGAGTGTCTGATCGTCGTCGGCGCCAACCCGGCGATCTCCAAGTGGAGCTTCCTACAGGTTCCGAATCCCATCCGCCGCCTCAAAGAAGTCGAAGCGCGGGGCGCCAAGATCTTCATCGTCGATCCGCGCCGCACCGAGACCGCCAAGGTCGCCGGCGAGCACGTCTTCATCCGCCCGAACACCGACGTCTTTTTCTACCTCTCCTTTCTCCACGAGCTCCTCGCAACGATGAAGATCGATCGGCAGCGCATCGACCGTTACATGACGGGCTTCGAGGAGGTGTGTCGCGTCGCGGAGGCCTGGCCGCCCGAGCGCACCGCCGAAGTGACGCGCATTCCAGCCGATACCCTTCGGGCCATGGTGCGGGCTTATCGCGATGCAAATGGAGCCGCCCTCTACTGCTCCACGGGCGTGAACATGGGGACGAACGGCTCGCTGGCTTTTTGGCTGCAGGAATGCATCAACGCCATCTCCGGGAATCTCGATCGCCAGGGCGGCACGCTCGTCAGCACCGGAGTGATCGACTTTGCAGCCTTCGGAAAGAAGACCGGCACGTTGCTGCACCAGAACGAAAGCCGAATCGGCAAGTTCAAGTCCGTCAACGACGCGCTCCCAGGCGGCATTCTGGCCGACGAAATCCTGACTCCGGGGGATCGTCAGATCAAGGCGCTCTTCGTGACCGGCGGCAATCCGTTGATCACGATGGCGAACTCCGAGCGCCTGCGAGACGCGTTCAAGCAACTCGAGCTGCTCGTCGTCCTCGACATCCAACCGAGCGAGACGGCGTCGATCGCCACACACGTTCTTCCATGTACATCCCCGTTCCAGCGTCCCGATCTCCCTTTCATCTTCCCACTGATGCTGGGGCTCCAGTCCAAGCCATACTTGCAAGCGACACGCGCCATCGTGCCTCCAAGCGGCGAGCAACGGGACGAAGCCACGATCTACGTCGATCTCGCCAAAGCAAGTGGAGTCAACCTTTGGGGCTCTGCGGTCGCGCAGCGTGCCATGGAGCTCGCGAAGACCCTCAAGTCGATCGGCCGAGGCGACAAGCAGCCGTCGATCCCGCAGGAGCTCTTGCTCTCCGGCTTGCTTCGCGCGACGAAGCAAGGAAGCTTCAAGAAGTTACTCGAGCACGAGCACGGCCGTCTACGACCGCAGCACGAGCCAGGTAGCTTCCTCGGCGAGCGGGTCATTCACGACGACGGCAAGGTGCACTTGGCACCGCCGGTGCTCGTAAAACAGGCCGCCAAGCTCGAGGATGATTTCGCGGACGAGCTGGCGAACAAGGACAGGCTCAAGCTGATCACGAAGAGGGCGATCACGACCCACAACTCGTGGACCCACAACATCGAGGAGTTCGTCTCCGGCGAGCGCTCTACGAACCATCTGTACGTGCACCCGGACGACGCTGCCCGCATCGGATTGCAAGAGGGTGCCTTGGCGGACATCTCCACCGACACGGCCACCGTACGAGTTCCCGTGAAGATTCTATCCGAGCTCATGCCGGGGACGGTCGCCCTACCCCACGGTTGGGGCCATCAAGACACCAAAATGGGCGTTGCGCGCAAGACGACCGGCGTGAACGTCAATCTGCTCGCCGCCGACGGCCCGAGCCGAATCGAGCGTGTTTCGGGCATGGCGCACCTCACGGGGTTCTTGGTCGACGTTCGGCCCGCGGCTGGTCCGCTCAATCCAAACCACTGGTCCGGCATCGGGCGCGAGGCCACCGCCAGATTGCAAGACGAGCAGCCGGCGGCCGAAAGCTGAGCGCATCGCATCAGAAGACCGCGCGAAACGAGAGGTTCGGGAACCAAATCGCGTTGGTAAATCTAATCGGGCACTGCTCGGGAGGATCTCCCCAGCGCACCCGGCACGAGAATGGCGCGGTCGGGTCTTCGACGTCGACCTCCTGAGCATCGCGCGCCTGGGTGACGTTGATCCACTCGAGCGCGATCCGCATGCGACGCCCCGGCTTGGCCCACTCGTAGGCAACCTGCGCATCGAGCCGCACGAACCAGGGCACGCGCTGCACGTACTGCCGCACGACTCCATTGGGATCGAGCCACAGCCAACCCTCCGCACGGCCCGAACGCGCGAAAAGGCGGGCTGCGAGGATGAGGCCGAACTTGGCCTGCCACGCGAGGACTCCGTTCATGACGTGGCGAACGTCGTACGAGGGCGTGTAGTCGAACGTCTGCGAGGTCCCATCGAAGAGCGTCGCCTCCGCGGTGAGATCGTTGAACCCGAGCGTGTAGCTCACCAGCGTCGACACGCCGACTGCAAACGGACGCTGGAGCAAGACCTCCAGACCGTAGCTCTTGCCATCCGCCGCATCGTCCAAGACGCCAGCCCGCAGCTGGCTCGAGGCGGGGTCGGCCGAGACCTCGGCATCGGTGAAGATGTCCACGAACCGCAGGTCTCGGTAGAGATTCAAATAACCGCGGGTCTCGAGCGTGATCTCGTGTGGCAGGAAGAAACGCAGGCCGCCTTCGGTCTGGTTGGCATGTTGAAGACCGGGGTCGAGCGGAATGTCTCCGAGCCCTGGAAGTGGAATCGCGAAGGTCGCTGGCCTCGCACCGAGACCCCAACCGAAGAAGAGGTCGGCAGCGTCCGCCATGTGGAAGGTCGCCCGCGCTCGCGGATTGACGCTGGCATCCCGATTGCGGCCCGTTTTCCAGGCGTCCACGCGCAAACCGACCGAAAGATCCAGCCAGACGACGGGCGCGGCCGTCAGGTTCACGAAGGCGCCGCCGATCACTCTGCGCGGCTCCTGTGCGATCTCGCGGTCGCATGGCGTGGCTAGGTTTGGAATGGTGGCAAACTGATTGTTGACATCGACTTCGGTACAGTCGGCAGCACCGAATAGACCGGCTACATCGCCGCCCAGTCGGAGACGCAACTTCTGCCTTCCGTAGGTGGCCCAGAACCTCGGCCCGAAACGATGGATGCTTGCCCGTGAATTGGAGACCGCGCCGGACTCGTCCTCGACGTTGGAAAAGTCGTACCCGTAGAGCAATGCCCCCGTCAGATCCCATCGCTTGATCTTGCCGATGAACCGCGCCTCGATGCGATGGAACTGAAGGTCGAGGGCGAGCCTCTCCTCAGAGGCAGCATCGACGATCGACCGATCGCTTCCTCCAAAAGCCACCGTCTCGAAGCGCGATCGAGGGCTCATCGCAACGCCTGTGCGGTACTGGTAGTCCCAATAGTCGAAGCTCGCATCGACTCCGATCGCGCCGAGCACGAGATTGGGAAATCCGTAACGGCCGGCAAAAGTCATCGAGCCTTCCTTGGGCATCGGGGTGTTGACCAAGCCCGACACGTCGATGGCGCGCACTTCGGCCTCGCCATGTACGCGGTCGTTTGGAATTCTTCGTGGATTGCCGCTCATCACGCCTCCGGTGAAGCGACCAAACCGGGCGGGCGCAGCTCCCGAGTACAAGTCGATGCCGCCGATCAACCCGGAGTGAATGGTGGCGGGACCTAGCCCGGAGTGAAACAGCAGCGGGATGGGGATGTCGTCGTAGAGATAGAGAGAGCCAGAGGGCGGTGCGCCACGGACGTACACATACGGTTGTCCGTTGGCGACCGGAACCGTGCCCGGCATCAGCTCGAGCGTGCGAAACGGCTCGCCAAAGGTTCCTGGAATGTTCCGAATGCCGTCGAGCTCCAACCTGATGGGCGCCTGGGCGCGCGCATCGACCTCCGCCGTTTCGGAAAACACCAGCTCTTTTTCGACTTCGGGCGGCGTTGGCTCGAGCGTCGTGGTGCCGCCGGCGGTGTCATCCTCGCTCGCCTGCCGGACCCGGAGATCCACCCGAACCTCGGCGGGCACTGGGGTCCCGTCCCGCGTGGCAGGCTCGAACTCCGCTTCGCCGATCGCTTGAATGACGAGGTCGCAGATGACCCGTCCCGCGTCACACTTCTCTACGACGCCGGTTCCATCGGGATCGATTCGCACCCGCACCCGGACGGCGCCCGATTCGGGAACTTCGACGTCCGGTGGTACCTCGATGCCCGGAAGCGACCTCACTCTCGGTGCGACGATCTCTTGCCCGCGCGCCACCGACGACCACGTCAGCAAACCCAAAAAGCCAAGCCAAAGACACCGACGACCCAAAACGCCGCCAGTCTATCAGGGGACACGCTACCCCCCTAGAACCGACCTAGTTTCAACCGCTTGCGACTCACACCGCGAAAACCCAGGGCGCGCCGCTTCGTCGCGGTGTGGGTCGTAAGTCACCGACAAGTCTCCATTCGCAGGGGGCTTGCGTGTCCCGGCGGGCAGAGTTAGTTATGCGGTCATTCTGCGGGCGTAACTCAGTTGGTAGAGTGTCAGCTTCCCAAGCTGAATGTCGCCGGTTCGAGCCCGGTCGCCCGCTCTAGGCGCTAGCGTGGGGGCGGCGGGGTAGGGATGATGGGCCCAAACTCCGCGTCCACATTTCGCGTTCAGTCGAGTATCCCCGGAGAACGGGTCGCGACGGGCGTGCTCGCGCCCGGGCGCCCCGTCGCCCC
>DATIUW010000135.1:0-44001 GCA_035466435.1 Polyangiales bacterium | reverse complement strand
ACGTTGATGAAGATCAGGTAGAGCGCGCTGAGACCGAGGGTCGCGAGACCCACCACCGTCATACCCATGACGGTTCCGCCGGAAAATGCGACGGCGAGCGCGGGCGACAGCCCGAGGCGCGCTGCCGCGGTGGTCCGAACGTTTGCGTTGGTCGCGACCTTCATACCGGCCCAACCGGCCGCAGCGGAAGATCCGGCGCCGATGACGAAGGCCGCCGCGATCTGCCAACCGCGTGCGGGATCGCCGTAGTACGCGATGCCGAGAATCGAGCCCACGATCAACACGAAGATCGTCAGCACTCGATACTCGGCTCGAAGGAACGCCAGGGCGCCTTCTTGAATCTGGCCCGCGATTTCGACCATGGTCGAGTCGCCCGCGTCCTGCTGAGAAACCCAACTCGCCTTCATCCAGGCGAAGACCAGAGCAAGCACGCCCGCGATCGGGGCTGCGTAAATCAGATTTTGCATATCCGCTGAACCTCTAAATTATGCCCGGCCCCGGTAGAACACTGGCGGGCGGCGCCTTTCTACAAGAATTGAAAAACAGGTCAAACGCAGCGACCATGATTCAGTCAGGGGGCCCGAAATTACGATGAATTAGCCGGACCTAGCTTCGGAGATGGCTTCCCGGGCCGGGCCGAAGTCCGACGGGCCCTGCACGTTCACGCGGCCGGCTCGCTTGTCGATCCGAACGAGGAGACCACTGAGGACCCTCCCAGGACCCACCTCCACGAAGAGCGAAACGCCGTCGTCGATCATTCGGCGCACGCTGTCCTCCCAGCGAACGGGCCGGCTGACCTGTTGAATCAGTGCGTCCCTGGCCGCCGCCGCGTCCCTGACCGGAGTGGCGTCTACATTGACGTACACGGGCACGCGAGGATCGGAGAACGTGACTCGCTCGATGTCGTCGCGCAGTCGCGCTTCGGCCGGCTCCATCAGTGACGAGTGAAATGGCGCACTCACCGGAAGCGTGCTGGAGCGTGCGCCCGCCTCTTTGAGCTTGGCGCCCGCTTCCCGCACGGCTTCGGCTTCGCCGGCAATCACGGTTTGCTCAGGAGAGTTGTAGTTGACGGCTTCGACCAGCCCTGGAACCTCGGCACAGATGCGCTCCACCAAGGTTCGGTCCGCCTTGAGCACAGCAGCCATCGCACCCCGTCCATAAGGCACCGCCTCTTGCATGTACTGCCCTCGCTTGCGCACCAAGCGGAGCGCGTCGCCGAGTTGCAGAGTGCCGGCGGCCACGTGAGCAGAGTATTCACCGAGGCTGTGTCCAGCCACGACGTCGAAGGGCGCGTCGAGCGCGCGCAGAAGCGCAATCGAGGTGGCCAAAATCGCAGGCTGCGTGTTCGCCGTCAGCTTGAGCTCCTCTTCCGGCCCTTCGAAGCAGAGCCGGGAGAGCTCTTCTCCGAGCGCTTCGTCTGCTTCGTCGAACACGGCCCGGGCAGCCTCGGAAGCCTCGTATGCCTCCCGGCCCATGCCTACTTTCTGACTGCCTTGCCCCGGAAAGACGAATGCGACCTTGCCCATGGGATGCCTGCATAGCACGATCCGCAATGGGGTCTGCTTGATCGAACAGCCAAACGCGGAAGACCGCGAGCACCTGAGCGCGCTTTCGATCGGCCACTTCATCCTCGCCGGCGTGTCGCTGCTCGGGGCTGCCCCAGTGCTGTTCTATGGAGCCGCGGGCGCAAAGCTCCTCGAGGAATTCGGCGGTGATCTCTCCATGGCGATGGGCAACCTCCCCTCCCAACCGGGAGCCGGCCCACTGGCCGGAACCCCGGATGCGATGCTGCAGGAGCTGAGCACTCTGCTGACCGTGGGAATCGCTTCGTGGGTCGCGGTGTCGGTGCTTGCTGCGATTCATCTGGTGGTGGTCGGCGTGATGATACGCCGACGCGACTGGTGGACCTTTTGCTACCTCACCGGCTGGGGCGAATGCTTGATGTTTCCGTTCGGAACCATACTGGGGATTTTCACCATCATCGTCCTCGGCCGGCCCTCGGTTAAGCGGCTTTTCGGCGTGGACGGCCCGGCGACGCTGGGCGCGCCCATTGACAACGACTCGCGTCGGCCGTAGCCCACGAGTTGGAGTGAGGCTGCTCGATGGTTGAAGCCGACGAATTACGAGAGCGCATTCGACAGGCGCTCGGAAGCGTTTCCCACCTCGAAGTGCGGGACCTGACCGGCACCAAGGATCACTGGGAGGCAGTGATCGTGTCCAAGGCTTTTTCGGGCAAAAGCCGCATCGAGCAGCATCAGATGGTCTATGCGGCGCTCGGCGAGCTGATGGCCGGGCCCGTTCATGCACTTGCGCTCAAGACATACTCGCCCGAGAGTTGGTCGAAGCAAGAGGGTTAGACGATGGACGACAGCCTGCGACAACGCATCCAAGACATCATCGAGAGCAACGATGTCGTGCTCTTCATGAAGGGCACCAAGCATTTCCCCCAGTGCGGCTTTTCCGCGACGGTGGTCGAGGTTTTACGCCGTTCGGGCTCGGATTTCCAAGACGTCAACGTGCTCGAGGATCCCGCCATCCGCCAGGGAATCAAGGAATTCGCCAACTGGCCCACCATCCCTCAGCTCTACGTTCGAGGGAAATTCGTGGGGGGCTGTGACATCGTGCGCGAGATGTACGAGAATGGTGAGCTGGACGCCGTGCTTTCTGCAAACGAAGGCTGAGGCGTCAGCCACATGGTGGAGCTGCTCGGAGGCAAATACGAGGTCTTGGAGCTGGCTGGAGAAGGCGGCATGGCCAAGGTGTACCGTGGCCTCACCCATGGAGCCGCGGGCTTCACACGTCCGGTCGCCATCAAACGAGTCCTCGCGCCGCTGAGTCAGAATCCCGAGTTCCTCAAGATGTTCGTTGAGGAAGCACGAGTGGTGTCGGAGCTCGATCACCCGAACATCGCGCAGATCCACGACTTCGACCGGGACCGTACCGGGGAGTACTACCTCGTTCTCGAGTGGGTCGATGGGCTGACGCTCGCGGAGTGGCGCGAGGGATACCACGCTCACGGGAACCACACGCCGTGGAATCTCGCTGCGGCGATCGGAATCGAAGTCCTCAATGCGCTTCATGCAGCGCACGAGCACGTGGACGCGGGCGGCCTGTCTGCGCCGATTTTTCATCGTGACGTGACACCGCAGAACGTGATGGTGAGCACATGTGGCGTCGTGAAGCTCACCGACTTCGGCCTGGCCAAAGCGATGGACCGCAGCTCGATCACGAAGCCGGGTTTCGTCAAAGGGAAGCTTTCGTATTTGGCTCCCGAGCTGACTTACGAAGCGGAACCGAGCGCACGAACCGACGTGTTCAGCGTGGGTGTGGTCTTGTGGGAGGTGTTGGCTGGCGAGAAGCTCTTCAAAGGCAAGGACCCGCTGAAGTTGGTCGGCACCATCCGCAACATGGAAATTCCCGACCTCTCGGGGTTTCGCGACGACCTGCCAGAGCGTTTTCGGGAGATCATCCGCAAAGCTCTTCGACGCGACCCTTCGGAGCGCTACGGCTCGAGCCGCGACATGGCGCGCGACATGGCCGCGCTACTGAGGACGACTGAAGAGTTGACCGATGCGCACGTGATGGCGCAAAGCGTTCATTGGGCACGCGAGCAGCTTACCCGTGCGCACGCGAGCGAGCCTGCGACCAAGCCGTTTGCCGCAGGAGAAGCATTGGCGCGGGCAGGAGCGGACGAAACGGTGCCCGACCCCAACATCCCACTCACGCGGCGAAAGTGATGCGCGTTCGTCTGCGTCATCCGTTCAGAGCAGATTGAACCCGAGGCCCGCCGCGACCGAGAGCGCCACGAATGGTGGTGTCATTCCGATGACGGCTGCGATCATGTAATCACGGAAGGTCACTCCCGACATGGCCAAGGTGTAGTTCACCGGCGGGATGGCCCAGAGAAAGAGACGGATCACGATCATCGATCGAATCGGTCGCTGCTCCAGCCGGTCGAGCGGCCTTTGCAGAAACGGTTTCTTGATGCTGATGTGCTTGAGCGGCTGACCGCCAATGGTGCGCACGATGACGAAAGAAACCGCAACCGAGATCGTCGCCGCGATCATCGAAGCTACGGAGCCCCAAACCGGACCGTAGGCCAGGCCCGACACCATCACGAACACGAAGCCCGGAATGTAAAGCAGTTGCCCTATGCAGAAAGTCAGAACGAATACGAGGAACCCGCCGATTCCGGCCTCTCGCATCGACTCGCGAATGCCGTCGACCGTGAGGCGATCCGTGAATCCAGTTAGATGGCCGATCAGGTAGACGCCGATCAGGAAAACAGCCAGTAGCCCGAGTCGAACCCTGGTATTCACGGGCAGCAGTAAGACACAGTCCGAACGTCCAGACCAGGCGGAAGAGGCTCCGTCACGGGGCAAGCAACATGTCGAGCGGGTTCCTGGTGACGCGATTGGAGCCATCCAGCGAATTGATGTCGATTCGGCTCAAATCGACGCGTGGCGAGAAGATCTCTTCGTGGAACGAATCGACGATACGCTGCATATGGCTGCGACCGGTTTCGTCTTCCTCGAAATCCGCCTCGCTACAGCCCCAGGAAACGCCGGTGCGCCCATGAAGACAGATTCGACCTCCGTCGACTCGAATCTCGAGCCCATCGCTCGAGCGGGTGAAGCGAGGCGACCGCATGACGGCCTTGGCGAGCGCCCGATCGATCTCGGTGCCACTCCCCCGTACCTCGGCAGGCAGCGCCCAGCCCAAGCGACGAAAGAGCCCCGGGTCGGTCGCGAGCACTTCCTCGTACAACGCAGTGGCTTCGCGAGGATCCGAAAGCGACCTGGCCAATACTGCGCGTACGCGCTCCGCGAGAAGCGCATCTCCCGGCTGTATCCCTTCGAGCGCTCGACGGGCGTGCTCGATTGCTTCGTCGTATTCGCGCTGCGCAAGCCCGACTTCGGCGAGTACGGCGTCGTAATAGGGTGCGGCTCCTTCGCGCGTGTCCTCGCTGGCCACCTCTACGACGGCGGCCCGCACGACGCCTGGCCCGAGCGCCCCGATGAGCTCTCCCAGTAGCCAAGGCGGCATCACCGCGCTGCGGGCGGTACCAATCGCGAAGGTGCCCATCAGTCGGTTCTCGTCGTTCAGGAAGCGTGCGGCCTGTCTTCCGCTCAGCCATGCCTCGAAGCGCAACCAAAGCGCCTTCGCCTGCGCCCACCAGCGACCGTAAAAAGGCTCGGTGACCGCGCGCTCCACGGTCATCTCGGCCAATGTGAGCCGGGCTTGCCTATCCAGAAGAGCCACGATGCTCCGGTCCTGAAGCGGGTCGCGACTGTTGTGCGCGCGCCGGTCAGGCAAGACCGAAGCCTTTCCGGTGATGCGAAGCGCCTCGTCCGGCCGGCCCATCAGCAGCAAGAACGCGGCCAACGAGCGGCGGGCCTCGTTCCGGTCCGAATCACGAACGTGCGCAGGCCTAGCGGCCCGGTGACGTGGCACCTCGCGAAGCGCCGACAGAGCCTCGGCGAACCGACCCGCACGCATGTAGAGGTCGGCGAGCTCGAGCCATGGGTTGCCGTACCACGAAAGTCCGCTCTTCGAGGCCTCTACCAGCAAGCGCTCGGCTTCGTCGAAGCGAAACACGGAGCGAGCGGCTTCGGCATAGTTCCCGAGATCGACGGCGGTCGCGCTACCGAAGTGGGAACGCCCGTATTCGACGGCTTCGGCGCAGACCTCGTAGCTCTTTTCGTCGTCCCCCGCTTCGAACTCGATTGCGCAAAGCGCGTTCTTGGCTCTCTCGATTTGGTAGGGGTCGCCCGTGGCCAGGCCTTCTTCGGCTGCCCGCCGGGCTTCTTCGAAGTGGCGCTTCTTCATGAGCGGCCATGCGAGCTCGGCCTTCAACTGAGGCGTATAAAGCTCGTTGTACCGGTACATGAATGCGAGTTGTTCGTCGTAGTGCTCGAGATCACCGTGCGCGCGTGTGAGGGAGATCAAGATGCGCGCGTGCCAACGCCACGGCTGGCTCTGTGTGGGACGCACTCCTTCGCGCGCCTCGAAGAGCTCGAGGGCACGGGTCTCGTGAAAGAGCGCCTTGGGGAAGTTCGCCTCGCCGTAATGCTGGGCGACCCCCAGCACCAGATGCGCCACATACGAGCTCGGGTGCTCTTCGAGGTACTTCTCGGCTTCTTCTCGCGCCTTGACGTACCGCTCCCTCTCGATGAGGTCCCAGAGCGCAAGCTCCTCGATCGCGGCATCTTCCCCTTCGAGTAGGATGGGATCGATCATCTCGTCTGCACACGCAACGGACGGGCAGACCGAACCGGTCGCGAGAACGACCAGCAGCAGAGCTGTGAATCGGGTGACCATCGTCAACTACGTCGCAAGCTCGTCCGCGCGAGCTTTTCGATCTCCACGGCCGTGGCCTCGGCGATCAGCGCGTCGACGTCTTCGACGCCAGGCGCGCATTCGAGCCGATGCTTGAACACGTATGGAGCCAACGCCTCTACGTCCTCCGGCGCGACGAAATCACGGCCGTGGATGAGCGCCCTCGCCTGAAGGGCGGGCAGCATGAGCACCAGGGCGCGCGTCGAGGCGCCCTGCAAAACGCGAGAGTCACTTCGCAGGAGACGGGCGAGGTCGACCAATGCTTCCTTCACGACCGGGGCTACGTGGACCGCGCCTCGGGTCTGCCGACGGGCCGCCAGGATCTCGTCTCTAGTGACGCCAGGATAATCACGAGCCACGTCGAGGCTCGCCCGCGGATACTGATCGAGCACCTCGAGCTCGGCGGCCCGTTCGATGTGCTTCATCTCGATCTTGAACAAGAATCGATCGAGCTGCGGCGTGGGCAGCGGATAGGTGCCGGCGAGGTCCAAAGGGTTCTGCGTCGCAATGACGAAGAAGAGATCGTCCAGGGGATGGGACCGATCGTCCACCGTCACTTGCTTCTCCGCCATGGCCTCGAGCATGGCGGCCTGCACCTTCGGAGAGGTTCGGTTGATCTCGTCGGCCAAGACGATGTGTGCGAAGACGGGACCGCGTCGAAAGGCAAATCGGCTGGTCTCGACGTCGAAGATGTTGGTTCCCGTGATGTCGCTCGGGAGCAGGTCCGGCGTGAACTGGATCCGGCGGAACGCCGACACGCCCGACACGCTCTCGCCTTCCGCCAGAGCATTGCCCAGTGCGCGCGCAAGCGTGGTCTTGCCCGACCCCGGATAGTCCTCGAGAAGCACGTGTCCATCGGCGAGCAACGCGATCAGGACGAGCTCGACCACGTCGTCCCTACCCCGAACGGCTGCCTTGAGGCGTGCGCCGAGCCGCTCCGCGACTTCTCGCGAGGCGGCCAAGGTGTCTTCGATGGATGACTGGATCGCTTGCTGCATTGCTGCTCCGGTTCGTAAGAATGGCATCATTTTGACCGCAACCAAGACCAAGGCGTGATCAGGCCCAAAAATCGCTTCCAAATGGGAAAGCGGGCGCGCACGTCGCGGCGCACGGACGCTGCATCCTCCCGCAACTGGGCCGGGGCTGGCTCATGACCGCCGAATGCCGCCGCGATGTGGGCAGTGGTCAGCCGTTGAAACGAAGGAAGCTGATCGCGAATCCGAATCGCAAAGGATTCGCGGGACTCGCCCTCGCGCCGCCGGATTGCGACTTCCGCGATGCGGTCGAGCTCGGCCCGATACACGAGGCGGGGAAGAGACCCGGCCGCGGCGAAAGATGGCGCCATCCGGCGCCAGAGCTTCACCACGTAGAGCGCGGCCACGATGCTCACCAACAGAACCAGCAGCCAAGCGCCCGCGGTCAAGGTCACGCGTCTCGCCATCTCCTTGATGCGGGGAATGTTGGTCGCCGACAAGGGGATCGGAGAAGCTCCTCGGGCAAGCTCCCCGAGGAGACGCTGCAGGTCGGCATCCATCGGCTGCTCGGGAGGATCGAGCGCCCGCTCCGGGTACACGTCCATGACGACCCATCCAAAGCCATCGACGAAGACCTCGGGCCAGGCGTGCGAGGCTCCGCCCGACAGGAGAAGCGACGACCCGCCCTGGCGCGCAGACTCGCTAATCGCATAGCCGGTAGCGACTCGCGCCGGAATGTCGAGGCTTCGCATCAAGTAGGTCGCAGCGTGGGAGAAGTGAACGCAGTACCCCGTGAGGTCGCCGAACAGGAAGCTTGCCGTTGGATCGGCCGCGCCGCTGTGCTCGTTTTTGAGGCTGTAGATGCCTTCCTGACCGAGCCACGCCGTGACGGCGAAAGCCTGAGCGACGGGATTGTCTCGAAGCTCGTCGGGCAGCGAGGAGACGATGCTCTTCGCAAGCTCGGCGTAGCGCGGATCGGGCGGCGCCTCGGTGTAGTGCGCCCACAGCTCCTCGGACCAGCTCGGCGAGCCGAGACTGCCATCGAGGACCGCCGGATAGTCAGCGGTCAGGACTCCGGAAATCGCCTTGTAGACGCGCCGGAACCGGTTTGGCGATGGGTTTTGAAGCGGCTCCACCTCGACGGGCGCCTCGAGCGCGAAAGGCTGGGTGTGATCCGCCATGAGGGCCACGGTGGTTTCGAGCGGACCGCGGTTCTCGTTCATCGCGGGTGCTTCGCGAATCTGTATGGGGCGAGTGGGAAAGTACGGGATCAGATCCTGGTCGATGTCACTGCGGCCCGATACGACGAGCTTTCGGCCGTTGTACTGACTGAAGGCCCCCTGCCGAAAGTAGTAGACGCCACTCGGAGGCGAGTAGTCGTCGTGGAAGAGGACGACGGCAACCGGAACCCGCTCCCCGCCAGTCTCGTACTTGTTCCGAAACTCGAGCTCGCTATTTGCGGCGCCGCGACTGTCGCCTCGTTTTCCCTCGGCATCCGTGTCTTCGGACTCACTCGGACGAAGACCGAGACCGCTGCCTCCTTCCGGAGGAGGCGGCATGCCAATCATCGGGGTCGCCACCACGATGAGCCCCAAGAGCAGGCCGATGACCCCGAGGTTGAGGACCGCCCGCCCGAACCGCTGCTCGCGGAGAAGCAGAATGAGGCCCAACACCGTCGCGGTGCCGCCCATGAAAAGAAAGAGCCAGGTTGGGTCCCAACCGAGCGCGATGACCCAATCTGCGAGGTAGAACGGTCGATTGATCGCCCCGTGCCGATGCGGAATCAACAATCTCGCAAACGCGGCGGCGACCAGGAGCAGCTCGAAAACTGCGAAGATCGCGCGTCGTGTCGACAGCGCACGCATCGCAGCGCTGGTCACCGCCGCGACGGCCAGCGCGGTGAGAGTGCTCGCCAAGGTGAGCGCCCCAGCCGGACCGAGGGTGGCGGCCAAAAGGGAGCCCCGTGTCCCGAGGGAGTGAAGCCAAGCCACGACCAGAATCGACGAGACGGTGCCAGCCAAGAGCACGGAGGTGCGCAGGCGGGATCGTCCGAGCCTCGCTCCGGCCAGACAGCCGACGACGCCTCCTAGGAACGCAGCGAGCGCGGAGCCTGAAGGCGCCGTGGTGGCCACGAGCACGCTCCACGCCAATCCGTGGATCATGGAGCGCCCGAGCTCCGCAAGCGCTCCGGCGAGACCGAAAGGGGCCGATTGAGGACGTCCGCTCATGCCGCCCTCCGTTCCGCCGAGGTCACGTGCAGGGCATCGCCGAGAACCCGTCCGCTCACTCGGTCGATGATCACCACCTCACAACGCAGCTTGCCCAAAGCACGACCCACGCGCTCTAGATCCTCACGCGCCACGCCTGGCGCCTGCGCAGGTCTCAGCAACCAACGCCTCCATCGCGGTTGCCGTTGGGAATCGTGAACGGCATCGACGCCGATGACGACCCGCACTCGACCGTACCGCCGCATCGTGACCGAGCGCAGCTCGTCGAGCCACGGCCCCGTGGTCGGCGGCGCAAACACCACCAGCGCTGCCGGTCCCTGCGGATCGACCTCCGCGAGAAAACGTCCGAGCCCACGTCCGCTCGACCCCACGAAGCCCGACGAGATCATGATTTTGTGGATCGCGTCCGAACGGTCGGAAGTAGCGCTCGGGGCTCCGTCCGCCCCGAACTTCCAGTCGATGCCGAGCGCGTCCTCTTCGATCGCGGCCCGCGCTGCTGCCGCCGAGGCTTCATCCTGCGGACCGGCGATCAAGTACGCCAAGGTCTTGCGGGCGCGGCTCAACGATCGTTCGGGCATGCGGACCATCAGCTTGCGAGTACGGCCGAAGACCTTCCAATGGATGAAGCGCGCCGAATCCCCTGGGACGTACCTCCGGAGCTCCACGCGATCGCCATCTTCGAGACCCATGGGATGCGGATATTCGTCGCCCCCAGTCAGAGAGGTGAGCACCGGCAATCGCCTCATCCCTCCGAGATGAGGCAGCACCTCGAGGGGACCTTGCTGGTCATGCTCGAACGCGATCCGTGACAGGCCAAACGCGTCCTGAACGACGATGCGACGCCTCACGGACTCGAATATGCCTCGCTGCGCGAATCGAGCTCGTTCTCGAAGTCGCCCTCGCTCGGAGCTGCGTTCGGGCACGGCCGCAGGGGGAAACACCCACGTCCAATGGACCTGCGCCATCGGGAGCCACCAGAGCGAAGGCAACGAAAACCCCGTAGGCAGCGGCACGCCGGTCTCGAAGGTGCGCGTCGACCAGCGAATGGGAGCGCGCCTCAGCCAGAGCCGAAGCCCGAGCGCGCTCCCGAGAACCACCAGAGTCGAGAGCACCAGTAGACCGATCGCTCCGTATCCCAGAACCAAGAGCACCAGGTCGAGCTTGTCGAAGCCGTAGATGAACAAGGCGACGGATGCGACCACGAGAAGCGCCATGCCGAGGGGCGTCAGCGGCCAGAGACCCGCGAGACGTCCGGCCGCCGCGCGAACGCGCCGCCACGTGACGCGGGCAGACATCGGAAATGCCTCTGAGGGCTTCATGCGCACGATGGTGACACGGGAGCTCATGAGCTAAAACAGCCGAAACGCCAGGTGATTCCCGGGGGTCGGGCTCTATTGGGGATCTGATGGAATAACGCAGCAGGCATCGCCGTTTACGCGGCCGGGACTGTCTTGACAGGCCTAAAGCCGGGGCTAACCTCCGCCAGCCCTGCATCACGCCAAATGGATCACACGCGAGGGAGCATATGAGCGATGTGATGATCGAGGCGCGGGACTTGACCAAGCACTACGGAACGGTCACCGCCCTACAGAACGCCACGTTTCGGGTCAATCGGGGGGAGGTCGTCGGCTTCTTGGGACCGAATGGCGCCGGCAAGACCACCACGATGAAGATTCTGACTTGCTTCATCGCACCTTCCGGAGGGACGGCGCGGGTAGCGGGGGCGGACATCTTCGAAGACCCCATCGCGGTGCGCCGGGCGATCGGGTATCTGCCCGAGAGCACACCGCTTTACACAGAAATGCTGGTGTTCGAGTACCTCCAGTTCGCCGGCAAGATGCGTGGCCTCAGGGGCTCCGAGCTCGACACGCGAATTCGCAAGGTCGTCGAAGAGACATCCCTCGGTGACGTGATCGGCAAGAGCATCGGAGAGTTGTCCAAGGGCTTCCGCCAACGCGTGGGCCTCGCGCAAGCGCTGATACACGAGCCGCCCGTCTTGATCCTGGACGAGCCGATGAGCGGGCTCGATCCGAATCAGGCGGCCGAGATTCGAGAGCTCATCCGCGAGATCGGTCGCGAACGGACGATCATCCTGTCGACACACAACCTGGCCGAGGTCCAGGTGACCTGCGGTCGGGTCCTGATCATTTCCGAAGGACGCCTGGTCGCAGACGACACCCCCGATGACCTCGCAGCCCGGGCTGGCAAGCCCCGTTTCGTCGTCACCCTTCGAAAGAACGACCATGCCGCGGCCGACGTGCGGGCCGTGTTTTCCGCCGTGGGCGGCACACAGACGGTCACGGAAATCCCCGGAGCTTCCGTTGGCGAGCTGATGGTCGAAGTGGTGCCGAAAGGAAACGACGACCTCCGCGCCGACATCTTTCGGGCGGCAGTTTCGGCCGACCTCGTTCTTCTAGGCCTCGAGCAACGTGGTGAGAACCTCGAGGACGTGTTTCGACAGCTCACCACGAAGGCGGGGGCGTAACCATGAGAAACATCCTCACCATCGGCGGAAGGCAATTTCGCAGCTACTTCAACGGGCCCGTCGCGTACATCGTCATCTGCATCGTCATGTTGACGCTGGGGTTCTTCTTCTGGAAGACGTTCTTCCTGTTCGGTCGCGCAAGCGCGCGCGAGATGTTCCGTTGGCTCAGTCTCATTCTGGTGTTCGCGCTGCCAGCGCTCACGATGGGACTGCTGGCAGAGGAAAAGCGAACCGGCACGATCGAGCTGTTGATCACCATGCCAGTCACCGAAGCGCAGGTGATCGTGGGCAAGTTCTTCGGCGTTCTCGGACTGTATGCGGTGTTGCTTCTGTTGACGGTGCCCTACCCGCTCAGCGTCTCCACCCTCGGCGACCTCGATTGGGGCCCCGTGTGGAGCGGGTACCTCGGTCTATTCCTACAGGGCTCGGCGATTCTCGCGATCGGGTTGATGGCATCCAGTTGGACGTCCAATCAGCTGATCGCGTTGTTCGTCGCATTGACCTTGAGCGTCTTCTTCTGGGTGCTCGACAAGCTGTTGGCGCTTCTTCCGTCCGGTGCGGCGTCGACGCTCGAATGGATGTCGTTCGACTACCATTTCCAGAGCATGGCACGCGGCGTGGTCGATTTGCGTGATTTGCTGTTCTTCTTCTCCGTCACCCTCTTCGCCTTGGCCGTTGCTTTCCGGGCGCTCGAATCGCGACGTTGGAGCTAATCGATGTCATCGAAAATCCAAAAGCGCGCCGCTAGCGAATCCCTCGTATTCCTACTTTTCGTGGGCGGCATCCTCGTTCTGCTCAACGTGCTCGCCGCCTATTTCCGCACGCCGCGCATCGATCTGACGCAAAATCGGCTCTTTTCTCTGGCCGAAGGGTCGGAACGACTGGCGGCGAGCCTCGATGATCGTCTCGAGATCACCGCGTACTTCACGGAGAATCTTCCGCCGCCCTTCAACGCGACCGAACGGCAGGTGCGCGACCTTCTATCGGAATACGCCGCCGCCTCCGAGGGCAAGATCGACGTCCGCTTCGTCAACCCGGATGACCCGGCATCGCAACAGGCCGCGCGCGCCGATGGCGTGCAGCCGGTCGCTCATCAGAAAATCGAGGAAGATCAGGTTGCGGTAGTCGAGGGCTATCGCGGAATGGTGCTGCGATATCTCGACGAGAAGAAGACGATTCCCGTCATCCAGGACACCACGGGTCTCGAGTACACGATCACGACGGCGATCAAAGAGCTCATCGGTGAGCGCAAGCCGATCGGCGTGGTCAGTGGCCATGGGAGCCCGTCACTCGAGCAAGGGCTGACCAGCCTGGCATCGGTGCTCAAGCTGTATGACGTCCGGGAAGTCGACGCATCCCAGGAAATCGATCCGGCGTTGGCCGCGCTGCTCGTAGTCGGGCCGACCGAGGCTTTCAGCGACGAAGAGCTGCGTCGCATCGACCAGTACGTGATGCGTGGCGGCTCTCTCGGCGTGTTCGGTGGAGCGCTCGCGATCGACCTCGCAGGCAATCTGGGCCCGTCCGCGCGGCCCGTGAGCTCGCGTCTCGATGGTATTCTCGGCTCTTGGGGAGTCCGGATGAGCTCGAAGATCGTCGCCGACGCCCAGTGCAGCCGCGCGCCGATGCGGGGCCCGCTGGGACTGCAGGTGCTCGTTCCTTACCCCCCGATTCCCGTCCTTCAGCTCGACCCGGAGCAGCTCGAGCATCCGGTCATGTTCCGCTTGGCATCACCGATGTTACCGTTCGTTGCACCACTCGAGCTGGCTGACGCTCCGGAGGCAACCTCGATGACCGTGCTAGCGCGTTCGTCCGAGGATTCTTGGACCATGTCGGGGCCCACCATCTCCTTGGAGCCTCGGAATCCCAGCGAGTGGGAAATGAGCTCCGATGCCGGCCCCTTCGATCTCATCGTGGCCATCGAAGGGAAGTTGCCCTCGGCCTACGCTGCGCCCATCAACGAAGACGCAGCAGATGCCATCCAGGCTCCGCCCGTCGCCGAACGTGACGTACGCGTCTTGGTCGTAGGTACCAGCACTTTCCTAGAGGATACGTTCCTGCCGCCACGATCGCCTCAAGGCGAGGTGCAGATGAACGCGGCGTTGGCGTTGGCCCTCAACGCCATCGATTGGCTCGCGGCGGATTCCGATTTGATTGCGATTCGCGCGAAGACCATCGAGGAGCCGGCTCTCGACATTCCGGATTCGGTGCTCGCGGCCGAAGACACGGCTCTCGCTGCCGCCGAGCAAGGCGACGAGCAAGGCGTCGAGTCGGCGCTGGCCGAGCGCAAGGCGGCCATCGAATCGTGGAACGCGAAGAAATCGGCCTACCGCTGGCTCAACACACTCGGAATTCCGCTTCTGGTCGCGCTGTTTGGTCTGTTTCGGTGGCGGCAGCGAACCAAAAAGAAGCAGACGCTGAAACTCTAATCAAGAGGACGAAGAGATGGAATGGCGAAAGAACCGTGTCGCGATCGGAGCGGTAGCTTTCTTCGTGCTTCTAGCGCTGACCATCTGGTCGGTGAATCGCCAGGATCGGCAACCTGACGTGGGCGAGAACATCCCGTCCGTAGAGCTCGACCAAGACTCCATCACCACGCTCGAGATCACGAGGTCCAACGACCAGCGTGTCGTGCTCTCGAAGGTCGACGGCCAATGGCGGGTCACGTCCCCGCTGGAGGCACCCGCGGACCAAAGCAACGTGGAGTCTGCTTTGAATCGACTCGCAGACCTCAGGATTCCCCGTGTGGTGGCGAGCCAACCGCAGAATTACGCACGCTTGCAGATCGACGATGCGAACGCCGTCCACGTCGTGGCGAAGTCAGGCGACGAAACGCTCGCCGATCTAAAAATAGGGAAATACGCAAACGGTTTGACCATGCTCCGGGTCGGGGAACGCGAAGAAGTGTTCGGGGCGAGCGGCTCGCTTCGCTACGCGTTCGATCGTGAGCTCAAAGCATGGCGAAACCGCAAGGTCGTGAACGTCGATTCGGCCGACGTCCAGTCGATCGGCCTTCGGAGCAAGAATGGAACGTTCGCGCTCGAGCGTGCGCAGGACGGGTGGAAAGCCATGGACTCGCCCAAGGAGCTGAAAGAGCTCGATTCGCAGAAGGTCGACAGCCTCGCATCCATGCTGGCCCGGTTGACGGCATCGGATTTCGCACCCGAGGACGTCTCCGCAGCCAGAGCAGGGCTCACAGAGCCCACGGCCGAGATCACCATCCATGTCAAGGATCAGCCGGAACCAATCGTGCTCGAGCTGGGCGACGCCACGGACGACGGATCGGAGCACTATCTTCGTCGACGGGACGATCCGATCATCTACGTCGTCTCCAAGTACATGGCGGATCGTCTCCGTCCCGACGCAAAGGCACTCGAGCCCAGCGAAGAAAAGGAAGCGCCCGCGTCGCCGCCGGACTCGGCGCAAGGACGACAGCCTCCGCCGCAGCTGCCACCCGAGGTCATGAAGCAGCTGCAGGACCAGATCAGAGCGCAGCAACAGCAGCAGCGCTAGCCGCCACTCCCGCTCAGTCGGGCGCCCGCGACCACGATTGCCCCCCAGCCCACCAAGAAGAGCACGCCGCCGAACGGCGTGATCGCGCCGAGCCTAGTCAGGCCGGTGATGGTCATGGTGTAGAGGCTCCCGCTGAACAGCGCGACGCCGCCGACGAAAGACCAGCCCGCGACGACGGCAGACGTTCCTGCTCCGCGATGGACGAGCCAGGCCGCCAAGGCCAACGCCAACGCGTGACTCAAATGATAGTGGGCAGCGGTGTTCCACCACTCCAGACGCTTGGCTCCGTCGGCCTGGTCCGCAAGCCAGGAACGCAGCCCGTGCGCTCCGAATGCACCCAACGCGACGGCGGTGAAGCCGAGCAATCCTGATAGAATGACGAAGACCCTAGACATGGTGGCGATCATGAGGCAGCTCTTCGCCTTCAACCAGCCCACTAGCTAGCACCCCGTCGCTGAACGGGTTAGGCTGTGCTGGCGACCGGGGTTATTGGAGCCATAACTCGGACATGACCGTAGATTTCGGCGTAAACCAAGGACTGGTCGAGGAGCAGTTTCTCAAGTGGGTCGACAACCCCCTCGCGGTCGACGAGGCGTGGCGCAAGTACTTCGAAGCTTTGACGCCTGCCGAATGGCCTCAGATCTCGAGCGCGGGGACGATCATCGCGCCGGTGACCTCTTCAGGCATGTTGAGCCCGGCTGCGATGCCTTCGGATGGGAATGGGGCGCCCCGCGATTCGGTGTTCCTGCCCCCCACCGCGGAAACCGCACTGACGCCGATGCTCACGGAGGGAGCGCTCGAGGAAGGACGCACGTCGTTTCCTCCTTCCTCGGAGGCCCTGCTCGCTAGCGAGCTGCAGGCGCGACTCTCGGCGCTGATCAACGCATACCGCGTGCGGGGGCATCTCTTTGCCGACCTCGATCCGCTCGGTTTGAGCCGCAAGCCACCGGAAGACGAGTTCGTGCTCAAGCGTTACGGGCTCGGACACGTCGACCCGGACACCATCTTCTCGACCGGCGATTTGGCTGGTCCGCCCACCGAGTCGCTCGGCTCGATCATCGCCCGTCTCAAAGACACCTATGCTCGAACGATTGGCGTCGAGTATACGTCTTTGGAAGATCGGGAAGCCCGCGATTGGCTTCGCGACCGGATGGAGCTCACCGGAAACCACATCGATCTGAGCCAGGAGCAACAGGTTCGCATCCTCACCAAGCTGTCGGATGCAGAGATCTTCGAGCAGTTCCTCCACACCAAGTACACCGGAGCCAAGCGTTTCTCACTGGAAGGCGGGGAAAGCGTCATCCCCATGCTCGACATCATGACCGAGCGTGCGGCAGAGCTTGGTGTCGAGGAGATCGTGATCGGCATGGCGCACCGAGGCCGGCTCAACGTGATGGTCAACATCATGGAGATGAACGTCCGGCAGATATTCGCCGGTTTCGAGGACGACGATCCCGAGAAGTACGTCGGACGCGGCGACGTGAAATACCACCTCGGATACTCACTCGATCGCAAGACCGCCAGCGGGAAGAACGTCCACATGACTCTCGCGTTCAATCCGAGTCATCTGGAGTTCGTCAACCCCGTGGTGGAAGGGCGGGTGCGCGCAAAGCAAGACCGGAAGGACGATACGGAACGCGTGTCGGTCCTGCCGCTGCTGATTCACGGCGACGCGGCTTTCGTGGGACAAGGTGTCGTCGCGGAGACGTTGAATCTCAGCCGCCTACGCGCATACGAAACGGGCGGCACGATTCACGTCGTCATCAACAATCAGGTCGGGTTCACCACGGACCCCGAGGACGCTCGTTCCACCGCTTACTGTACCGACATCACGCGGATGTTGCGTTGTCCGGTGTTCCACGTGAACGGCGAGGACCCGGAAGCCGTCGCGCAGGCCGTGACGCTGGCGACCGACTACCGGCAGCGGTTTCACGGTGACGTGGTGCTGGATCTCTTCTGCTACCGGAAGTACGGCCACAACGAAGGGGACGAGCCCCGGTTCACGCAGCCGCGGATGTATGCAGCCATCGATCGGAAGAAGACGGTCCGGGAGGTCTACGTCGAGCGACTGATCGAGGCGGGCAAGGTCACTTTGGAGCAAGCCGAAGAGATCAAGGCACGGCGGCAGGAGGAGCTCGAAAAGGCGCTCGAGGATACCCGGAAGAATGGAAACTACAATCTCATCCCCGCTTCGATGCAGGGGCTGTGGACGGAGTACCGCGGAGGGCGCGATCTCGACGTTCCCGATGCTGACACCCGCTTCCCACGCGAGACGCTCCTCGAGTCGCTCGAAGCGCTGACGAGTTACCCGGACTGGTTCACTCCCCATCCCCGAATCGAGCGTTTCGTGCTCGACAAACAGCGCAAGGTCATGGAGACGGGCAAAGGGGTCGACTGGGGTACGGGCGAAAATCTGGCGTTTGCGAGTCTTCTGCTCGAAGGAATTCGCTGCAGGCTCACGGGGCAGGACGTCCGCCGTGGAACCTTCAGCCACCGGCATGCGGTGATTTTCGACAAGGACACCGGCCGTCGATACACACGTCTCGGTCACCTCAGTCCGAACCAAGCGCAACTCGAAATCTACGACAGCCCTCTTTCGGAGGTGGGCGTCGTCGGCTTCGAGTGGGGCTATTCGCTCGACTCGCCGGACGCTCTGGTTTGCTGGGAAGCCCAGTTTGGCGACTTCGTGAACGTCGCGCAGGTGATCGTCGACCAGTTCATCTCGTCATCGGAGGACAAGTGGCATCGTTTGAGCGGTCTCACGATGCTGCTCCCCCACGGAATGGAAGGCCAGGGGCCGGAGCATTCGAGCGCCCGGCTCGAACGTTTCCTGATGCTGTGCGCTGAGGACAACATGCAGGTAGTGAACCTGACGACGCCTGCCCAGTTGTTCCACTGCTTGCGGCGGCAGGTGCTGCGCCCGTGGCGAAAGCCGCTCATCGTCATGAGCCCGAAGAGCCTGCTCCGTCATCGCCGCGCGATCAGCACGCTCGACGAGCTCGCCGAAGGCTCCTTTCAGCGAATCATCCCCGACGACCCAGCGATCGATCCGGGCAAGGTGCGGCGCCTTCTGTTGTGCACCGGAAAGATTTACTACGACCTCCTCGAGCGCCGAGAGCGCGACGAGGTGGACGACATCGGCATCCTGCGAATCGAGCAGCTGTATCCCCTGAGGGCGAGCGAGCTCGTGGAGCGTCTTGCTCCCTATGATGACGACGTGGACCTCGTCTGGGTACAAGAAGAGCCGTGGAACATGGGCGCCTGGTATTTCATGCGGGCGCGGCTCCCCGAGATCCTCGGCGGCGGACGGACACTGAGGTGCATCGCCCGTCCGGAAAGCGCCAGCCCGGCGACCGGCTCTGGCGCCTCCCACAGGCTCGAGCAGGAGCTCCTCCTCAACGAGGTATTCGGCTGACGCGCTTCGACGGCGCCCTGGGCGACGACGACCCCGTCCGAAGACAGGGGTCGTCACCAGGCTGCGGCCTCAGCTGGCAGCCGCGTTGACCGGAATGGCCCTCGGTTTCGGCGCTTCCTTCTTCGGAAGTCGCAACGTCAGAACGCCATTCTTGAGGTCGGCGTGGATCGAATCCGCATTGACGGTCTCGGGAAGCGTGAAGGATCGCGAGAAGCTTCCATATTGACGCTCCACGCGCCGATAGTTGTCCTCGGTTTCCTCCTTCTCGACCTTGCGTTCGCCGCTGATGGTCAGGACGTTCTTCTCGACGTCGACCTTGACGTCCTCGGCGGAAACACCCGGAACCTCGGCATCGACGTAGAACGCGTCGTCTTCTTCGCGAATGTCGACCGCAACTCGGAAAGGCTGCTTTGCGTACCCCCTGCCACCGAAAAAGTGGTCATGGAGGCGATTCATCTCTTCAAATGGATCCCAACGAACCAACATGACGTACTCCTCCTTCGACCTGCAAGCGCAGGCCTGACATGCATGGGCGGGCCGCGATACCGCTGCCTGCTCCAACGATGAAAGCAAGCTAAGCACGGAAAATGCCGTGTCAACTCTCGAATTGACTGGGTTTTACGGCGCGATAGGCTACCGGCAGATGAGGATTCGAACGCTCGTGGTCGCGTTGGCGTTGATGGGGGGCGCGCTACCGGCCGGGTGCGTACAGGATGTGCGCTTCAACCCATCGGGTTGCGATGTGCACGTTCGAGGCCGGTGGCTCATCGATGGGCAAAACCCGACCGCCGAGACTTGCGGCAACATCGCCCTGGTCGAGCTCGCCATCATCGACGAGCCCGAGCTCGAGTTTTGGATACCGCCGGAATTCAGCTTGCGATGCGAAGCCGAGAGCGATCCCAACGCCGCGGTCATCGATGGTGGTGCCTACATCGACACCATGATCGTCACCCGTAATCGGTGTGGTGGCTCCGGTGAGATTCTCGACGATCCGGTCGAGGATCGCTACAAATCGAGGTGGCGAGCCACGACCGACCTCAGGTTCGTAGTCGACTGCTCTCCGATCGAGGCAAACCCCGTTCAATCCGTCGACGGCGGGACCCAGTTGCTCTTGGATGTAGGCACGGTGAACTTCCAGACGGCAGATGGCGGGGTCGACTGTCCAGAGCCTTGATCCCTTGCGAAGGGGCCCGGCGGTAGCTAGGCAAAGAACGTGTTTCGATTTCCCCCACTCACGCCGTTGGTGAAGAAGCTGCTGGTGGCGCTGTTCGGCACCTGGATCGCACAGATCCTGCTGCAGAACTGGGGAGGCGTCCCAATCTTCGATTTGCTCGCGCTCGACACGCGCAGCTTGGGAGCGCACACGCTCTGGCAGATCGCAACGCACGTGTTCGCGTTCCCTACCGGACCACAGGCCGTGTTCTCGATGCTCATCACGCTCGTGTTCCTCTGGTGGATGCTCGCGCCATTCGAGCTGCGCTTTGGGCAACGGCGTACCATCCAGCTATGCGTCGCTACCACCCTCGCCTCGGCCGCGCTCGCATTGTTGATCGGGCTCCTCGTCGCGAGCCCATCACGACTCTACGGCGCGCAGGCAATCCTGCTCGGATCGATTGCGGCGTTCGCTTGGTCATACCGTGGACAGGGGCGGATGAGCTTCTTTGGTGTCATCGACATGAAGCCGGTGCACATCATCTACTTGGTACTCGCCCTGAGCGCGCTGATGTTCATCACATCCGGTGACTCCGTCGCCCTGGCGGCAGACATCGGTGCCATCGGCGGAGGCATGGCATTCATCGAGTGGCTGCGTCGGCCGCCCTCGAGGCGCCGTCGCCGTCGGCCCCGCAAGAAGAAGGGATCTTTTGGCGTGGTACGAGGTGGTCGCGCTGACGAGCCACGCTGGCTAAACTAGACACATGGATCGTTCCGCGTTGGTAGTGGTGTTGGCCGTGCTGATTGTCAGCGGCTGCGCCGGCGATGACACCGGATTTCTCATCCCGGTCTATGACGCGTGTTTCGACGTCTTCGAATGCGTGGAAACTGCAACACTTTGCGAAGAGCAGAGTGTGGAGTTCGGGGGCTTCTTCTACGTCAACGCGATCTGCACTCTCGAATGCACCACCCAAGGCGCGCTCTCCCCGGATTGTCCGAGAGCATTCGTCGGCCGTTGGGGAAGCTGCTATCCGTCGAGCGTTGCAGGGGGTATCGACGACACCCTGGTCTGCTTCGAGCCCTGCGACTTCGACGAAGATTGCCAGATCGGCTTTCGGTGCCTGAGTGCCGTGGATCTGTGTGGAGCGGACGTGGCGTCTTGCGCCGTGGATGCGGAGGATGCGATTTGCGTACCAGGGCCGTTCTGACGCTTTTGAAGCCGCCGGTCCGGACCCGTGCTAACCCAGTCCCATGAGCACGTGGCGATCGCAGCGGTGGGCTGCCGCACTGATCATCTGCTGCACCGGTGTGTGGCTCGTCGGGTGTCCCGGCCGCAAGCAGGTTCCATTCGGTCTCGAGGACGCTGGAGCCGACGAGGGGCAACAATCGCCGCCTGAGCAGGAAGAGGCACCTACGCCGTTGCCTACGGGAAAGCGCTTCGAGCCGAACCAAGTGGAGGTGCCGGTTGGTGAATCGGCTCTCGTTCTCGAATCCGGCTATGCGTTGGCCGCGCTCGAGGTAGACCTAGACGGAACCGATCCGTTGGATGCGCTCGTGGTCTCTGCCGATTCTCAGCAGGTCACGCTCCACGCAGCCGACGCCCGAGGATTGAGCGTCGCAGCGCGTCGTGTGGACTCGTTTCTCGTGCCAAATGACTGTGCGGAGCCGCTTGCTGAAGCAACGCAGCTCTCGCCTTCTCTCGTAGCGATACGAGTCGAGCATTCTTGTGAAACCGGCAAGCGTGCGAATCACTGGATCGTGACGATCGAAGCGCAGCCGCGCGTGCGAGAACGGATCACGGTTTTGCCGCCGAGCGAGCGCTCCTCGGCGCCGATCGAGGTCGAGCTGCGCGCCGAGGATCGTGACGGAGACGGATACGAAGACGTCGTCGCAGAGATCCAAATCGGCGAGGCAGAGATTCCGCTGACGTGGTTGAACCGTCCAGGCGGATTCGCGCGGGATCCGTCCGAGCCCGAACGCACGCTGAGCGCCCTGGCCGACGAGGCATGGTCGTCGCTGAGCTCGAATGCGCCGAGCGCCGAGAAGCGAGCGCTTCAGGTCATCGAGGTATTCATCGCGCTTTGTCGGGAAGGCGGCGCTGCGCGGCTCGGCTTCTCGGGAACGCAAGGACTGCAGTGCCAGCAATCTCCAGCAGCGGCGCGCGCCGTATCCGTCGCGATGGCTGTGGCGATCAGGCGAGGGACCTTCGTGCGTGCACTCGAGCTCCAGCGTTGGTGGGAGGACACGGCGTTGCAGCCCACTCCCGAGGAACGAGAGCTAATACAAAATGCATGGCGCAAGGCCAAAGCGAGCGCGGCGAGCGCGAGCTGGCGCTTGCTCGACACTTCGAGCGCACCGGTTTCCCTTCAATTCGTCGACGACGACACTCTGATCGTAAATGGCAGCGCGCCACGCACGATCGACCTGAGCTCTGGAACCAAGACGGCACTCTCAGCCAGCCAAATCCAGCCTGCGACGCGCGACCCAGAAAGCCGCTTTGCAGTACGCGGGGTTCGCGCCACCTGCGCCGGATTCGAAGCAGAGGTGGGACCCATCGGGGGAAAGCAGTCGCACCGCGTGCTCGTTCAGCGCCGAGCGGACGGCATGCCTTGCAAGACGCCGATCGACCGGCCGGCATCGGTCTTCGAGTGGGCCGTAGTCGGCTGGGCTCCCCAGGGGCTGGTGGCTGCGTCTGGAGACTTGCTTCGAGTGATCCCTCTAAACGAGCTTGCAAAGCCAGCCGGAAGCCCCATCGAGCTGAGCCCGAGCAGCCCGTTGCCGGCGCCCATCCGAGGGGCTCGGGCGACCCCCGACGGATCGCGTTACGTCATCCCACACGAGGAAGGGGTCGTCGTCAGGGACTGGCGCAAGAGCGGGGCTGGGCTATGGCTCAGACCATCGGACTGGAATACGGTGTCGGGCGAGCTTCGAAGCCTGGCCATCAGCCCAGACGGCACGAAGGTCGCCGTGCAGAAGGGGAACGAGATTCGACTGCTGACTTGGTAGCAGTGGTCGGCTGTGAGCATGGATCCACGATGGTATAGTCGGCGCGGCTTGCGCCCCCAGACACGACTCATGATGGCCCTCGGGCCGCTGCTCGTAGTTGCTGCCTGCGCTGGAGCGAGGGCCCGGCCGTCGACTCCGTGTATGTCGGATACGGAGTGCCGCGGTGATCGAATCTGCCACGAAGGCAGGTGCCGCTTCGTCGAGGAAGTCTTGGCCGAGCTGTCCATGCCCCCGGCGCAAGGCACGCAGCTCGAACACTCCCGTGGCGCGCCGCGCAGCGCGAACGGCTTCATGGGTGATGCTACACACACGGGGCGTAGCGAGAACAGGGGCCCAGCGACCACTCCCTCCCCAGTATGGACATATCAGACCGGCGCCCGTGTGTTCGCCTCACCGGTCGTGGGACATGATGGTTCGATTTACGTCGGATCGCTGGACGGCCAGTTCGTCGCGCTAGAGCCGAATGGTTCGTTGAAATGGAGATACTCCGCCGGCGACAAGATCTATCCGAGCGCGCTCGTGGTGGGCAGCTCGGTGATCTTCGGCACCCACAACCAGGAGCTGGTTTCACTGTCTCTTCAAGGACAACCTCGCTGGAAGCTTCCCCTCCAAGACGTGGTCGACGCGTCGGCCACGCTCGGGCCCGACGGAAGAGTCTACGTGGTGGCCGACGGAGCATACGCGGTCGACCTCTTGGGACGCCTACACTGGCACAAGCCGACTGCAGACCACGTTCGCAGCGCTCCGGTAATCCATCCTGCACGGCTGGTGATCATCGGGACGACGGAAGGAACCCTCATCGCCCTTCGACCTGATGGCGACGTCGCCTGGGAGGTGCCCCTCGGCGGCGCAATCGAGGGCGCAGCCTCCGTCGACGACGAAGGTCTCATCTACGCCGGTACCGGCCGAGGCGAGATCGTTCAGCTCGACTCGTCGGGCCGGATCCTCTGGCGGTTTCAGACCGGCGACGAGGTACGCGCGACCCCTGCAATTACACGCGACGGCACCATCGTGGTCGGATCCTACGACAGCCACGTCTACGCGATCTCTTCCACCGGCGCGCTGCGGTGGAAGGTGGCGACGGGTGCGCGCGTGCGCGCCTCGGCACGCATCGATGCCGATGGACGCATCTATGTGGGATCACAAGATAATTTTCTATATTGCATCGATCCGGACGGTTCGGTGCTCTGGCGATACAACGTTGGACAGGATGTCGACTCGACCGTGGAGATTGGATCCGACGGAACGCTTTACTTCGGCTCTGATGACGGCGGCGTGCACGCCCTCCGGTGAAAAATGACGAAAGAACAACTACCTGATCCAGACGAAATCCTCGGAGTCCTCCGCTCGCATGCTCCCCGCGCCATGCACGTAGGAGAGCTCTGCGGGCGGCTTGGCATACCCCGCAGCGCGAAGGAAGATATGGTGCGACGGCTCTTGCTGTTGGCCGAGGACAACCTCGTGCGCGAGATGCCTGGACTTCGATTTCGAGCGCTCGACGCCGCGAAGAGCCAGAAGCGCGGCCGCGACAAGGCCAAGAGCTCGCGGGGCCGAGGCCGCAAGGCGCGAGAAGGTGCCGCCGCCGAGCCGCTTCCCTCACTTTCCCCGGTGATCGAGGGCCGGCTGACGATGACGCGCCAGGGTTACGGTTTCGTGAACGTATACGACGGGGGGCCCGACGTGTTCATTCCTCCGGACGCCATCGGCCCTTCTTTGCACGGCGATACCGTTCAGATTCGTGCTCGTCCGTCGCCGAAGGGCCGCGAAGGACAGGTGGTTGGAATCGTGGAGCGCCGGCGGAAGGAAATCACCGGCACGCTGCACCCGAGAGGCCGCGGATTCATCTTCGAGCCGGACGACGATCGACTGAGGGCGCCAATGCGTGTGGTCGGCAAGGTACCCAAAGAAGCCAAGAAGGGTGAGGTGGCCCTCGGCGAGATCGTAGGCTTTCCTCAGCGCCGAGAGGATCGTCCCGAAGTTCAAGTCATCGAGGTGCTGGGCGCACAGGGCATTGCGAGGGTCGAGGTCGAGAAGATCAAGATTCGCGAGGGAATCGTCGAGCCATTCCCCTATGACGTGGAGCTGGAGGCTGCCGCCCTCCCGGCACGTGTAGACCGAACTGCGATGAAGGATCGAGAGGACTTGCGGGATCTCGATCTCGTGACCATCGATCCCGAGACCGCCCGTGACCACGATGACGCCATCTGGGTCGAGCGACGCGGCAGCGGCTTCCGGCTCCTCGTCGCGATCGCCGATGTGTCGCACTACGTGACCGAGGGCAGCGCGATGGATCGGGAAGCGGTGAATCGAGGCACGAGCGTGTACTTGCCAGATCGCGCGATTCCGATGCTTCCTCCGGAGCTCTCGACCAACTTGGCGTCGCTCGTCCCGAATCGAGACCGTCTATGCATGGCGGTCGAAATGGAGATCGACGAGAAGGGGCTCGTGAGGTCGCATCGAATTTTCGAAGCGGTGATGCGATCGCAGGGAAAGCTGACCTACGATGGTGTCGCGCGGGCCCTTCGTTTGACCAAGCACGGCCCGCATCAGCCAGCCGCCGAGAAGCGAGCCGATGCCCTCAGGGTTCTCCTCGACTTGTCGCGACGCCTGCGACAGCGGCGGATCAAACGCGGAGCTCTCGATTTCGATCTTCCCGAGGCGAAAGTCGTGTTGGACGACAACGGAGAGCCGAAGGAAATCGTTCAATCCCGGAAAGACCCCGGCATTCGACAAGCCTATCGAATCGTCGAAGACATGATGCTCGTGACCAACGAGACGGTTGCTTCTCACATCAAGCGCCACGCTGCACCAGGCGTCTTTCGCGTGCACGGCAAGCCTGATCCGGAGCGCATCTCGATGTTCTGTCAGGTGGCCAAATCCTTCGGCTACGAGCTCGACGAAGAGGCC
Organism: Polyangiales bacterium; assembly: GCA_035466435.1. Classification (GTDB taxonomy): domain Bacteria; phylum Myxococcota_A; class Polyangia; order Polyangiales; family Houyiibacteriaceae; genus SG8-38. The sequence goes on along the minus strand of DATIUW010000135.1, from coordinate 17,985 downwards.
GCTACCACGCCCAAGCAACTCGCACGCTTCCTGCGGCGAATCGACGGGACGACCGAGGCGCCCCTATTGCGCTATCTCTTGCTGCGAGCGATGCAGCAGGCCGTCTACGACACTGATCCGACGGCAGGACACTTCGCGCTCGCCGCAAAGGACTATTTGCACTTCACCTCCCCCATTCGTCGCTATCCGGACTTGGTGGTCCACCGAATCGTCCGAAGCATGATAAGGGGCGAGCATCTCGATTCGGCTTCCGTGCGACCGCGGTTGCAGCGATTCGCCGCTCAGGCCAGCGAAGCCGAGCGGCGGGCCATGATGGCGGAACGCGACGTGGCAGACGTCTACCGAGCCATCTACATGAAAGACCACATCGGAGAAGAGCTCGACGGTAGAATCGCCGGTTTCGCATCGTACGGAATCTACGTGCAAGTAGAGGACCCTTACGTGAGTGTGCTGTTGCCGTTCGAGCAGCTGGACGATACCTACGAGCCCGACGATCTCGGTATCCGCTTGATCGGCGTCCGAACCTCGAAAATCTACACCATGAACGACCCGGTCCGTGTTCGAATCGAGGACGTCAACGTGCAAGCACGCGACATCGTGGGTTCGCTGCTCGAACACTATCCTGCAGAACCTCCTTCGCGAGCACAAAGCAAGCGACGGCCCTCACAAAAGCAGCAGCGGACGGACAAACGTCCTCGGGATGAGCCAAAGAGCCATCGTCGCCGACCCCGCCGCAAACGATGATGCCGAGGGCCCGAAAGCCTTTGTCGGTTACCGATCTGATCGTGCGCAAACGCGAAGGCGGGGCGCTCGAAGAAGCCGAAATTCAGGAGCTCATCACCGGCTACACCCGTGGGTCGGTGACGGACTACCAGATGAGCGCCCTGGCCATGGCGATCTACTTTCGAGGCATGCGTTTCGAAGAAACGGTCGCCCTGACACTTGCGATGCGCGATAGTGGCAGGGTCGTCGACTTGTCTTTCCTCGATGCGCCCAAGGTCGACAAGCACTCCACGGGAGGCGTGGGGGACAAGGTGAGCATTTGCCTCGCGCCGCTGGTGGCGTCGTGCGGCGTCGTCGTACCGATGATGAGCGGAAGGGGCCTCGGTCACACCGGCGGCACGCTCGACAAGCTCGAGGCGATTCCAGGATTCCGCGTGAACCTCTCGGTGCGTGAGCTCCGCGCACAGCTGCGAAAGATAGGCTGCGCTCTAATCGGTCAAACGGAAGACCTCGCTCCTGCAGATCGGCGACTCTATGCTCTCAGGGACGTAACTGGCACGGTCGAATCAATCCCCCTGATTACCTCGAGCATCCTATCGAAAAAGCTGGCGGAAGGAATCGACGCTTTGGTCCTCGACGTAAAAGTCGGCCGTGGCGCGTTCATGAAGACCGAGGAGGAAGCAAGGGAGCTCGCTCGCTGCCTGGTGCGCGTGGGCAAGCTGGCTGGCAAGGACGTGTCTGCATTGCTCACCGACATGAGCTCGCCCATCGGATACACCGTGGGGAACGCGCTCGAGACGGCTGAAGCGCTGGAGATTCTCCACGGGACCGGTCCCCAAGATCTGCGGGAGATCACGCTTGCGCTCGGTGCCGAAATGCTCCGCATCGGCGGGATGGCCAAAACCAAGGCGCAAGCGATGCGTCGACTGGAGCTCGCCTTGAAGGACGGAACGGCGCTCACGAAGATGCGTGAGGTCGTTGCTGCGCAAGGAGGCGACGTGCGGATCGTCGACGAGCCGGACCGACTGTCTCTATCCAAGTATGAGAAGGTCGTCCGAGCTCGAGCCGACGGATTCATCACGAACATCGACCCACTCGAGATCGGTCATGCGTCGATGAAACTGGGCGCCGGCCGCGCTCGGGCCGAGGACGACGTGGACCCAGGCGCCGGAGCTCGCCTCCACTGCCAGCTCGGCGACGAGGTCCGCGAAGGAGACGCGCTCGCGACTGTGTATGCGTCGAGCCGCGCGTTGATCGACGATGGCATCGACCGCGTGGCGTCCGCGTTTCGAATCGGCGCCCGGCGCTCTCCGGAACGCAGCCGCATCCTGGACATCATCCGTCGCTGAGCACTGCTGAGAGGGGATGACTCGCAGTCAGCCTCACGGAGTTGTCAAACATTGTAACGCCAGGGCGCAATCCGGGCGTTTTGACTGAAACATCCGCTTCTGAAATGCGTAGTCGTGTCGTGAAGCACGCTCTGCATTCCAATTGCGGCCGAGTAGCGCATTGGCTAGCGTGCACGAAGGGAAGTGGGGGAACGGGGAACGATCCCGGATTCCCCCCATTGCATCACCGGGGGTCTCATCGATGCTCCAGATGCGCTCAAACAAGGGGTAAAGAAACATGAATTCAGCACTCAAGCATACGATCATCGCAATGGCGACGGCGGCGCTCAGCGTCACGGCAGGATGCAAGTCCGACGATGGCCCAGAGGCGTCCGAGACCACGGCAGGCGCGGAAGCCGCAGCGGCTGCGCCGGCTGAGGCGGCCGAAGCTTCCTGCGGCGAGGGTTCTTGCGGCGAAGGGTCCTGCGGCGAGAAGCACCAGGAGAAGGGCGACGCATCCGAGGCATCCTGCGGCGAGGGAAGCTGCGGCTGAGCATCGCTCCGCGGCGAAATCACGCTGCGTTGAATCGTAAAGCATGATGTGGAAGCCGCAGCGGCACGCGTCGCTGCGGCTTCGTTTTCTTCGGGGAACGTCGATGAATGGCAAAGTTCAGGGAATCGGGCTGGGGCTGCGCCATGATCTGGCGGACGAGCTGCTCGAACGTAGGCCGGCGTCCGTCTCTTGGTTGGAAGTGCATCCAGAGAACTACGTCGACCGAGGCGGACGCTATCAGGAGATGCTGGAGCTCGCCCGCAAGGACTGGCCGATCGTGACCCATGGTCTCAGCAGCTGCCTGGGTTCGCCCGCGCCCTTCGACTCTACGTACTTGCACGACCTCGGCGTGTTTCTGCGTGATCTCGAGGTCCCCTGGCACAGCGAGCACTTGTGCTTGGGGAGTGTGGACGGCCGCTTCTTTCACGACCTATTGCCGCTTCCCTTCACCGAAGAAGCAGCCGAGGTCTCAGCGCGACGGCTAATCGAGATGCGCGATGCCATAGGCCTGCCTCTGGCACTGGAGAACGTGAGCTACTACGCGCCACAGGCAACGGATGGGCTCGCCGAGGCGGATTTCGTCGTCGAGGTGCTCGAGCGCGCGGATGCGGCTTTGTTGCTGGACGTCAACAACGTCTACGTGAACAGCAAGAACTTCGGATTCGATCCGAAAGCGTTCATCGACAAAATTCCTGCCGCGCGCGTCGTGCAAATCCACGTCGCGGGACACCTGGTTCGGGACGATGGGTTGCGCATCGACACGCACGGAGAGCCGGTGCCGGACGACGTGTATCAGCTCCTCGATTACACCCTTCGGAAGATAGGCCCGGTCCCCGTGCTGCTGGAACGCGACAACGACGTACCACCTCTCGACGAGCTGCTCGCGGAGGTCGATGCGCTATGGTCGATTCATCGGACCGCCATCGAGGCTCGCGATGCTTTCTGATCAGGCCGAGGCCATGCAGAGGGTGTGCTTCGGGACGGAGCCGAGCGAGGCGGACCTGGTTCTATTGGGGTCGCGTGAACGCTGGCTGATCTATCGCGATCTGGTGCGTAGTCGGCTCAGCCACGTGATCGGTGTCGCTTTGCGTAGAACCAAGAGCGCCGTTGGAGATGATGTCTTCAGCCGGACGGTCGATGAGTGGCTCTCCGCAGGAGGGCCGCGCACTCGTTATCTGCGGCACGTGCCGAGCGAGCTCGCGGAGGCGGCAATCTCCCTTTGGCAGGACACGGCGGCGCCCTGGATTTTGGACCTCGCACGTCATGAGATTGCGACTTGGCAGGTGCGGCATGCGCCGCCCGAGCCGAGGCTTTTCGAAGATCTCGCATTCGACAGACGGCCGGTCGTGCGCTCGGCCATGAGCGTTCTTCGCCTGTCCTTCCCCGTTCACGAGACTCCCACGCCCGCCGCCGGGTACGAGCCCAAAGAAACTCTGCTGTGCGTCTATCGTGATTCGGCGCACCAGCCGACGACGCGAAAGCTCAACCCATTGGCCGCGGACTTGCTCGAAGCATGGCAAAGGGGAGACGAAACGATTGCGGAGTCGGTCGAACGCATCGCGGCAAAGCACGGAGCTGAGATCAGCCCCGGCTTCGTCGAGAAGCTCTCCGCGCTGATCGCCGAGTTCGTCCTCGGTGCGCACAGTCCGCGGTAAGCTGAATCAGGCACTGCGATCTTTCGAGCAGAAGCCGAGTAATCGCGGTTACTTGGATGGGGGGAGAGTGACCCTAGTAGCCTTCTATTTTGCTTATGATCTCATTCATGATTTCGCGGGTGCCGCCACCGATTGGGTAGAGGCGCGCGTCACGGTAGAGGCGTTCCACCAGGTACTCTCGCATGTAGCCGTAGCCACCGTGAATCTGCACCGCCTGATCACAGACGAACGAGCACATGTCCGTCGCCGCGTTCTTTGCCATGGCAGCAAGCGAAGGTGTTTGCTCTCCATCGACGTAACGGGTCACACACTCACCAGTGAGTGCCCTCGCGGCGGCGATCTGCGTCGCCATGTCGGCAAGCTTGTGACGGATTACTTGGAAACCCGACAGTGACTTGCCGAACGCGTGGCGCTGTTTTGCATACTCGACCGACTCTCTGTATGCGAGCTCTGCGATTGCAACGCACTGACCTGCGAGCATGAGTCGCTCCGTCACGAAGTTGGTCATGATCATCAGGAAGCCGGCGCCTTCTTGCCCGATCAAGTTCGCCACCGGCACGCGGCAATCCTCGAACACCAGCTCGGCGGTGTCGCTTGCCCACCAGCCCGTCTTCTTCAACTTGCTCGCCACGCTGAAGCCTGGTGTGTCGCGCTCGATGATCAACATCGAGATGCCGCCGTGACCCTCCCCGCCCGTCCGCACAGCAGTGGTGACGAAATCGGCGCGCGTGCCCGAGGTGATGAACGTCTTGGCTCCGTTCACGACGTAGTGCTCGCCGTCGCGTACCGCCTTCGTTCTCACGGCGGCTACGTCGCTTCCGCCGCCGGGCTCGGTGATGCCGAGCGCGGCGATCTTGTCACCGAACAACGTCGGGCGTACGAAGCGCTCCTTTTGCGCCGTTGTGCCAAACTTGATGATGGGGGGTAGCGCAATCCCGTGGCTGCCGAGACCGACACAGGTGCCGACGGACTTGCCGGCCAGCACCATCTCCTCGGCCGCCACCAAGACGTGACCGAGGTCACCGCCGTCCCCCCCTACCTCTTCGGGGTAGCCCGTGGCCAAAAATCCCGCCTCTGCAGCCTGCCGATAGAGGTCCCGAGGAAACTCGTTGGCCTCGTCCCAGGCGTACGCATGTGGCGCAATCGCCGAGGAAGCGAACCGGCGCACCTGCTCACGCAGGGCGCGGTGCTCTTCGGTTTCGAAAAGGTAACCCTTCATCGGCCCTTCCCGAACCCCTGTGGCCTATTCTTCGCTCGCCGCGGCAGCTACCGGTTCGGGCTCCACGACAGAAGGCTTGGGAGCCAGAGGCTTCACCGCACCGTCCTGGACGACCATGTCGATCTTGTTGTAGGCGCCGAGCCCAGTGCCGGCCGGCAAGAGCCGACCCATGATGACGTTTTCCTTGAGACCGCGCAGCTCGTCGACCTTGCCGCTGATCGCCGCCTCGGTCAGCACCTTCGTGGTCTCCTGGAAGGAGGAAGCGCTGATGAAGGAGTCGGTCGATAGTGACGCCTTGGTGATGCCCAACAACAGCGGCTCGGCCACAGCGGGCTGACCACCCTTCGCGATCACTCGCTCGTTCTCGCGCTCGAAGACCGCCTTCTCGACTTGCTCGTCCGGCAGGAATCGAGTGTCTCCGGTCTCCTTGATGCGAACGCGTTGAAGCATCTGCCGCACGATCACCTCGATGTGCTTGTCGTTGATCGCCACGCCCTGGAGTCGGTACACCTGCTGGATCTCGTCGACCAACCAGGCCGCGAGCTCCTTTTCGCCCTTGACCTTCAAGATGTCGTGCGGATTCGCCGGACCGTCCATCAGCGGCTCTCCAGCGCGCACGTGGTCGCCATCCTTCACCGTGAGATGCTTGCCCTTGGCGATGAGGTACTCCTTGGGCTCGCCGACCTCCGGCGTGATCATGACCTTGCGCTTCCCCTTGGTGTCCTTGCCGAAGGTTACGATGCCGTCGATCTCACTGATGATGGCGTGATCCTTCGGCTTGCGGGCTTCGAATAGCTCGGCCACACGCGGCAGACCGCCGGTGATGTCCTTGGTCTTCGTGGTCTCCCGTGGAATCTTCGCGATGATCTCGCCAGCTTCCACCCTCTGACCGTCCGCAGGAATGATGTTGGCGCCTACCGGAAGATAGTAACGTGCCACGTTCTCGCCGACGCCCGTCTTCTTGGTCTCGCCGGTCTCTGGATCCTTGATGGAGACACGCGGCCGTGCGCTCGGATCGCGGGACTCGATGATGACGCGCCTCGAAAGGCCGGTCACCTCGTCGAGCTTCTCTTCCATCGTCACCGCCTCGACGACGTCGCCGTACTTCACGACGCCGTCCACCTCGGTGAGAATTGGAATCGCGTAGGGGTCCCACTCCGCGAGCATCGTGCCGCGCTCGACACGCTGCCCCTCCTTGACCTTGACGAACGCACCGTAGGTCAGGCTGAAGTGCTCTCGCTCGCGTCCGGAGTCGTCCACGACGGTCACCGCTCCGTGCCGATTCATGACGACGACGGTTCCGTCGCGCTTGGTCAGCAACTTCGCGTTGTCGAACTTCACGATGCCGTCCGACCTCGTCTCGATGGAGCTCTGCTCGATCTTGCCGCGCGCCGCTGCGCCACCAATGTGGAAGGTCCGCATGGTGAGCTGTGTTCCCGGCTCGCCGATCGACTGTGCCCCGATGATGCCGACGGCCTCACCGATGTTCACCTCGTAACCACGACCGAGGTCGCGGCCGTAGCACATGGCGCAAACGCCTCGGCGATTCTGGCAGGTCAGCACCGAGCGAATCAGAACCCGCTCGATACCGGCAGACTCGATCCGAGCGACGCGAGCTTCGTCGATCTCTTGGTTGGCTTCGACCAGCGTTTCTCCGGTCACCGGGTCGGAGATGTCCTCGAGCGCAATGCGCCCTAGCACACGCTCGCCGAGCGGAGTAACGACCTCGCCGCCTTCTTCGAGCTTGCTCACCCAGATACCATCCAGTGTCTCGCAGTCGTAGTCGGTAATGACGCAGTCCTGCGCCACGTCGACGAGACGACGCGTGAGGTAACCAGAGTTCGCAGTCTTCAAAGCAGTGTCCGCCAAGCCCTTTCGAGCGCCGTGCGTCGAAATGAAGTACTGCAGCACGGTCAAGCCCTCGCGGAAATTGGCCGTGATGGGCGTCTCGATGATTTCACCGGACGGCTTGGCCATCAAACCACGCATCCCGGCCAACTGACGGATCTGCTGGTTCGACCCTCGAGCTCCCGAATCGGCCATCATGAAGATCGAGTTGAAGCTCGGCTGCGTCGTCTTCTCTCCGGTCTCGGGATCGACGACTTCGTCCGTCCCAATCGATTCCATCAGATCGCGCGCAACCTGATCGGAAGCCTCCGCCCAGATGTCGACGACCTTGTTGTAGCGTTCGCCGTCGGTAATCAGGCCTTCCTGATACTGTTCCACGACGGTGGTCACGTCTTGCTGAGCTTGACCGAGCACGTCCTTCTTCGAGTCCGGAATGACCATGTCATCCATGCAGATCGAAATGCCTGCACGGGTCGACATCTCGAACCCCATGGTTCGCAGCCGGTCCGCGAGCAGAACGGTGTTCTTGTTTCGGCTCGCTCGATAGCACTCGTCGATCAGCGCGCTCAGCGACTTCTTGTCGAGAACCTTGTTGACCGAAGGGAACGTCATTCCAGGCGGCAGCACGTCGCTCACCAGAACGCGGCCGACCGTCGTGTCGTAGATTTTCCCGTCGTACCGGTAGCGAATCCGCGAATGAAGGCCGATCATGCCTTGGTCGTAGGCCATCCGAACCTCGTCGGCCGAGGCGAAGATGCCGGTGAACACACCGTCCTTCTCCTGGCCTTCGCGGTAGGCGCCCTTCCCGAACCTCTTCTCGCGCGTCATGTAGTACAGGCCGAGAACGATGTCCTGAGTCGGGTTGATGATGGGCCGGCCGCTCGCAGGCGACAGGATGTTGTTCGTGCTCATCATGAGCACGCGGGCTTCCATCTGTGCTTCGATCGAAAGCGGGACGTGTACGGCCATCTGATCGCCGTCGAAGTCCGCGTTGAACGCCGTGCACACCAGGGGGTGAAGCCGGATCGCCTTGCCTTCGATGAGCACCGGCTCGAACGCCTGGATGCCCAGCCGGTGAAGCGTGGGAGCACGGTTCAGCATCACCGGATGCTCGGTGATGACCTCTTCCAGAATGTCCCAGACCTCTGGCTTTTCCTTTTCGACGAGCTTCTTCGCGCTCTTGATGGTGGTGACGTATCCGCGCTCCTCGAGCTTGTTGTAGATGAACGGCTTGAAGAGCTCGAGCGCCATCTTCTTCGGAAGACCGCACTGATGAAGGCGAAGATTCGGACCGACGACGATGACGGATCGACCCGAATAGTCCACTCGCTTGCCCAGTAGGTTCTGGCGGAAGCGTCCCTGCTTGCCCTTGAGCATGTCGGAGAGAGACTTGAGCGGACGCTTGTTGGGACCGGTGATGGTCTTGCCGCGGCGGCCGTTGTCGAAAAGCGCGTCTACGGCCTCCTGCAACATCCTGCGTTCGTTCCGGATGATGATTTCGGGCGCGTTGAGCTCGATCAGCCGCTTGAGTCGATTGTTGCGGTTGATGACTCGGCGATAGAGATCGTTGAGATCGGACGTCGCGAAACGGCCGCCGTCGAGCGGAACGAGGGGCCTGAGGTCCGGAGGCAATACCGGAATCACCGACAGCATCATCCACTCCGGACGATTACCGGAGTCGCGGAAGGCTTCGACGACCTTGAGCCGCTTGGACAGCTTCTTGCGCTTGGCCTCGCTCGTCGCTTCTTTCAGCTCGAGCCGTAGCTGTTCCGCCATGGCGTGCACGTCGATGTCACGGAGCATCTCGAGCACGGCCTCTCCGCCCATACCGGCTTCGAACGCGTCGTCGCCATACTCGTCGAGCATGTCGTGATATCGGTCCTCGGTGAGGATCTCTCCTCGCTCGAGGGGCGTCTGCTTCGGTTCGAGAACGACGTAGCTCTCGCAGTACAGCACCCGCTCCAGATCCTTGAGGGTGATGTCGAGAATCGCACCAATCCGGCTGGGCAGACTCTTGAGGAACCAAATGTGCGCCACTGGGGTAGCCAAGGTGATGTGACCGAGCCGCTCCCGACGCACTTTGCTCTGGATGACCTCGACACCACACTTCTCACAGACGATGCCACGGTGCTTCATGCGCTTGTACTTGCCGCAAATGCACTCGTAGTCTTTTACCGGTCCGAAGATCTTCGCGCAGAACAAGCCGTCTCGCTCCGGCTTGAAAGTGCGATAGTTGATGGTTTCCGGCTTGCGAACCTCGCCATGCGACCATTCGCGAATCTTCTCCGGAGACGCCAACGAAATGCGTATCGCTGAAAACGCCAGCGGATCTTTCGGCTTTTCGAAGAAGCTGAAGATGTCCTTCATGAGTTACTCTTCCTCCGCAGCAAGTACGTCGTCGGACCTGCGCCCCAAGTCATTCGTCTCGACCAACTCGACGTTCAGGCAAAGCGCCTGAAGCTCCTTCATCAGGACGTTGAAGCTCTCCGGTAGGCCAGCTTCGAGCGAGTAGTCCCCCTTCACGATGGATTCGTACATGCGCGTACGACCTTGTACGTCGTCGGACTTGACGGTCAGGAACTCCTGAAGCGCATATGCAGCGCCGTAGGCTTCCATCGCCCAGACCTCCATCTCTCCGAGCCGCTGCCCGCCGAACTGAGCCTTGCCACCCAGGGGCTGCTGCGTGACCAGCGAGTACGGGCCGATGCTCCGCGCATGGATCTTGTCGTCCACCAAATGGTGGAGCTTGAGCATGTACATGATGCCGACCGTGACGTCCTCGTGGAATGCCTCACCAGTTCGGCCGTCGAACAGCACCGTCTGACCGTTATCCTGGACACCAGCCAACCGCAGCATGCTCTTGATTTCGTCCTCGCTGGCACCGTCGAAAACCGGTGTCGCGAGCTGCAAGCCGTATTTCCAGGTCTTCGCCAGCTTGAGGACCTCGTCGTCGGGCAGCGTATCGAGCAACTTGATGATTTCGCCGCTCTTGAAGATCGCCCGAATGCGCTCTCGAATCTCGGAGGAGCTGACCTTCTTCTCGATCATGTCCTGGAGCTGCGTGCCGAGCAGATATCCAGCCCAACCCAGGTGTGTCTCCAGAATCTGACCGACGTTCATTCGGCTCGGTACGCCGAGCGGGTTGAGCACGATGTCGACGGGAGTCCCATCGGGCAAGTAAGGCATGTCTTCCTCGGGAAGAATGCGGCTCACCACACCCTTGTTCCCGTGCCGGCCCGCCATCTTGTCGCCGACCTGAAGCTTGCGCTTGATGGCGACATAGACCTTGACCATCTTGATGACGCCCGGCGGAAGCTCGTCGCCCTTGCCCAGCTTGTCGATCTTCTCCTGGAAGAGCATCTTGACGGCCTCGACCTGGTCGTCGACCTGTTCGAGAATTCCGTCGATCTTGTCCTTGTCGTTCTCGACCTCGATGTGCGTCCAGTACTTGTGCGGGATCTCGTCCAGATCGGCTGCGGTGATCGCCGCGCCTTTGCCGAGGAGCTCTTTGCCCTTGTCTCCCACCAGCTTCGCGGTGGTCTTGTTGCCGACCAAGTACTTGCGCACCCGGTCGTGAGCCGAATCGAGCACGATCTTGATCTCGTCGGCCATGTCCTTTTCGAGCTTGGCGCGCTCTGCTTCTTCGATCTGAAGCGAGCGCTCGTCTTTCTCGGTACCCTTCCGCGCGAACACGCGAGCATCGATCACGATGCCGCTGACCCCCGGCGGGACCTTCAGCGAGGTGTCGCGAACGTCGCCGGCCTTTTCACCGAAAATCGCCCGCAGCAGCTTCTCCTCGGGCGAAAGCTGGGTCTCGCCCTTGGGCGTGATCTTTCCGACTAGGATGTCGCCCGAGTGCACCTCGGCGCCGATCCGCACGATACCCGACTCGTCGAGGTCCTTGAGAGCCTCCTCACCGACGTTCGGAATGTCGCGCGTGATCTCCTCCTTGCCGAGCTTGGTGTCACGGGCAACGCACTCGAACTCCTCGATGTGCACCGACGTGTAGACGTCGTCCTTGGCAATTCGCTCGGAAAGAAGGATTGAGTCCTCGAAGTTGTATCCGCCCCAAGGCATGAAGGCGACGATGACGTTCTGTCCGAGCGCCAGCTCGCCCCTGTCGGTGCTCGGGCCGTCGGCGATCACGTCGCCGGCCTTCACGCGATCACCAGGGCGGACGATCGGCGTCTGGTTGTAGGCGGTGTTCTGATTGGACCGCTGGAACTTGTTGAGGCGGTAGATGTCCGGAAATGCACCGGCCACACCTTCTGCCTTCACCACGATCCGGGTCGCGTCCACCGATTCGACCACGCCATCCTGCTGCGCAACTACGCACACACCCGAGTCGCGAGCGACTCGAGCTTCGATGCCCGTACCCGCGATGGGCGCACGTGTTCGCAGGCAAGGAACGGCCTGCCGCTGCATGTTCGACCCCATCAACGCACGGTTCGCGTCGTCGTGCTCGAGGAACGGAATCAACGAGGCGGCGACCGAAACCAACTGGTTCGGTGAAACGTCCATCAGCTGCACGCTGCTGGGCGGCACCATCACGAACTCGCCGTTGTAGCGCGCACTGATGAGCTGACCCGTGAGCTTCCGGGACATGTGATCGATCTTGGCGTTGGCCTGCGCGATGTAGTGCCCTTCCTCTTCGAGAGCCGAGTACCAGCGAACGTGTTCGTCGAGCACGATGCCGTCCTCGACCTTGCGGTAGGGCGTTTCCACGAAGCCGTACTCGTTGACGCGGGCGTACGTCGACAACGACGCGATCAATCCGATGTTTGGGCCTTCCGGCGTCTCGATCGGGCAGATTCGTCCGTAGTGAGTGGTATGAACGTCGCGAACCTCGAACCCGGCACGCTCGCGCGTCAGACCTCCCGGCCCCAGCGCGGACAAGCGGCGCTTGTGCGTCACTTCGCTGAGCGGGTTCGTCTGATCCATGAACTGCGAGAGCTGGCTCGAACCGAAGTACTCCTTGACGACCGCGCTCACCGGCTTCGCATTGATCAGGTCGTGTGGCATGAGCGTCTCGATCTCCTGAGACATGTTCATGCGTTCCTTGATTGCGCGCTCCATGCGAACCAAGCCGATGCGGTACTGATTCTCCATGAGCTCGCCCACGGCACGTACGCGTCGGTTGCCCAAGTGGTCGATGTCGTCGACCGATCCGCGCCCGTTCTTGAGGTCGATTAGCTGTCTGACCGTCTCCAAGATGTCGGTGTTGGTGAGAACGGTGTGATCGAGATCCGGCCTCTCCTCCGGATCGATCTCCTTGTAGAACTTGTAGTTCAGCTTGAGGCGGCCGACCTGGCTCAAGTCGTAGCGCTCGGGATTGAAGAACAGGTTGTTGAAGAGATTGCGAGCAGTTTCGAGCGTGGGTGGATCTCCCGGACGAAGCCGTCGGTAGATCTCGAGAATCGACTCGTCCTGCGACTGAACCTTGTCGACGAGCAGGGTGTCCCGCAGGTAGGAGCCGACGTTCAAACCGTCGATGAATAGGACTTTGAACTCGTTGACGCCGGCATCCCGGAGCGCATCGATGCGGGCTTCGGTGATTTCTTCGTTGACTGCCAGCAGAATCTCGCCGGTTTCCTCGTCGATGACGTCCTCGGCAGCGACCTTGCCAATCACCTCGTTGAAATCGATGGGCAGATAGTCGAGGCCCGCGGCCCTCAACTTCCGGATCGCCGCGCGCGTGAACTTCCGATTCTTACGCACGATGACGTCATCGCCGACCGAAATGTCGTGCGTGGCACGCTGGCCCGGCAACAGCTCGTACTCGATCGACTTCGCGTACTGGTCCTTCGACAGGATGTAGATGGTCTCGGTGTCGTAGTAGTAGTTCAGAAGCTCCTGCGTGTTGTACCCGAGGGCCTTCAACAACACCGTGGCCGGCATTTTTCGGCGCCGGTCGATGCGCACGTACAGCAAATCCTTCGGGTCGAACTCAAAATCGAGCCACGAGCCCCGGTAGGGGATGATCCGCGCTTGATACAACAACTTGCCGGACGAGTGGGTCTTGCCGCGATCGTGATCGAAGAAGACGCCCGGGCTTCGATGAAGCTGGCTCACGACGACGCGTTCGGTCCCGTTGATGATGAAGGTGCCGTTCACCGTCATCAGCGGGATCTCGCCGAAGTAGACTTCCTGTTCCTTGATGTCGCGAACCGCGCGCTCGGTGCTGTCACCGCCGGTGTCGTAGATGATGAGCTGAATCGTCACCTTGATCGGCGCTGCGTAGGTCATCCCACGCTGCCTGCACTCGTCTACGTCGTACTTCGGCCGCTCGAGCGTGTATCCGGAAAAGACCAGCTCGCTCGTGCCGTTGAAGTCCCGAATCGGAAAGACGCTGTTGAAGACGCCCTGAAGACCGATGTTCTCCCGAGCGTCCCTCGGGACGTCCGTCTGAAGGAACTTGTCGTACGATCGCTTCTGAATGTCGATCAGATTCGGGATCTCGAGGATGTGCTCGATCTTCCCGAATGAGTGACGCATTCGAAAGTTCGTCTGAATCGTCGCCGCCATTTAAAGAGACTCCTGCCGGACCACTGGTGTCGAAACCCTAAAGCCAAGAATTAAGAAACAAAGACGGGACAAGGAGACCTTTAGGCCCCCCGCCGTCGCGGAAAGTCTTGAGTGCTGTATCGCGCGTACCGGTGCTGCCCCGGTCAGGAACTTAACCCGACCGGGCCCGTGTGCCAAGTCCCGGCACCCGGATCCGAAACGTAACCCCATAGGGCTACTTGACGGTGACCTTCGCGCCCGCTTCCTCGAGCTTCTTCTTGATGTCTTCGGCCTCTTCCTTCGAAACGGCCTCTTTCACCACTTTGGGAGCCGCCTCGACCAGGGCCTTGGCGTCCGCGAGGCCGAGCTGGGTGATCTCACGGATGGCCTTGATCACGTTGATCTTCTTGCCACCAGCCTCGGTCAGCTCGACGTCGAACTCGGTCTGCTCCTCGGCCGGAGCCGCCTCGCCACCCGCAGCCGGGCCCGCAACGGCCACCGCGGCCGGCGCGGCAGACACGCCCCACTTCTCTTCGAGCTGTTTGACCAGGTTCGCGACTTCCATGACGGTCCAGGAGCTGAGCTCTTCGACCATCTGTTCTACGTTCATATTTGCCATCGTTGACTCTCCGCTAGCCGTGCGTGCAACACGGCTGAAGTTGTTTTGGGTTACTCTCCCGCCTCTTTGCGCCGGTAGGCCTCGAGCGCGAAGGCGAGGTTTTGGGCCGGCGCATTGAGCTGTCCGACCAGGTTCTGCATCGGCGCCATGAGCTGCGCGAGCAGCGAAGCGCGCATTTCGTCTTTGCCTGGCAAAGTGGCGAGCTCTTTTTCGACTCGCTTGGCGTCGAGGACTTGACCCTCGATGAGGCCGCACTTGACCAGAAGCTTCTCCGGCCGGTCCTTCGGTTGGAGCTCGTCGGCGAAGTCCTTGCGAAAGGTCTTGATGATCTTTGCCGCAGCGGATGGGTCCTCGAAGCTCCATGCGATGGCGGTCGGACCTACCAGGTTCGCCGTGAACTCTTCGTTGTCGGCGAGGTCGGACCCCTCTATCGCTTTGCGAACCACGTTGTTCTTGACGACCTTGTATTCGACGCCAGCCTCGCGGAAGCGCGCGCGAAGATTGGTGATCATCTCGACGTTCACGCCTCGGAAGTCGACGAGCACCGTCGCGCTAGCATTCGTGAAGCTCTCTCGAACGGCATCGACCTGGGCCGCTTTTTCTTCTCGAGTAAGGCTCATGACTACGCCTCCACCTCTATAGTGCCAGGGTCAATTTTGATGCCGGGGCCCATCGTGGAGCTGAGCGTGATGCTTCGCAGATAGGTCCCCTTGGCGGCTGCGGGCTTCGCCTTGACGAGGGCGTTCACCAGCGATCGCACGTTGCCGACCAACTCGTCGTCGCCAAAGGACCGCTTGCCGACCTGAGCGTGCACGATCCCCGCCTTCTCGGCCCGGAATTCGACCTTGCCGGCCTTGGCTTCGCGAACCGCCTTGCCTACGTCGAAGGTGACCGTGCCCACTTTCGGGTTGGGCATCAGGCCGCGTGGGCCAAGCACGCGGCCGAGGCGGCCCACTTGACCCATCATGTCCGGCGTGGCGATGACCGTGTCGAACTCGAGCCAGCCCTCGGTGATCTTGGCGACGAAATCATCACCGCCCACGAAATCCGCTCCGGCTTCCTCCGCCTCGCCGACCTTCTCGCCTTTGGCAAACACCAGCACGCGGTTGGTCTTTCCCGTACCGTGCGGCAACACCACCGCACCACGCACCATTTGATCGGCGTGCTTCGGA
Organism: Polyangiales bacterium; assembly: GCA_035466435.1. GTDB lineage: Bacteria > Myxococcota_A > Polyangia > Polyangiales > Houyiibacteriaceae > SG8-38. Next base: position 2,364 of record DATIUW010000135.1, on the reverse strand, counting down.
TCTACGCCGAGCCGTACGGCGACGTCGACCGACTCGTCGAAGTTGGCGAACGCCAGCTCCTTCACCAGCGACACCGCTTCAGTCAGCGTATAGCGACGACTATTGTCGGGCTTCTGTAGAGCAGCCCCGCGCTTTTTTCCGGGTTTCATCGTGTCTCCTCGCGACGGCTTTAGGCCGTCTACCACCAAGATGGGGCCTGGGTGGTGCAGGCGAGCTCGAGGCTCGTCAGTTGCGCTAATCGACTAGCTCGACCCCCATCGAACGTGCGGTGCCGATGATGCTCTGCATGCACTGCTCGATCGACCCCGCGTTGGTGTCTTGAACCTTGGTCTGCGCGATCTCACGGACCTGATCCATGGTGATCTTGCCGACCTTGTCTTTGTTGGGACGGGCCGAGCCCGACTTCAGGTTGAGCGCCTTCTTGATGAGGACCGCCGCTGGGGGCGTCTTCATGATGAAGCTGAAGGACCGATCCTGATAAACGGAGATCACCACGGGGATGATCAAGCCCGCATCCTTCTGGGTCTTGGCGTTGAACTCTTTGCAGAACGCCATGATGTTGACGCCGTGCTGACCGAGCGCCGGCCCAACCGGCGGAGACGGGTTGGCCTGTCCCGCAGGTAGTTGAAGCTTGATCTGTCCGATGACCTTTTTCATGGGTACGCGGTTCTCCGGAGCGGCGAGTTGTGCCTCAAGGCACGGAAAGTGCAACCCAATTTCTGTGAAATCTCGATCGGTTGCGGAATTGGGGGTTTTAGGGCCGTCTGGCGGTGTCGACGGGCGGGCGCCCTGAGGAGGTTGGGTAAGAAATACTGAAAGTATTTCGCAGCGATAGACCTCCGAGATCGACCGCCGGGTGCCCAGCCTGAGCGGCTCAGTTCGTCTTTTCGACCTGGATGTAGTCGAGCTCCACCGGCGTGGCGCGACCGAAAATCGAAACCAGCACCCGGACCTTCTGCTTCTCGTGGTTCACCTCTTCGATGGCCCCCGTGAAATTGGCAAAGGCCCCGTCGGTGACGCGAACGTGGTCGCCCTTTTCGAACTGAACGCGGGGCTTCGGCTTGGCGGCGCCCTCCTCGACCTGCTGCTCGATCGCGGCAATCTCGCCTTCCGGCACGGGCGACGGATGTCGGCCTCCGACGAAACCGCTCACTTTCGGCGTGTCCTTGATCAAGTGCCAGGTTTGGTCATCGAGGTCCATTTGGACGAAGATGTAGCCTGGATAGAACGTCCTCGAGCTCAGGCGCTGTTTGCCCCCGCGGCTCTCTTGCACGTTTTCCTTGGGAATGAGGATGTTCCCGAATCGACTCTCCATCCCGGCTTGCTTGATCCGCTCCTCGAGCGATCGCTTCACTTTGCTTTCGTAGCCGGAATAGGCCTGAACCACATACCACTTCATCGTAGTCACACGTTGTAAATGAAATCGGTGATCTGCGCCCACATGGCATCGAAGACGCCCAAAATGATGGCCGCGATGATGGAGACGATGATGACCACGATCGTTTGGGACCAAGTCTCCTTGCGGGCAGGCCAGGTGACTTTGGAAAGCTCGACACAGACCTCGACCACGAAGGTGTGAACCTTGGTGGAGCGATAAGCCATGACCGCAGCGAGCAAGGAAACGAGTCCGGCGCCGACCGCGATGATGGTCGCATTCGGCTCGGGCACTGCATCGATGTTGTCGGCAAGGAGTGTCCAGATCGCATTGCTGGTCTTGATGAGGAACCATGCCAGCGCAATGCCGCATGCAGCGTAAGCGAATTGCACCCACCGCTCCACGCCGAGCGTTCCGGTCGGTCTCGCTTTGTCTTGTTCTGTCGTTATCGCCATCGTCGTTCCTCGGGGCAGGCCAGGAGGGATTCGAACCCACAACCCGCGGATTTGGAATCCGCTGCTCTACCAATTGGAGCTACTGGCCTAGGAGATAGTGTGGGGGCGGTGGGGCGGGACAAACTGCCGGGCCAACGGCCCGACCGGCCCATTTCGCCATTTGTCTTCCCTAAACCAACGTCCCTTTCAGTGGTGCCTTTTTGGTCACTTCGTTTCTTTGTGTTCCGTGTGCCGTCCGCAGGTCCGGCAGAATTTCTTCAGGGTCAATCGTTCCTGCGTTCCGGTCTTTCTCAGCTTCGTGGTGTGATAGTTGCGCGCGCCGCATTCCTCACAGGCGAGCGCCACCTTGACTCGTTTGTCACTCACTTTCCCACGGGGTTCGTGTCCGCCTCACTACTCGATGATCTTGGAGATGACGCCCGCGCCGATGGTGCGACCGCCCTCACGAATGGCAAAGCGCTGCTTCTCTTCCATGGCGGCCGGCGTGATGAGGTTGACCTTCATCTTCACGTTGTCGCCCGGCATCACCATCTT
>DATIUW010000134.1:0-6475 GCA_035466435.1 Polyangiales bacterium | reverse complement strand
TTTCGTTCTTGATGACGCCGCCGGTCGAGCGGATCGTGGCGAAGAACGTCATGCATGCGCTGTTCCACCCGAGAGGGGTCCGACCGTATGTCGTGAACTGGGAGCAGGTGGCGGGTTTTCTCATCGATCGTCTCTACCGCGAATCGATCCTCGAGCCCGAAACCAGCACCAGTCGCAAGTTGCTCGACGCGTTGGTTGCGTACCCGGACGTCCCTGCACGGATCAGCGAGATCGATCTCGCGGCGGCGCCCCAGGTCTGCATCACGGTGAACCTCGAAAAGGATGGGACCCGCCTCGACTTGTTCTCGACTTTGACCACGCTCGGAACGCCGCTCGACGTGACGGCGCAAGAGCTACGCATCGAGTCTTACTTTCCCGCGGATCAGCGTACGGCACAGTGGCTTCAAAAATCGGCAGCGTCGTCGGCAAACTAAGCTAAGTTAGCCCCGGGGCGAAATGGAGTCGCTGGCGGCGGTAGACCTGGGGTCGAACAGCTTTCACATGGTGATTGCTCGGGTCGACCATGGGGGCGTTCAAATCGTCGACCGGCTTCGCGAGCCGGTGCGGCTCGCCGCCGGACTGAGGGAAGATGGATCCCTCGAAGACGACTCCAAGGAGCGGGCTCTTCAGTGCTTGCGGCTCTTCGGCCAGCGGTTGCGTGACTTCGGCGCAGAGCAAGTTCGCGCCGTTGGCACCAACACGTTGCGCAAGGCTCGCAATCCCTATCAGTTTCTGCACGACGCAAGCGAGGCACTAGGCCACCACATCGAAATCATCACCGGCCGCGAGGAGGCCCGGTTGATCTATCTCGGGGTGTCCCACGGCATCGCCGGCGCGCCGACGCGACGGCTCGTCGTCGACATTGGCGGCGGCAGCACCGAGTGCATCGTCGGCGACGGCTTCGAAGCGGTCGCGGTGCACAGCATGTACATGGGCTGCGTCGGGTTCACCCAGCAGTTCTTTTCCGACGGCAAGATCAGTCGAAAGCGCATGCAGAGCGCCAAGCTCGCCGCGGGGCTCGAGCTTCAGCCCGTGGAAGCCAAGCTCCGCCAACAAGGGTGGGATCGCGCCATTGGAGCCTCGGGCACGATTCGATCCGTTGCCGACATCTTGAACGAGGCAGCTTGGGCCCACGGCACGATCACCGTCGAAGGGCTCGCAAAGCTCGAGCAGGCGTTGGTCACCGCCGGACGGATGGAGCGTCTCGACCTGCCTGCGCTCGATGCCGATCGGCGCCCCGTGTTCGCCGGCGGTGTCGCCATCCTCAGCGCCACCTTCGAGCGGCTCGGCATCGACGAGATGTGGATTTCGCCCACCGCGCTTCGCGAAGGCCTGCTTTACGACATGCTCGGCCGAATCCAGGATGAGGACCCCCGCGACCGCACCATCCGCATGCTTTCGTCGCGGTACTCGATCGATCAGGCACACGCGGATCGCGTTCAAGCCACGGCGCTTGGTTTGCTCGCGCAAGTGGCGCCCGATTGGGAGCTCGAGTCCGCAGACGCCACCCACGCGCTCGTCTGGGCCGCGCAGCTCCACGAGATCGGCCTCGCGGTGAACTACACCGGCCACCACAAACATGGCGCATACCTGGTGGCCCAGTCGGACCTTCCCGGCTTCTCACGGGACGAGCAGGCGCTGGTCGCCGCGTTGATCCGCGGTCACCGCCGAAAGCTCGACGACTCCTACTTCGAGTCGCTTCCTCCCGAGCTCCGCACGACTGCCAAGCGCTTGTGCGTCTTGCTTCGACTGGCCGTCCTGCTCAACCGGAACCGTGATCCACAGGCCGTCACGCTCCCGGAGCTCCACGCCAGCGGCAACAAGCTCAAGCTCCACTTCGACGAGGACTGGCTTGCTGCGCACCCGTTGGCCCGGGCCGATCTCGAGCGCGAGCAACCGCTGCTCAAAGCCGCGGGTTTCAAGCTGAACGGGTTCGACACAGACTGAGTGCCGATGGACCTTTTTCTGATTCGCCATGCGATCGCCGAAGAGAGAAGGGCGGGCCTCCGCGACGCCGACCGAGCCCTCACCGAGAAAGGCCGAACCCGGTTCGAAAAGGTGGTCCGGAGGCTCGACCGCGCCGGCGTCCGCTTCGATCGCGTCTATCACAGCCCCTGGCTCCGTGCGGTGCAGACCGCAGAGCTGCTCGAGCCGATCATCGAGGGCCCCATGATCGTCGCCGAAGGGCTCGCGCAGCCCCCCGAGCCCTCCTTCTTCGCGTCCCTCGAAGGAAAGCGCGTCGCCTGCGTAGGTCACGAGCCCTGGATGAGCGACGCCGTCGCCCTGCTCACCATCGGCACCCCCGACGGCTCCTGGCTCCACTTCAAAAAAGGCGCCGTCGCCTGGCTCCGCGGCACTCCCCACCCCGCCTCCATGCAACTACGGGGACACTCTCCACCCCCCTAAGCCCCCGGAACCACTCGGTTCCCCCGGCAAAGATCGCAGCACCATCCCGACCCGCCCCGATTGCGTATCCGCGCGGCCAGACCCATATGGGTCCCATGCTCGGCACGATGTGGGATGTGTGGTTGCAGCTCTCGCCGTGGCTTCTGTTGGGAGCCGCGGTCGCGGGAGTGCTTCACGTTTTGCTCCCACGTGACTTCGCGCGGCGTCAGTTCCGAGGGTTTGGGGGCGTCGGCAAGGCCGTCGCGTTGGGTGTGCCTCTGCCGCTTTGCTCTTGTGGCGTCATTCCCGCAGGGCTCGGCCTCAAGAAGGACGGTGCCAGCGACGGGGCTGCGGTCGGATTCCTGATCAGCACCCCGCAGACCGGCGTCGACTCGTTGCTAGTGAGCGCCTCGTTCCTCGGTTGGCCGTTCACCATCTTCAAGTGGGCGAGCGCGCTCGTCATGGGTCTTGCCGGCGGCGCGGTCACCGAGGCGCTGCACACCGAAGCCCATGACTTGCAGGCCGTCGAAGAACCGGCCGCGCCCCGTTCTGCGATGGGTTTTTTCGAGCACATGCTCGACGTCATTAGACCGATTTGGAAGTGGATCGTCTTCGGCGTCGTCGCGTCGGCCGCGATCACGGTCTGGGTTCCACCCGGGGCGATGGCGGGTTGGTCGGGCATGCATGCAGCGCTTGCCGGCTTGGTGGCGCTGCTGATCGCGCTTCCGCTCTATGTCTGTGCGACGGCATCGGTGCCCATCGCGGCGGCGCTCATCGCGCAGGGCATGCCCACCGGCGCTGCGTTGGTGTTCTTGATGGCTGGTCCGGCCACCAACGTAGCCACCATCGGCGCGGTCAAGCGCGCGTTCGGCAGCCGAGTGCTCGCGGTCTACTTGGCTACGGTGATCCTCGGCAGCGTCGGCTTTGCCTACGTCTATGACGCGTTCATCCCATTCGATGCGCTCGGCACCCTGGTCCACGAGCACGGTCACCCGTGGTGGGCATGGGCGTCTGGAGTCGCGCTTGCAGGCCTGTTCGTGTACTTCGCGCTCGACGAGCTGCGGCACGCTTGGCGGCGGCGCCGCGCAGAGGAAGCTTCCGCTGCCGTGACTCTCGAAGTCGAGGGCCTCACCTGCAACAACTGCGTACGCAAGCTCGAGCGCGCGCTACGGGAAACCGAAGGCGTCACCAACGCGACCGTCACGCTCGAGCCCGGCCGCGCCATCGTCGAAGGCTCGGTCACGCCCTCGAAGCTCGAGGACGTGGTTCGCGCGACGGGCTACGCCGTCAGATAGAGGGGGCAGGGCAGGCTGCCGCCGCGAGCGGGCCCACAGCGTCCCGAGCCGTTGAGCGCAGCGGGCAGGGTCAACCGAAAGCGCGTCTCTTTGTCGTCGGTGGTAGACACCTCGAGCTCTCCGCCGAGCTCCTCGGCGATGCGCCTGGAAATCGCCAGGCCTACGCCCGCGCCTTGGAGCCGCCCGCCCACACCGAACGGCTTGAACACCGCCTCGGTGTCGCCGGTGATCGGCGGTCCGTTGTCCGACACGTCGAGCACGGCCTTGCCGTCTTTCACTGCGGTCGACACGCGAACGACTCCTTGGCCGTCCTTTCGGTTTGCGGCCCGCTGTATCGCGTTGGCCAGCAGGTTGAGCGCGATCTGCACCAGGTTCGTGCGCGTCGCCATCACCTTTGGCTCGACTCCCGTCGTCACCTCGATCAGCGCGCGTCCGCGAAGCCCGCTGCCTTCGGCCTTGCGCAACGCCACCCGCACCGCATCGGCGAGGTCGACGACCTCGGCTGGCGCTTCTTCCGGTGCTTTGGCCATCTCTTCGATCAGCTCGAGGATCCGCTTTACGCCGTCGCGCGCGTCGGTCACGGCGTTCGCGACCTGCGCAAGCGTGCCCCGTGCACGCGTCACGTTCGGCGTCGCTTCTTCGAGCGCAGCGACCGCAGCATCGACCGACGTTTCGATGACGGTCAGATTGTTGCGAATCCACCCCACCGGATTGCGTAGCTCCTCGGCGATGCCGCCAGCCACCACGCTCAGCGAGTACGCACGCTCGGTCTCGAGCAAGCGCTGCTCGAGCTCGCGCACCCGCGTGTTCAGGTTGTAGAGATCGATCGCATCGCGCAGCTCGGCGCGCAGAACTTCGGGCTCCCACGGCTTTCGCATGTAGCGCCGCACGTGCCCGCGGTTGATCGCATCTTCGGCTGCTTGCAGATCGGAGTAGGCGGTGATCAGCAAACGAATCGCATCCGGATGCTCTACCTCGACCTTTTCGAGGAGCTCGATGCCGGTCATGCCTGGCATGCGTTGGTCCGTCAGCACGACACCCACCTCGTGCTCTTCCATCAGCTCGAGCGCAATCCTCCCGCTCGATGCGGTGAGCACCGGAAAGTCATCCCCGCACACCGCCTCGAAGACGACGAGATTCGGCTCTTCGTCATCGACGAACAACACGTGCGCGGTCATGCCGCCTTCTCCATCGCGGGAATCTCCATGACGAAACGGGCGCCCCCTCCGGGCCTCGGCTCATATCTTAGCTCACCACCACACTCCCGTGCGATTCTTCGACTGAGGTGAAGCCCGAGCCCCGTCCCTTCGCCTTCCACTCTGGTTGTAAAGAAAGGGTCGAAAATGCGATGCACCACGTCAGGCGGCACGCCAGGACCGTCGTCCGAAACACTGACGGAAACGTTCTTATCCGCCTGTCGAAGCTCAATCCAGATATTCCTCGCGCCGGACCGTACCGAATTGTCGACTAGGTTGAGCAGAACCTGATTGAACGCACGTGCAGGTGCAAAGATAGGTCCGATTATCTCGAAATCTTCGTGGACCGTTACATCTTTCATGCGGTGCTCGAGTAGGTTCAACGTCGACTCCACGGCTTTGCGGACGTCGCAGGGCGCTAGATCTGTTCCGTCAGCAGGGCGTGCATGTGCATCCAGCGCAGTGATGACGCCATCAATCCGTTTCAGGGCATCGATGATTACAGTCATCAGCTTTTCGTTCGGGACTCGCGAGGAACCACCTTGCTCCAACACCCTCGCGGCGTTGACCGCTGCATTCAGCGGATTCTTCACCTCGTGGGCCAGACCAGCCGCCAGGCTTCCAGCAGAAGCCAGCCGCGCCTGATCCGCGAGTTGCAAGCTGAGACCACGCATCTTCAGATGTGCTCGAATGCGAGCCTGAAGGACTTTGGTATGGAAGGGCTTCGAGACGAAGTCATCGGCCCCAGCGTCGTACCCCTCCAGGGCCGCTTCGTTTTCTCCGCGAGCTGTCAGCAAGATGACCGGGGTGTGCTGTAGTGAAGGATCCGACTTGATAGTCCGCGTGAGATCGAGACCACTAACTTCTGGCATCATCACATCTGTGAGTACCAAGTCTGGACGATTGAGATTCATCAAGTCCAATGCCTCAGCACCATCGGCTGCGGCGTCCACGACGTAGTTGTCCTGTAGGACCCCCACAATGAATCCACGGAGATCCGCCTCGTCTTCGACCACGAGAATCCGAGGTAGCCGTCCACGGTCGAGTAGGATCTTCTCCACGGGACGCTGGCTCGGGCTGAGGCCTGGTTTATTCAACTGGGGGTCATCCGCATGCTGACGAGGCCCATCCTCGATACGGCGGCCTGGATGGTCTTCTGTCTGCAGCTGCCGTCGCTCGACGATCTCGGAGTGAAAATGGCCCCTACCACTTTTGAGACAGAGTGTGAATGTCGAACCGCTGCCGAGCTCGCTCTCGACCGTGACCGATCCGCCATGTAGTTGCGCAAGTTCGCGAGCGAGCGCGAGCCCGATTCCGACGCCGCCCTGCCGACGCCGTTCAGAACCCTCGATCTGATGAAAGCGCTCGAAGATTCGGGTCTGTTGCTCTCGCGAGATTCCCGGCCCGGAATCGGTTACTTCGACTGCCGTCCCGGCGGCGTTGTGGAACACCTTTACCTCGATGTGGCCACCGGGTGGCGTGAACTTCATGGCATTTCCAACGAGATTGGTCAGGATGATCTCGATTCGGTGCGGGTCGCCGAAAACTTCCGGAGAATCTCCTTCTGACGAAAAGGCCATGCGAATGCCTTTAGCTGTC
>DATIUW010000133.1:0-15224 GCA_035466435.1 Polyangiales bacterium | reverse complement strand
CGACTATGGTGCCAAGCCAGAGCGCGCCATCGTCTTTCACGTCGAAACCTGGGACTCGAACTGCCCCCAGCACATCACGCCGCGGTACACGGCAGAGGAGCTTCAAGAGCGCGACGACGCCCCCTAAGGGATCAGTCTGGTCACCAAACGCAATGTTTGCGTCGTCGACGCTAGGAGTGGCGCCTGCGCCTTCGCGTCCTCTAGCTTCCGACGATGTCTGCGCGGAGGGCGTCGAGGCCCTGCTGCAACCAACTTTTGAAGAGCCAGGCGATGGGAACGGCGAGCGGATAGGCAAGAGGCGACGTCAGCCCGAAGGTATACGTCCAGACGATTCGCGTGCCGCCGTCCTCTTCGGTGAAGGCCCAATCCCCAGTCCCGCTCCGCACGAGTAGCGAGAAGGGAAACTTGGCGCCGCCCTCCCAGCCATAGCGATATGTCACGGGCGGATCGAAGGCGAGGATGACCTCTTCGAGAACCGTGCCGTCGGTCATGAAGACGCGGCGCTTCGAACCGGTGGCCAGCGTCTGGCCTTCGAGCATCTCCACTTTGGTAATTCCCGCAAACGGCCCGCGAGACGTCATGATCTCCGAGGTGTTCGTGCTGTCGGTGGCTCGCGCAAACACCTCGTCACGCGGATGCGGGATGAAAACCGAAGCCGAAGTCGAGATCTGGGTCACGACGGCAGACGGTATCATGGATCGACGCTCTACGACTTCGCAGATCGAAACTGCCGGCGGCTGAGCTTGCGTGATGGGCATGGAGGTCAATACTCCTTTCTCACTCTGTTCGATGGTGTCCGGCACGGCTCGGGCGAGGAAGGATAGCCATGGGTATCAAAGAAGAACTAGAGCAGGAGCTGGAGAACAAGCTCAACGAATGGGAGGCCGAAGCCGAAAAGGCCGAAGCCGAGGCAAAGGTCCGCGAAGCCAAGGCCGAGACCGAGAAGAGCGAAGCCCAACTGCAGCAAGAAGCCGCTCAAAGAGCACAGAGGCTGAAGAAGAAGGTCGACGAGGGCCGCCAGCGCCTCGCCGAGCTTCAAAAAGCCTCCAAAGACCGACTCGACGAGGTCAAAGGCAAGATCCGCGATCTGCTCGGCTGAGGAGATCGTCGGCGCTCGAGCTTACGCAAGCTACTCGGGCACGACCGCAGGAAAGCCGACACCGCTGCACGAGGTGAGGGCTAGATTGCATTCGGCCGCGAGGCATTCGGTGCATGGCAGTGTGTCGGCTCCGCGCTCGTTGCAGCTCTCTCCGCAATTCGTGTCGATGCACTCCGCATAGTCGCCGTAGCAGTTCGCGCAGTCATTGGAGAGCCCGGGCGTCTCCTGCAGGCACGAATTCACCGAAAGCACGAGGTCCATGCCGGCCGTGTCGTAGCAGCCCCAGAACTGGCCCGCGAATTCGATGCTCGTCGCCGCGGACAGGTCAGGCTCTTCGTTGCACGCGGTCGTCAGCCCACCGCCGCCCGTGCCGCCTGTGCCAGCCGTACCGCCCGTACCGCCCGTGCCAGCCATGCCGCCTGTACCGGCTGTGCCGCCCGTGCCGGCTGTGCCGCCTGTGCCGCCGGAACCGTTGTCGTCATCTCCACAACCCAAAACGCCAACCGATAGGGCTAGGATCCCTACCACAATTTGCATGCGAACCATCGTTTGCCTCCTTCGTAGGCCCGCCCGATCCACCACGGGCAGTCCCATTGGTAACACGATTACGTGGGCGGAAAGAGATCCGAAGAGTCACTTCGCTCGCTCAATCGCCGCCATTTCGCCCATCAGGCGCATGCTGAGAGCCGAATTCCGCGGCCTTGATCTCTTACACGAGCGTGGCGCACGTGGGCGTGGACTTGGCGCCTGAGACGTGAGCACGACATAGTGTCGCGGTGCTGCAGCGGATTTGGACGGAATACGTGCTCGGCACGCGTGCGCAGGTCGATGCCGAAGCCCGCGAAGCGCTACGAGAACGAGGCGCGAACGCACTCGACCGGGAGCTGGTCGTCGTCGTGCTGACGGTCATGCTGACCTTGCTGTTGCTGCGTTTCTTCGGACGCCCGCAGGAGAGCCAATGGGTCGAACATGCTCTTCGGTTCGTCGGTTTGGAGACACTAGCGCGTGAATTTCACGTGGCGATGTTTGAAGCTGCGGACCGGCGTTTCAACCGGCGCATCTACTGGGCAACTGCGCGGCTCATCGCCTACGTCGTCATCCCCGCCGTCTCGATCCGTCTGGTGTTGCGCAAGCGCATTCGCGATTTCGGAGCATCCTTGAGAGGTCTCCGTGGGCACGTGGGTGCGTACGTCGCCATGGGCGCGGTGGTTCTGCCGGTCATCTTCATCGCGTCGTTCGATGCCGAATTCACAAACAAGTACCCTTACTACCGACTCGGCTCCGATGAGCCGCTCTGGCCGTTCTTCATCGGATGGGAGATCCTCTACGCGCTTCAGTTCGTCGCGCTGGAGTTTTTCTATCGTGGGTTTTTCATTCACGGCGCCAAGCCGCGGCTCGGATTCGCCGCGGTGTTCCTGATGCTTCCGCCCTATTTGATGATCCACTTCGGTAAGCCACTGCCCGAGGCCATCGGCTCGATCATCGCCGGTTTCGCCCTGGGTACGATGAGCCTGCGCACGTGTTCGATCTGGGGGGGTGCAGCTCTCCATGTGCTTGCCGGCTGGTCGATGGACTGGCTGGCTCTGTGGCACCGCGGCCTGCTGTAGCGTCACTTGACACTCGCAGGTCGTTCCTGGTGCAGCGGGGCTCTTCAAGACAAGATTCGGCCATGACAGCCGCCTCCGAGCCGCAGACGCCAATCCCCGAAGATCCAGTTCGCGGCCCGCCGAGTCGGCGGAGCCGCGTCGTTCTCGGCATCTTCGACCTGATCACGGGCGCGGCAGTGGCGAGCTTGGCCAGCGTGCTTTGGAGCGCGAACGTCCTCTGGACGATTGGTCTCTGGGTTTGGGCTGCGCTTCTCGTCGCCTCGGCGACCGGACTTTTTCTCGGCAGCAAAGCAGGGCGGTTCGCGGCCCGCGCAGCCGCGATCTACCAGCTGTCGTTCCTCCTGGTGATCGTCATCGCGATCCTGTCTAGCGTTGCCCACCTTTGGGGCCTTTACGGGCAGATCGGCGTCGGGATTTCGGCTGCACTTTTGCTGATGCTCGCGATCGCCTTCGAGGTGGTGGGGCTGCTCCCGGTGTTCAAGCTGCGGGCGCTCGGGCTGACCGAGCAGGCGACACCGCCCTGGAGTGCCAAGGCTGTTGCGATCGGTTCGGTCACGGTCGTCGCGGCGATCGTCCTCCACCTGGGAATCGTCAAGGCGAGTGCAAGCCTGCCACCCTGGGAGCCGCTCTCGTTCGAGACGCGCCACGCGATGGCGCAGTCCCTGGCCTCGGTGCTGCGCGACGGGACGCTTTCCGAGCTGCCCGCGGAGGAAGGCGGGCCCGACGACCGCTGGGTCGTTCGAGTCTATGGCCGAGGAAAGCTGGAAGCGGCGGTGGAGGTCGTTGGGAACGCTCGCGAAGCGACGTTGGCGGTGGCCGAGGCGCTTCGCCTGCCGGAGGCGCGCCGATTGGGGACCCGGTCTCTTGCCATCGACCGGGTCGTTGCGGAGTCCAATCTCGATCTCGAGGATGGCATCCTCTCCGCGCTGGCCGTGGTTCCTGGGCTCGATGGTGTCAGCGGGGAGGTCGAAGGCCGGCGCTACACGATCACGCCACACGAGCTCGTCCTCCGTCGCATGTTGAGCGAGCACAAACCGATCCCTTTCATTCCGGACTTCGAAATTGGAATCGACCTGCGGTCGTTGCTCCCGACTCTGTGCCAGCGTGCGGGCCGAGTCGCCGACTGTTCGGTCACCAACTTGCGGCGCACCCGCACCGAGCAATGGGCGCATCGAAGTGGCGAAACCTACGACCTCTACCGCGGGCGCCCTGTCGATGCCTCACCGCCAACCGCAGACGATGCTCGTGCCGGCGCAGAGGCCGCGGGCCGCTACGTGGTTCGAGCGCTGCAGCGAGACGGACGGTTCCGTTACAAGCTCCACCCAGACACGGGCGAGAGCAACATGGAGCCATACAACGTTCCGCGTCACGCGGGAACGTCGTGGTTCCTGCTGGAGGTCTACGAGGCCACGGGCAGCCGAATCTATCTGTGGACGGCCGAGAGGGCCCTGGACTGGTTGGAGGCTCGCATGGCGGACTGCGGTGACGGCCTTCGCTGCATCGCCTCGGGCAACCGCGCACGGCTCGGGGCGCAGGCCCTACCGCTCATCGCGTTTGCGACACACGCTACAGTCACCGGCTCCGACCGGTATCGAGAATCGATCGACGGGCTCGCCGATGTCGTTCGGCGAATGCAACGGGCCGATGGTGATTTTGATTTCGTTCTCGATGCCGAAACAGGCCGTTCGATCCCCGGCGAACGGGTTCTTTATGCCGCGGGTCAGGCGGTGCTCGGCTTGGCGATCACCGCGGAGGTCGCCGAGGACGCCGGTCAGCTCGAGGCGTCCCGTCGAGGCATGGACTTCCTGGTCGGCCCCTACTGGGACTTTCCGCTAGCGGATCTCTTCTTCATCGAAGAGCATTGGACCTGCCTTGCGGCCGACGAGCTTCATCGGATCTTTGGTGACCCTGCGTATGCTCGTTTCTGCCGGAGCGCGGCGCACTTCGACCGGCAGCTTCAACATGCAAAGGGTCAGACGGTCTTTCCGGACTACGTGGGTGGCATCGGATTCAGCCCGTTCTTCCCGCCGTACACGACGACCGCGGCCGGACGCGCCGAAGGGATGCTCGCGGCGTATCGCATCTCCGAGCGAGAAGGCGACCCGGACTTGGAGCTCCGTGAGGGGATCGCCGAAGCCGTCGCGTTTCTTTTGCACAACCAGTACAAGCCCCGGGACACCTACGCCTTTCAAAGCGCGTCGGCTGCGGTGGGTGGCGTCCCTTGGAACTACTACGACCCCGTCATCCGAATCGACACGGTCCAACACGCCGGCTCCGTCCTGCTCCACGGTGCAGAGCTTCTTTCGGAGGCTAACCCGCGCTAGCAGGCGCCGACGCACCTCTCCGATGCCGGCTCAGGGCCCGCCGCGCGAACGGAGCCAATCGTTCCGTACGAAAGAAAGGCGCGAACGCGATGAACGTGACGGGGTAGGGAAACAAGATGGCCATGAGCGTGAGCACGCCGAGGTGAAATCCCCACATGGCAAACGCCCAAACCTTTGCCACCTTCGCTTGCAGCATGACCAGCGGAGCGCCGAGCTCGAGCACGAGGCTCAGGCCGGCGAGGAATTGAAAAGCACCAGCGTACGGTAGAAGTAGCGCAGCGACCGGAGAGTGTAGGCTCCCGAGCTCGATCTTCCGGACATTGTCCATCGCAATGAAGTTTCTGAGCGTCTCGCCCTCGATGAATCCCAAGCCGCTGTTCTTCAGCTTCGCCAAGCCCGCGAGAAAGTAGCTGCAAACACAAACCCAGCACATCAGGCGAATGGCCCATCCGTACTTGAAATGGACGCCCGGTGGACGATTGCCGGCGCGCGCATCCAGACTGAGCGCCTCTGCGGCCGGCGCGAACGCGAGCACGATGACGTGCAAGAGCCAGAGGTTGTCCGAGTGCAGGATGCCTCCCCAGGAGTTCGAATACGTCAGCACGACGAGGAGAAGGCCGGCGAACATCGGAGCGACGACCCGGTACCACTTCCCGATGGCGAAGAGTATTGCCCCGGCGAACGTCAGGACGACGAGGCTCTGGTAGAGCGCGTCATCAAGAGGTGAGTCGAGGCCGGCAAGGACGCCGATCGGTTGAAACTGAACGGCGCGATGATGGGCAAAGCTCAGCCAATGAGGAAGCCTGACACCGAAGTAGACGACGCTGTACGCGCCGACCAAGATCCGAAGCGCGGCCAGACGTTCTGCGGGCACTGCGGGGAACCACCACCGTAGCCCGCGCGGCGCAACGTTCGCGCTCGGGCTCACCGCGTCGGACACCGGACGAGAACCTTTCGCGTGACCGGCACCGGTCCGGTTTCGAAGTAGGCCACCGTGTCGAAGTGGCTCCGCGCGACTTCGATCGCAACCGCCTCGATCCACGGCTCCTTGGTCGATTCGTGCACCCGCGTGACCACTTCCTTGCAGAAGGCGGTTGCGCGATCCCTCTCACCGTAAGCCTGATCTCGAATCATCCGAAGGGTCTGGATCACTTCTTCATTGCCGCTCGCGAGCTTGGGCGGCAGCGGCTTGCGGGACCCATCGGGGAACACCGCAAGCACTTGCGTCAGAACCAAACCGGGATCGGGCTTCGGACGCGAGAACATCGGGAACGTAGAGAAAGGGAACCCGTCTTCCTGCGGGTCGGCGAACGCAGGCCGTAGGACGAGCAGTGTGAGAGCCACGCTCACCAAGGCTCCAATCCAGAGCTCCCTGCGAGCGGCCATGTCCGACCCGCCAATCGTCATGGGGTCTTCGGTAGCATGAACCGCAGATCTGTGGCTGGGGTTCTTTCTTGAGCTTCATCTGACAGCTATAATGATAAAATGCACTTATACCGTAATTCGCTCTTGATGCTGCTGTTGGTGATCCTCGCTTGCTCGGGCGCCGACGGCGGCGATGACCGGATGAATCCTGGAGGCGCCGGAGGCGCCGGAGGCGCGGGAGGCGTCGGCGGTGATGGCGGCTCTGGAGGCGCCTCGGGAGGGAGCGGAGGCGCTGCGGGCGACGGCGGGTCCGGTGGCATCGAGCCGATGGACGATTGCGGCGACGGGATCCGTCAAGCGATCGAGGCATGCGATGATGGAAATCGGCGTGGCGACGACGGGTGTGCCGCGGACTGCATGCGCATCGAGGACGACTATCGATGTCCGGTCCCGGGCGCTGGTTGCGTGCCCATCGTCTGCGGTGACTCTCGCATCGACCCGCCCGAGCAGTGCGACGACAACAACACCACCGGCTCCGACGGTTGTAGCGCCGACTGCCAGCTCGAAGAGGGCTGGGTTTGTCTTCAGCCGGGCGTCGCCTGTGACGCCGCGGAGTGCGGCGATGGGTTCGTCGCGGGCTTCGAGCAGTGTGACGACGGCAACCCAACAAACGATGACGGGTGCTCGTCGGAGTGTCGCCTCGAGGATGGCTATACCTGCCATACGCCGAATCAGCCGTGCACGATGACTACCTGCGGCGACGGCGTGCGCGAAGGCACCGAGCAATGCGACGACGGGAACCTCACCCCCTTCGATGGCTGCGGGATCTACTGCGAGAACGAGCCGAGCTGCGCGGGAGGGAGCTGTCAGTCGGTGTGCGGAGACGGCGTGATTCTACCGGGCACCAGTGAGGCCTGCGATGATGGCAACACCGCCGATGGCGACGGCTGTTCCTCGGAATGTGAGATCGAAAGTGGCTTCACGTGCGCGACCGTCGCGACCGAGCTCCCCGACGAATTCGTCGTGCCCGTCATCTATCGAGACTTCCGAAGCCAACAGTCCGGCACCAACGTCGACCCGACCTTCCATCCGGACTTCAACCCGCCTCCCACGGGCACGCACTTAGGCATCACGGAGAACTACCTCGACGCCGAGGGCAAGCCGGTCTGGAACGGCGCCGATGACGGCGTGGGCAGCGGCGGTTTTCCACAGAGCGCCAGCTCGTTCGCGGCCTGGTATCGCACGAGCCCGGCTCTGGTAGCCGACGGCAACATCGAGGTGGTGCAGGAGCTCACGTTGACGAGGCCCGATCCGATGCTCTTTCCAAATCGCTACCGGTTCAGCAGCTCGTCGTTCTTTCCGCTCGACGATCTCGGCTGGGAGCTCGAAGCGCCACCTCTGCAGGAGCTTCCGCTCACCAACGGCCACAACTTCGGCTTCACCACGGAAGTGCACTATTTCTTCGTCTATCAGGGGGATGAGGTGCTTCGTTTTCGGGGTGACGACGACCTCTGGGTCTTCGTCGACGGCCGACTGTGTATGGATATCGGAGGGATTCACCCGGCGATTTCCGGTGTGATGAGCTTCGATCCTACGGTCACCGACAGCAACGGCGCACGACAGGCGATCGTCGACGCCTGTATTGCCGACCTCGGCCTGCAGGTGGGCGGCGTGTACGAAATCTCGATCTTCCACGCCGAGCGGCACGTCACGGAGTCGAACTTCCAGCTCACGCTCGATGGCTTCGTCACCGAGCGCTCGGAATGCACGCATACCTGCGGGGATGGAATTCGAACACGCTTCGAGTTTTGCGATGACGGCGCCGACCAGAACACCGGCGAGTACGGCCGGTGCAACCCGACGTGTACGGGCCTCGGTCCGCACTGCGGTGATGGCATCGTCCAGGAGGGGCTCGAAGAGTGCGACGATGGCGACAACCTCGGCGGAACGGGCGGCTGCAACCCAGATTGCACGGCAGCGCCGTACTGCGGCGATGGAATCCGTCAGCCGGCTCTCGGAGAATCCTGCGACGCAGGCGACCAGAACGGCGAGCAGGGCTCGTCGTGCACGATCGATTGCCAGGTCGTGGTCGACTGAGGTCTAGCTCACTCGCCTGCGAACCAACTGGGCCACGCGACCACCCTAGCTCGAGGGGTAAAGGGCCCTGAAGAACTCGGCCATCTGGTCCCAGCTCTTTTCGTCGGCTTCGGCATCGTACTCGAGGGGCATGCCGAACTTCTCACCCTTTTCTGTAGCCGCTTCGTCGGTGAAGGCATGCTTTGCGCCGGGGTAGGCGATGAAGGTGTAATCGACCTCGGCCGCCTCCATTTCCTTCTTGAAGGCGTCGACTTGTTCCGGCGGTACCAAGGGGTCGTCGGCCCCGTGAAGAACGAGGACCTTCGCTTTCACCTGGCCCTTTTCGGCAGGAGTCTTGGTGGCCAAGTTGCCGTGGAAGCTGACGACGCCGTCGAGGTCCATGCCATAGCGCGCCATGTGCAGCACGACGGCGCCGCCGTAACAATAGCCGATGGCGGAGATCTGACCCGGGTCGGTCGTTTCGTGCTTCTGCAACACCTCGTAGGCGGCCTGAAAGCGCTGCTTGGCGACGTCGATGCTCGAAAGGGTTTCGTTCATGAACTTCATCGCGTCGTCCGGATGCGTCGCGTATCGTCCCTCTCCGTACATGTCGAGCGCGAGCGCCGTGTACCCGAGCTCGGCGAGCATCCGCGCGCGCTTTCGAACGTAGTCGCCGTGTCCCCACCACTGATGCACGACGAGCACGCCGGGGCGCGGTCCTTTCTTGCTAGCATCCCAGGCGAGGTACCCTACGAGCGTGGTGTCGCCCGCTTTGTAGGTCACTTCCTCGCTTTGAATGTCCGGTTCCTGCGGCATTTGCTCTTCCTCCACGGCGGCCGGCGGCGCCTCGACCGGCGCCTTGGCTTCTTTTTTGGAACAACCGATCGCCAGCGACGCGATCATCATGACGGTACTTACGCGCATCAGTCCCTCCGCAACGTAACGGCACAATCCTCGGATCGAATCGCCGCCTTGTCGAGCCCCTTCTCGGACCGATGGCGTCACACCGCGACGAAATGCCGCATGGCGGCGGTGTGAATCGTGGTTATCGTCGAAAAAGAGACCGGAGGTACGTCATGTCAACTTCGACTCGTTTGGTCGCGCTCGCCCTCATGGCTGCTTCCATGATCGGCGCTTGCTCTGATGAAGGTGGCATCTCCGATTCGTTGAGCGACACGGAGATTGCGGACCTTCAGTACATGCGGGAGGAAGAGAAGCTGGCGCGCGACGTCTACCTCACGCTCCATGGACAGTGGGCGCTCCAAATTTTCTCCAACATCGCGAGCTCGGAGCAAACGCATACTGAAGCCGTCGCCAGCACGATGGTTCGGCTCGGCGTCGAGGATCCCGTCGTGGACGACAGCATCGGGGTCTTCGTCGACCCGCGACTCGATGAGCTTTACGACGAAATGGTGAGTGAGGGGATGATGTCTGCCGTCGACGCGCTACGAGTGGGCGCGACCATCGAGGAGATCGACATGGTCGACATCGAATCGGCCCTCGATCGCACCGACGAGCCAGCCATAGTCACCTTGTACGACTCGCTACTATGCGGGTCACGCAACCATCTTCGTTCGTTCACGAGCGAGCTCGAGAGCGCTGGAGAACCCTACGTTGCCCAGTACCTCGACCCCTCCGAGCTGGAGGCGATCGTTTCTTCACCTCGTGAGCAGTGTGGTCCCGGTTGAGATCGTGCGCCGAGTCAGCGTCTGACCTCGAAAGTCTAGCCGGTATTCTTCAGTCCCGCGGCAACGCCGTTGACGGTCGCTAGCAGCGCATCTTGAAGCTCGTCGTCGTCCGCCAAGCGTTGGCGCCGAAGAAGCTCGGCTTGAATGAGGTTGATGGGGTCGAGGTAGGCGCGTCGGAGCTGAAGCGAGCGGTGTAGGGCCGGCGAATGATCCAGCAGGGCCTGCTGATCGAGCACGCGACAAAGACATTGCTCCACCTGCTCGAGCCGACGCCGAAGGTCCGCACCGATGTCGGCTAGCTCGGGAGGGGTGAGAAGCGCGTCGTAGTGGGCTGCGATTTGGCCGTCTGCTTTCGCGAGGGCGAGCTCGAGCAGCGAAAGCGTCGATTGGAAGAAGGGCCACTCGGCAGCCATCGCCCGAAGCTCGTCGAGGTGTCCCTCGTCGATCGCGTCGCAAAGCGCAGCTTCCACACCGAGCCAAGCGGGAAGATTGAGCCGCGTTTGTGTCCATGCGAAGATCCACGGAATCGCCCGAAGGCTGCTGAGCCCCCCGCCTGACTTGCGGCGCGCGGGTCGAGAGCCGATTTGTAGCGAGCCGAGCTCGAGCTCCGGAGTCGCCGTGCGGAAGTAGTCCACGAACCGCTCGGCGTGCGTGACCTCGCGGTACGCCTCCATCGAACGGGCTGCGAGCGCGTCCATCCTCGCTCGAAAGGCGTCACTCGGCGCCGCCGGCGGGGTCAGCGTCGCTCCAAGAGTCGCCGTAGAATAAATCTCGAAGCTTCGTACCGCGATGTCGGGCGTGCCGAACTTCCATTGAATCATCTCGCCCTGCTCGGTCACGCGAAGGTTGCCGTCGATCGAGCCCGTGGGCTGTGAGCTGATCGCGATGTGGGTGGGGCCGCCGCCTCGCCCGATCGTTCCACCTCGTCCGTGAAACAACGTGAGATGCACCTCGCGGGCCTTGCAAAGCGCCACCAATCGCTCCTGGGCTCGGTAGAGCTCCCATGCTGCTGCGAGCCGTCCTCCGTCCTTCGACGAGTCGGAGTAGCCGATCATCACTTCGAGGCTGCCGCCGATCCGATCGCGGTACCACGGAAGGTCGAGAAGCGAGGCGACGATGTCTTGACAGGCGCGAAGGTCGTCGATGGTCTCGAAGAGGGGCACCACGCGAAGCGGCTGCCGAATGCCTGCCTCTTTCTGAAGAAGCTCGACGGCAAGCACGTCGCTTGGACTGTGCGCCATGGAAATCACGTAGGCGCCGAGAGAATCCGAAGGCAGCGTCGCAAGCATTGCAAAGGTATCGAGCACCTCTCGCACCTCCGCGGATGCGGAAAGGTTGCGCGGAATCAGAGGCCGCTTCGAGGAAAGCTCCGCTACCAAAAACTCGGCGCGCCGTTCTTCGGGCCACTCCGCATAGGAGCCGAGCCCGAGCTGACGCGTAATCGCGTCCATCGCATCAGTGTGTCGATCGGACTCCTGCCGAATGTCGAGCCGCACCATGTGAAGCCCAAAGCAGTGCACCCGGCGAATCGCGTCGAGCAGACGTCCCCCGGCGACGATGCCCTGCCCGGTCGCGTCGAGCGAGCGCTTCGCGAGCATCAACGCGTCGAGAAGCCCCTCCATGGTTTCGCGCTCGCCCGGTGGCGGCGGCCGCCCTTCGAGCTCGGCTTCGATGGCTTGCAGCGTGTTTGCGAGGCGCCCTCGGTGGCGGCGAAGAAGCGTGCGGTAGGGCTCCCGTTTGCTGCCCGCTGCTTCTCGGAGCTCGACGGACGCCGTGTCCATCGAGAGCTCCTGGCAAAGCTCGTCGACCTCGTCGTGAAGAAGCTTGGCAGCGGTCCAGCGGCACATGCGAACCGCCTCTTCGGTGACCTGCGCGGTGACGTTGGGATTGCCGTCGCGGTCTCCTCCGATCCAGGAGCCGAAGACGATGGGGGCCGCGTCGACGG
The DNA here is from genome assembly GCA_035466435.1 of Polyangiales bacterium. Classification (GTDB taxonomy): domain Bacteria; phylum Myxococcota_A; class Polyangia; order Polyangiales; family Houyiibacteriaceae; genus SG8-38. The sequence goes on along the minus strand of DATIUW010000133.1, from coordinate 3,120 downwards.
GCAAAGGCTTGCCGGTGTGCTCTACGAGCGCGCGGTCGAGTCGGCGGAGGAACCGTGGCACGGCATCCCAAAGCGACTGCTCGAGCACCGCGAGCCCACCTCTCACCTCGTCGAGCGGAGTAGGGCGACTGCGATGAAGCTCGTCGGTGTGCCAAACGGTAGATATCTCCCGACGAAGTTGCTGGCGTACGTCGGCCTGCTCCTCCGGAGTCAGGTACTTGCTGTCCCCTGCCTTTAGAGCATCGTAGATTCCGTTGTAGCGGGCCAAAAGCGTTCTGCGGACGACCTGGGTCGGATGTGCCGTGAGCACGAACTCCACCTCCTGCGTGACGGCAGCTCGATAGAGGTCTTCCTTAGAAACGCCGGCGGCTATCATTCGGCTGAAGGTGTCCATGCAGGAGTCGACGCGCGGCTCATCGTCCTCACCTCGTTCGGCGCGAACCTGCTCGAGTCGCCGAAGTCGTACTTTGTGTCGCTGCTCGGCTATGTTGGTGAAGGTCAGGAACAGCGAGAACGCGCGAACGACATCACGGACGCGCGCTAGCGGAATTGCTTCGATCAGTGCGTAGAGCGCCTGAAGCGTGGGGCCGTCGCCGGCGCCCGGCTCCCGCAAGGCCTTGCCTTGCTTGCGAACCCGCTCGACCGTCTCGTACACGTCCGAGCCTGCTTGCGTGCGAAGCACCTCGCCCAGGAGATTACCGAGCACCCGCACGTCGATGCGCAGCGCCTCGTCGGGCTCGGCAGGAATGCTCGAGGGGTGGTTTCGCTCCATTCGACTCAATTCTCTTCGGATGTCGGTTGATCGCCCAAGTCGGCCGCCATCGTTCGATGCCACTTCGCCATTGCCCGGTAGTCGGCAGCAAGCCGTCTGGCGTCTCGAATGATGGCGTTGCAGTGCTTCCTCATGGCAGCGAGCCGCTTTTCTCGAACCTGCTTGGGGTAGCGGTGGGCCCTGGCTCGGTACTGCTTCATCATTTCGAAATGCTCGGCCGCGATTGCATCTTGCTCGGCTGCCTTGGCTTCGTATTCCTCGGCCGCGGCGATGTGCTCTTCCTTCGTCGTGGGCACGCTCGCGGCCGCGGACGAATGTACGAGGGCAATCGCAAGTATGTACGCTGACGCCAGGACGATGGTCATTCGGGAAGTCGTGAAAGATTTCATGGATACACCATCCGTTGCATGAGCTGAGTTTGCGACAACCTCACCCTGAGACAACCCCACCGGGGGTTGACCACCTCACCCGGACCGCGTGTCCCGTTTCAGGCGAACGTTTGCCGCGCCTAACGCTGGTGGTACTATCATCGAGCATGCGGGTCTTCTGTCTAGTCTCGTTGCTTGCGTTCGCCATGGCGGCGTTGTCCGGTTGCAAGACCAGGAAGCAGCTCGACATCGTAAACGCCAACGAGGCCGACGCGACGCTGGTATTGCAGTACGAGCACGGTTTCGAGAAATACGTGGTGCAGTGGGCCCAAGCCGAGAACGATGCGCTCGAGCGCTGCAAGGCATGGGGATTTTCTCAGGTCGAGTTCTCGGAGGCTGGCAGTGTCGAATGCATCGAAAAGCTTCAACGCAAAGTCACCGGTGCACGGCCGCCTGGCCAATCGTCGGAGCCAGGCATGGGCACTGAGGCGGCGGAGCGGGAAAGAATGCGTCGAGGCCTCGGCACGGTCGGGAAGAGCGTCACGCGAACCCCTCCTGCTGGTGCGGAGTACGGGTGCGTTCGTTGGCGCGTCACCTACGTCGGCCACTGCTTCGACTGAGACAGCCATGGTTGGCTCAGCCTCCAGCCCTTCGTGAGTCAGTTTCCGCGGCTACCGCAAGCCCGGCCGGGTCTCGAGCCGCTCGTCGATTTCCCCCAGAAGCCGTCGGGTTTCGGGGCCGCCGAGACCGCCGTACTGCGATTGAAAGTCGTCGCGCGGGATGCCCTCGGGCAAGCCCTCGATTTCCGGCATGAAGTCCTCGATTTGCACGCCTTGCGCGATGCGGAGCTGAACGTCTCGCGCGGAGGCCTCGTTTTGCGTGGCGACTTGCGCGAACCGAATGCCGGCCTTGTTTGCGAGCATGTCCACGAAGGAGAAACCGGAGCCGCCCGGCGTGGAGTCTTTCAGCTCCTTGGTGAGCCCGATGCTGAGCGATCGGCCCGCATCGGACAGAACGACGAGCGCCCCGCTCACCCAGAAGTGCTGGGACAGGTCCCCGCGTCCGCGCAGGCCAATGCGGCGACGCAGAGCCTGACGGGCGTCTCTCGTGCCGGGATCGACCTCACGCCTGGCAATGCTGGCAACGCGCTCATCGCCCAGGATCACACCGAGCGCGAGAATAGCGGCCTGGTTTGGCAGCACCGGGTCGACGCCATGCGAGTTGTCTTCGGCGTGAAGGAATGCGATCTCGAGCAGCCGCGCGAAGCCCTCGTCACCGGATGGGACGTCATCCGCGTGTTGAAGCACGTGGAGCCCCGTCACCTTGGCCGCTTCGTATAGGTCGCGTGAGACGCTGGTCGACGTACCCCACAGGAAGAGACCGCCCGAGATCAGCCCGAGCGCGACCAGCGCGATGCGGCTCCGTCGCAGGGCTAGGCCGATCAAGCCACCGAGCGCCGCCAACAGCACGATGAAGCCAAGCTGCAGAGGGATCGGCACGTAGCCGAAGTTGATCCACTTGACGACGAAGGCGAGGAGCGGCGCGCATACGAGCACGATCGGCGCGGCATACCGCAACCGGAGTCGACCGAGCGCAAGCGACAGGAGAATACCGATGACGCCGAGGCCTGCGGCCCGTAGCACGCCGGTGGCGACCGCCCGCGCCGTCGGCTCCGAAACGTCGGCAAGGGAGCGCACGCCGCGAACGACCCACTCCGGGGCGCCGAGCGGTCGCGGGTCCGGCACGATGCACAGCCCGACGAGCCACGCTACCAAGAGAGCGGCCCAGATCCACGGCGGGAGCGCGCGCAAACCCACTCCTCGAGCCGAGGAGTCGTCGCGGTAGGCAGCCGCCTGCTCCGAGATATTCTTTGCCACGGCGGCGCCGACCATAGCGCAGCCGCCGGCAAAGGCTACGAGGGTTGCTTTCCGGCAAACAGCTCGGCCTTTGGTAACAGCGCGTCTCGCAAGAAGGTCATCA
>DATIUW010000132.1:0-5450 GCA_035466435.1 Polyangiales bacterium | reverse complement strand
CTGCGCCATCGAATTCTGGTCTGGCCAGCCCATGGTGTCGGAGACGGGCATGCGACCGTCCTTTATAGGACCAGGATCTAGAACCACAGTGTCCTGGACCGCCCGATTCGGCTCATTCCGTTGCCCGTTGGAGCCTCGTGCTCGTACCTGGGTTCCGGCCCGCCGGGCGACGGTTCCGGTCCGCCTAGCGACGGCTGCCCCTCGCTGAATAGACGCGCAGGGGTGGAAAATTACGTGTTGCCGTTTTCCGTGCGTCAGATTCACAGGTGCACACCGTTCGGGCGGCCGGAATTTCCAAAAAAGCCAGTGAAATTGAGGGCTGTTGGTTGGCATGGGGGATGCACCTACTGGCGCGGGAAGACGCGCACTGTCTCGTATGTGAACGGTGCGTACGGAGCCCGATATGCAAGCGAATGATTTCTCACAGCTTTTGGAGCAGCTCGCCAGCTCGGAGCGTCATGCGCATCGATATCGAGATAAGGATGCGCTCGTCGACCTTTCGTACGGCGAGCTCGTGGCCGAAGCCGACCGCTTGGCGCGACGGATGCACCGTCTCGGGGTTCGGCATGGAGACCGCGTGGGGCTCGTTCTGCATCGTGCGCGAGACTTCATCCCTGCGTTCCTAGGGTGCGTGCGCGCGGGATTCATCGCGGTGCCTTTGTATCCGCCGCTCACCCTCGGACAGCTTGCCTCTTGGAAGGAGACGACGGGGCGGATGCTCGGGACCGCGCGGGCGACCCTGGTCCTTGCCGACCCGCCCATCGCCTACACGCTTCGCTCTTTGCTGGATGAGATTTCGTCTCTCCGCGAGGTGGTCTCGATCGATGAGCTGCCTGATGGTGGGGAGCTGCCGCTTCAGCCCGCGAGCGACGACCAAGTGGTGTTTCTGCAGTTCACCTCCGGCAGCACGTCGTCGCCTCGCGGTGTCCGGGTGACGCATGGAAGCCTCTGGGCGAACGCGCACGCCATCATGGTTGATGGCTTGGGCGCGAGCTCCGAAGACCGCGGCGTGAGCTGGCTCCCGCTCTACCACGACATGGGCTTGATCGGCTTCGTGATGTCGCCGCTCGTCACGCGCACGCCGGTCACCTTCATCCCCACGCTCGAGTTTTTGAAGCGGCCGGAGACATGGGTGCAGACCCTTTCGGAAGACCAGGGGACGATCTCGTTTGCGCCGAACTTCGGGTATGCCTTGACGGCGCGGCGCACGACCTCGACCGAAGGCCTCGATCTTTCTCGGGTGCGTGTGCTCGGGTGCGGCGCGGAGCCGATTCAGCCCGACGCCATTCGCAGCTTCTTCGACCGTTTTGGTGAGGCGGGTCTGAAACCGAGCGCGTTCCTCGCCTGCTACGGCATGGCCGAAACGACCTTGGCGGTGACATTCGCCGGGATGGAGGACGAGCTCAAGGTGGACTGCGCCGAATTTGGATTCGGATCGGGCGATGACGACGATTCGTCCGGCGTGCATCGCCTCGAGCGCCGTGTTCCGGTGGTGTCGTGCGGACGTCCCCTACCCCACCACCGCGTCTCCATCCTCGATGCGCGCGGCGAGCCGCTTCCCGAAGGCCGGGTCGGCGAGATTTTCGTGGAGGGGCCGAGCGTCACGGACGGGTACTGGGACGACGAAGCGGCGACGAGCCGGGTGTTCGTCGACGGCGGCGTCAAGACGGGAGACCTCGGGTACGTGTCGGAGGGCGAGCTCTACGTGACCGGCCGTTTGAAGGACACGCTCATCGTGCGCGGCCGCAACTTCGACCCGACTCCGATCGAAGTCGCCGCGGGGCACGTCGATGGCGTACGCATGGGCAATGTGGCTGCGTTTTCCGTCGAGGGAGACCTCACCGAGCGAATCGTCGTGGCGGCCGAGTACCGCGACGGCGACCCGGAGACCATCGAGTCGAACATCGTCCGTGCCGTGCAACGTGCGGTGGCCTTGACGGTGTCGGAGGTGGTGCTGATCGAGGCGGGCTCGTTGCCGAAGACCACGAGCGGCAAGCTGCAGCGCTCGGCGACTCGAGAGCAGTATCTCGACGGAACGCTCGGCCGCGTGCGTCGGCGTACGGATACGTCGGCCGTGGCTTGATCGGCTAGCGCGTCGAAGATGCGCGCGGGCGAAGTGGGGAGTTACTTCTTCACCGACTGGCTTGGATACGACATTTCCAACACGAGGCAGCCTTCTTCGGTGCGGAAGGGGCCGTGGGCTTCGCCGGGTGGGCGGCTGGCGTAGTCGCCTTTGTATAGCCAACGGTTGAAGGCGGCGTCGTAGAGGCTTCCTTCGACGATGAAGACCTCTTCGGGATAGTCGTGGGACTTGCTTCCAAAGGCGCTGGTGTCGGTGCCGGGTGCGAAGCGGGTGAGGCGGGTGTAGTCACCGGTTTGTTCGTCGACGGCGAGCGTGAGCTCTTCGGCCATGCCTTCGAGGCCTTCGATGGGTTGCCAGTCGGCGCGATGCTGGTCGGAGAGTGGGTTGTAATAGGTGCGCGTGGTCTTGGGCATGGTGGATGGGGTTCGTATTGCTCCCCCGGACGGCCGATTGCGTGGCTCGGTCTCAGTCTACTCGTGCGAGCTGAGCGGCTAGGATCGCGCCCTCGGTGTTGATGTTGTTGACCGTGAGACCGTACACGCCGGTCGTGATCTCGTAAGGGCTGAGGCCCTCGAAGAGGAAATAGTCCTTCCCTTCTTCGCCGGGCAAGCTCCAGGTGGGCTCTTCGCTGGGGCCGACCGAGGTGACGCCGCTTGCAGAAGTGACGTCGAGGGTGGTGAACGCGCCCAGCGCCACCTCGCCGTAAATGTAAATTGCCAGGTCGTAGACGCCGTTCGGGGAGAGGTCACGGAAGTCGAAGCCGATGGAGTCATCTTCGACGAGGTTGACGAAGCCATCGTTCTGAAGCTCGTTGGTGGCGGCCCCGATGAAAATGATGCCGGCATTGGAGGTCACCACGAAGTCGATGGGGGTGGATGCGCCAAACTCGTCGTCCGCATTGGTAACCGGGCCAAAGATGTCAGCGGGATTCCAGAATGTGCCGCCTGACGTGCTGAGCACACCGTCGTCGCCGACGTAGACATCTTCCCCGTCGGCGGGGTTCGTACTTGGTACGATATCGACGTTGACGACGCCGAAGTCGCCGTCGATGCCACCGACTCCGCCCGCGCCGCCTGTGCCGGCCGTGCCTCCGCTTCCGCCCGTGCCATCCATGCCACCCGCGCCGGCCGTGCCTCCGCTTCCGCCCGATCCGCCGTCTCCGGAATCGTCTCCGCTATCGCTACAGCCGAAAATCAACGCGCTGCCCAGCAACGCAATCCAGAGTGTGCTCGACCATTTCATGTGCTTGCCCTCTTGATCGCAGACCCGCGTGAGTTGGCATCGCCGGTAGGTCTCGCCTGCGAGCCTATCGTGTCGCGAAAGTTTCGGGAAGACGGGACTTGTGGTGGCCGTGCGGCCCGTGCATGTTCGGTGCCGCGCCGCCTGTTCAGCGTGCAAGATTTTGACGGAGTGGAAGCTCGCTCACCATTTTTGGGTGGTGGACGCAGCGATTGATATCCTGTTAGGTGGGAGTCATGGGAGAAGCGGGGCGGCGGAAACGGACGAAGTGGGTGCAGCTCATTGCTGCGTGCGCGCTGCTGCTCATGCTCGCGCCATTTGCGCTGCAGACCGATCGAGAGGCTTGGCTCTCGAAGGCGTTTCAGGTGTCGGCAGCCGCGGCGGAGGTTCCGGCCGCGCTCGTGCGTGAAGATGTTTCGCCGCGAATCGAGGAGCCGAACGTCGTCCCGAATGCTGTCCGCGCTTCATTAAGTGATTCAGCAAGCATCGGGCTGGCCACGCACGATTGACGGGCTCGGGCGCTCGTGGTGGGTGGCGCGGACGCGCGGTTCACGCGCCTGCATCGACTCGGAAGCCGGATTGGTCGGGCTTGAGCTCGATCCAGGTGGCCTTGGCCAACGCGCAGGGGGTTCCGTCTTCGTCGAACACCGCCGAGCCGGACCAGCGCTTTCGGCCTTCGGTGCCGATCTTCCAACCGATGACGACGTAGCGCTCACCGACTCTCACGTCGCGGAGGAGCTGGGCGTGCAAGCGGCCTAGGACTGCCGGCGCGGGGTAGTGAGGGAAGTAGCTCGTGCAGTCGAGGGCAGCCCAGAGGATTTCGTCTCGGATTCGATTGTCGTCGTGGGGCAGCGAGGCGTCCGGCGTCCAGGGTGTTGCGACGATCGAGCGTTCTGGAATGGCGCCTGGATAGAGTTGCATGCCGTCATCGAGCGGGCGTCCGGGACCGCAGACGAAGCACGTCGGGAAGAGGTGTGACTCGAAGCCTACGTAGCGCCGGCTGGCCTCGACCGCTTCGTCGAATGAAGGCGGCTCGGGGAGCTCGAGGCTCAAGGGCTCTGCAACTGCTTCACCGATCACGGTCTCGCCGTCCCGAAGGATCGCTTTGCCTTCGTCGGTGGTCTCGAGGGTGAGCTCGCGGTCGAGCGGGGGTGGCTTTCGCAGCGTGCAAACGGCCGGTCCGTCGATCGCGCTCGCGATCGACCCGCATACGTAGCCGCCGTTTCCCGAATCGGGAGGGCCGTTGAAACGAGGATCGATGGTGATCTGAGGCACGAGAAGTGAAGCTACCCGGGTTCGGACGCTTGCACCATGGCCAATGGCTCGAAGTCGGGAAACACGCTCCTCGCTGGGGTGAAAAAAAGCGAGGGTGTGTCAGGTTTGGTGAGGCTGGTGCTTGCGCATGTTTGGGAGGCATACGCTCCTTTGCTACGTTGTGCGGATGATGGGTGGAGTAAAAGTAGTTGGGGTCTTATTGGGGGCGCTCTTGCTGACGCATTGCAGCGACGACGCGACCATCGAACAATGTGAGCCGACCAACGCGTGCAGCTGCACGGACGGAACGGAGCGGGACACTCGGTGCACCTGCGTGGGTGGGTCGACCTGCGAAGTCACCGGAGGCGGCATCGAGTTCTACTGCGAGGGCAATGCCGCATGCGAGCTCAATTGCGGGGACGATTGCCTGATCGTCTGCCCGGGCACGACGTCATGCGGGGTGACCGCGGGGGACCAGGCCGAGGTGCGGTGCCCGGGGACGGCGAGCTGCGACATCACGTGCGAGGCTGACTGCGCAGTCGAGGTCGACGGGGCGGCCGATGCCGTCATTCGTTGCGAAGCCGAGCCGACTGGTGCGGTCTGTGAAATCATCGGCTGCTCGCCTGAAGACTGCGGAGAGGGTGTGTACGTTTGCGGGACTGCTTGCCCCGCGGCGCCGTAGGCTTTCGGTGGGGCGCGCTTTTTCGACGCCGTAGGGACTTACGCCGCCGTCGCGGGCTTGTTTTGGTTTAGCTGAGCTTTGTAGCGGCGCTCGGCGTCCCAGAGGTCCAGCTCGCGTTGGGCGTTCAGCCAGAATTCGGGGCTGTTGCCGAAGAAGCGGGAGAGGCGGAGCGCCATGGCTGCGCTCAGCGCG
>DATIUW010000131.1:0-3315 GCA_035466435.1 Polyangiales bacterium | reverse complement strand
GAGGCTCATCTCCTCGTCGCTCAGAATCTGGTCGGTCTCGCTGCCGCTGAGCACGCAGGTCTCGGGGCCGAGGTCGAGCACGGCATTGAAGCCGAGGGAGCTCAGCGGCGAGTCGTCGCTGGCGTCGCATCCGCCGTGGATCGCCGAGGAAGCCAGCTCGACGATCGTTTCTCGATCCTGCTGAATGGCGGCGCCCAGCGGGGCCTCGTTCCCGACGAGGGTGCTGTGAGCCATTCGCCAGACCACCGCATCGCGGGTCGTGATTCCACCGCCCACCTCGCCCGCCTGATTGCCGGAGACGGTGCTGTTTTCGAGGGTCAGATCGTAGCTTCCCGGCCCATGCTGATAGACACGAAAGGCACCGCCGTAGCCTGGAGTCACGTTGTTGACGATCGCGCTTCGGACGAATCTCGACGTGCCACGCAGTTGGTACATCGCGCCGCCATGCTGCGCAGCGTTTTCTGAAATGACGCTGTCAAATACCTCGAGGATGGAGTCCTCGTCGTTGTAGATGCCGCCGCCACGATACTCGAGGGATGCATTCTGACTCACCACGGTGCGCTCGAGCGTCACGACTCCAAGATGATTGAGGATGCCTCCGCCCTCTCGGTTGGCGACGTTCCTCGCAATGACGCTGTCGGTCACGTGCACCTCGGCCGAGGTCCAGAGCCGAATTCCACCCGCGCCGCCTCCAGCTCGGTTGTCGATGACCGAGCTATCTTTCACCTCGAGCATCGGGCCACTCGTCCAAATGCCGCCCCCAGCGTCGTCAGCCACGTTTTCCTTCACGACACTTCTTTCGAGCGTGACCCGACCGTTTTCTGTCGTGTTGTAGATGCCGCCGCCGTCACCCTGTGAGTGGTTGCGGGCGATCAGGCTGTCCCGGATGGTGAGGCTTCGACCGTTGGTGACGCCACCGCCGCGGTTGGCGCAGGTATTGTCCGTGATTTCGCTATCGATGATGGCGGTGGTGCCAGTGCTCGAGAGGCCGCCACCATGCCGAATGCTGACGTTCCCGAAGATGCGACACTGGCGGAGGGTGAGCTCGGCGGTCGAGAGTACCCAGACTCCTCCGCCGCTTCGCCAGTTGACGTTCGGATCTGGTGGCGAGAGCCCGCCGGTGATGCCCATCCCAATCAGCTCCACAACTGCCGTTCCAGTAATGGTAAACACGCGGCTCTTTTGCTCCGCATCGATCGTGAGATTGCCGAGACCATCGAGAGAAACCTCCTGGTCCGCAATCTCCAGCACGCCCTCGGTCAGCGTGACGGTCGTCGGTGTCTCGCAGCCGATGATCACGTCGCCGCCATCGCGAATCGCATCGCGGATGCCTTCCTCGGTACACGGGTAGACGGGGCGGCAGTCTTGCTTCGAGCAATCAGGGAAGCATTGTCCTCCGAGGCACAGACCGGGGCCGTCGCCCACGGTGCAGGCGATGCCGTCTTCGGCCGGTTCGTGGCTGCAGGTCGCGTCGGCGCATCCGTCGACCGTGCATTCGTTGCCGTCGTCGCAGTCGAGGTCTTCGCAGGTCGGCGGATCGTCAAACGGCCCGGCATCCGGCACCTCCACGGCGACCGGCACACAGTCCGTCTTGTCGCTGGTCAGCTCAAAGCCGCCGGGGCAGTCGACGGGCACCGAGTCCGCGCATGCGGCGAGCGCGCTTAAGAAAAGACCAAGGGCAGCAGCTCGCGTCGTGCGCATCGGGACCATCCTTTGTGAAGCACGAGCCACAATCCAAACCGCGCCGACGATGCGGCGGGGGGCGAAACAGGATCGCAAACGTGCATCGTCGATCGGGCCGAATTTGCCGCGAATGATCAATACGTAATTGTTTCGGTTCGACCGGAAAGTCCGTGAGATCGCCCACACTCGTTCAGTAGCGGCCTTCGATCGCGAAGAATCCGCCCGCCCGGCCGACGACCATCTGCGGCGCGAGGCTCGCTCGCGTTCGCTCTTCGTCGCGTCGCAGCAGATAGACCAAGGGCACCGTGAGAAGCGGCGCGGCGGTGACCCCGGTGGCGAACGCTGGGTCGGTGCGCTTCGCGCGTTCGACGTAACCTTGTGGGTCGGCGACGCGGCTTGCATCCGGCTCGGACGGCGCCGTGACGGCCAACGTGATCGACGCGGCGGCAAGCCCCACGCCGGCTCCGCCGCAGAGCCATGCCCACCAGGGCGGCTTGCGATGATAGGGAAGCGCAAGGGGCATGGCGGCCACCAACAAGCCAGCACCCACCGCGCCGGTATAGTACATCCCAGAGCGCAGATTGAGCCAGCGCGCTTGGTTGTCGTTGCTCGGAAACGCCACCATGTCGTCGGCCGCACGTGTGCCGGCCGCCGCTGCAAGCGCGTAGGTCGTGAGCAACGAGACCGTGCCGATCGAGGCGAGCGTGACGCCCGGGATGAACTGCGCGCGAGGCGGTCCCTTGGCACGGTGCCCCTCGGTCGCGATCCGAATGCGCGTCGCGAGCCGGCCCGTTCGGCAGCTCACCGACACCGACTCTGCTGCCGTCAGGTCCACACACTGGCCGCCCGCGAGGATTTTCGCTGCGGCGCGGAGCGCTTCGCCGTCGGCGCCCTCAGGCTTGGATGCCACGCGCACGAACCCCTTGGGCTCTCCCGAAACCGCCGTGGCCCAAAGCTCGAGCGGCTGGTCGCCGCTGACTTTCATGAAGAGCGCCACGTCGACCTCGGAGGCCGTTGCCACTCTCACCGCGTCGGCAAGGCGCGTCTCGGCGTCCGGCCATGCAGGGTCCGAGAGCCACAGCACGCCATTCGTTCGCACGCTTTGGTCGAATCGCGTGTCGATGAAGACCTCCGACGTCGCCGATGCGACCTCGATGCGATGGATGCGGCCGCGTGACTCGTCACATTCGACCTCCAGGTCGTAAGGGCCGCGCAGCAGACCTTCGATCGTCGTCGGAGCACGGCCCTGGGGCGTGCCGTTGACGCGCACCTGGCAATCGGGGCGGTCCGTTTCGACCACGAGCGAGGCGCCGCCGTGGAGACCTTCTTCGATTGTCGCTTGGTAAAACGCCCTCACGTCGGGAGGGTGCATCAGCGTATTGGGCTTGCTGCGAAGGCTCCAGCGTGCGCATTCCTCGACTTGGGCCTGGGCTTCGGCCCGTCGCTTGGCGCCGAGAAGGGCGCGTACGGTGTAGAGGCAGGTGTCGAAAAGCTGCTCGGCCCGATTCGGATCTCGATTGAGCTCGTGGACCGCGGCCCGCGAAAGGGATTGCGCCTTTTCGAGCTCGGCCAGGGCTGCGGTGTAGTCCCTGCGAGCCACGTCGCGAAGCGCGCTCCGGGAGAGCGCGCTCC
>DATIUW010000130.1:0-13639 GCA_035466435.1 Polyangiales bacterium | reverse complement strand
GGTGGTGCGCCTCCTGCGACGTCTCGGCGACCCAGCGAGCGTAGAGATCGAGATCGAGAAGTCCATCGACGAGGGGTCGAACGAGCTCGCTCGCATCATGGGAGGTGCATACGCGTTGCAACGGACTGCCGAAGAGGCTGTGACCACGCATCACTACGCCAACGTCCTCTTCAACGTGCTGCGGGGCGGTACGTTCGACGATCAGTATCAGGTATCGACGCAGCACTTCCGTCGCACCGTCGAGCTTTTCAACCGCGACCTGTTTGCCCGACACCGGGCGGCGCTCGAGGCATTGCCTGACGAGATCAATTACTCGGAGCTTCTCGAGATCGTCGAAGGCATGGAGGACCTACGGCTCGAGCGACTGACTCGCGAGTACCTGCCCATTACGTTCGGTCGACGCCACGGGGACCCCAGCCGGCCATGGAATGAATTCAGCATCAAGCTGAAAGACGACCGGGGTAACAAGCTACTCACGTATCAGGGCAACTGGCGCGACATCTTTCAGAACTGGGAGGCGCTGACATTCAGCTTTCCCGAGTTCATCGAAAGCGTAATCGCGAAGTTTCTCAACGCCAGCACGGCCGAGGGGTACAACCCCTATCGGATCAGCAATGAAGGCATCGACTGGGAAGTCGAAGACCCCGACGATCCGTGGAGCTACATCGGCTACTGGGGTGATCACCAGATCATCTATCTCCTCCGCTTGCTGGAGCTTTCCAACCGGTTTCACCCCACACGCCTCGCTTCGCTGCTGAGGCGACGGGTCTTCGCTTACGCAAACGTTCCGTACAAGATCAAACCGTTCGAGAGCCTGCTCGAGAATGCCAAGAGCACCGTCGTGTACGACCGGGATCTGGCGGAGCGAATCGAGCAGCGAGTCGCTGCGAACGGGTCCGACGGAAAGTTGATCGTCGGTCCGGAGGGAGAAGTCTACCAGGTCAATTTGCTCGAGAAGCTCCTGGTTCCACTTCTCGCGAAGCTCGGCAACTTCGTCATCGATGGGGGCATTTGGCTCAACACGCAGCGTCCCGAGTGGAATGACGCCAACAACGCCCTGGTCGGTCATGGGCTTTCGATGGTGACGCTGTACTACATGCGCCGGTACGTCGATTTCCTTCAGCGTTTTCTGGCGGAGGAGTCTGGTTCGATCGGCATGTCGAAGGAAGTTGGGCAGTGGCTGGGTGAAACTGCAGCGACGCTGAGCGAGCTTCGACCCAAGCTAGAGGGACGGGCGGCGACCGCCGAGACTCGATACCGCTTGCTGGCCGAGTTGGGAGAGGCCGCGTCTCGCTACCGACAGACGATCTACCACCAAGAGACCTTCTCCGAGCTGGTGCAGCAACCACTCGCTCAGGTCCAGGACATGCTGAATGATGCCCTGGCTGCCATCGACCACAGCATCCAACAGAATCGGCGTGAGGATGGCCTCTACCATGCGTACAATCTCATCGTCATCGAATCGGAGGCGATCGAAGTCGAACGCCTCTACGCGATGCTCGAGGGGCAGGTTGCCGTACTCGGCTCCGGAGCCATCAGCGCCGCACAGGCAGCCGAGGTGCTCGAAGCATTGTTCGAGAGCGATTTGTATAGGGACGACGTGCGCACCTTCATGTTGTATCCGGATCGATCGTTGCCGCGCTTTCTCGAGAAGAACCGCATCCCAGCCGAACGCTTCGAATCGATCCCGCTACTCGAGAAGATGCTGGAACGCGGCGATGACAGCATCGTTTTGCGCGACGAAGACGGGTGCTATCGCTTCAACGCAGATTTGCGCAACCAGAGAGACTTGATCGCTCGACTCGACGATTTGGCGCCGGTTTACGGCGATGAAGCTCGACGAGCCCGCCGATCATTGCTCGAGCTCTACGAGCAGGTTTTCAACCACAGAGCGTTTACCGGGCGGTCTGGCACGATGTTCGGCTACGAGGGTTTGGGATCCGTCTATTGGCACATGGTCTCCAAGTTGTTGCTGGTCGCCCAGGAGACTTTCTTCGTCGCGTTGACCGAGGGTGCGGACCAACAGACATGCCATCGTTTGGGCCGATTGTATTACCGCGTTCGTGAGGGTCTTGGATTCAACAGGACCCCTGGTGAGTTCGGCGCCTTCCCGACGGACCCCTATTCCAACACGCCCAAGCATGCCGGCGCCCAGCAGCCGGGTATGACCGGCTTGGTCAAGGAAGAAGTCTTGGCCCGTTTTGGTGAGCTCGGTGTGCGCGTCGGGGAGGGCCAGGTGACTCTCGACCCGGCACTGCTTCGTGCTCGCGAGTTTCTCGCGAACCCGAGACCATTTCGCTTCCTCGACGTAGAGGGGCACTGGCAGGAGCTCCCCGTGCCTGAATCAGGGCTGGCGTTCACCTGGTGCCAAGTGCCGTTCGTTTACCACCTCGATGATTCGGCGGAACCGGCGATCGCGGTCACCCAGGATGATGGAAGCAAACAGACCCTGGCGGGGCTGACGCTGCCGCCCGAGCTGAGCACCGAGATCTTTCAGCGAAGCGGGCGTATCCGCCAGATCGATCTCGTCATTGGGCGAAGCCGGCTATTCGACGATTGATTCGTCAGGGCTCAGGGCATCCGGCATTGATGTTGCCGCGCTTCGCATCGAAGCTGAAAACGATGGTGTTTCCGACGTCGGACGCCGTGATCGTACGCTCGCGGAACGTGTTCGCCTCGATTCGGCGGCCCGTCGCTTGGTCGGCGTTGTTGTAGTCGCTGATGATCACCAACTGCTGTTCGCCCTGATCGAGGCCGCCTTGGCCCAGCGCAATGCCCGAAAAGGCGCCGGTGTTGTTCGGCGCGGGGTCGGGGCCGTAGCCATAGAGGAAGGTAGTGCCATCGGCTTCGAATACGTTGCCAAAGACGATCCATCCATCACCGCTCAACGCCGTGGGGCTCGATTGGTCGAGAGATTCGAAATCCTGCGTGTATTCCGGGCCGGGCTCGACGACGATGTTGTCGTAAAACACGCCGGACGGCTCGAAGTTCGATGCGGTCGCGTTGAAGCCAACCTGGAGAAGCTGCCCCTCGAGCCCGGGATCGATCAGAAGCTCGATCGAGTAGCGGTCCCAGGTTTCGGGAAGGTTGGTCGTATCCTCATCGACGAGATTGGTCAGGTTGAAGTTGCTCGCGGGATCCAGCGTTTTGATGAATGCGCTCGCGATGCTGTCGCACGCCGGGGTGCCGCCCGTGCCCCCAGTGCCGCCCGTGCCCGCACTTCCGCCGACACCAGCCGTACCGCCCATGCCCCCGGCACCGCCCATTCCGCCAGTCCCTCCGGTGCCTGGGTCACCACACACGTAGGGCGGCGGATCTTCCAGCGGCCCGGTCTGGCAGCTCCTCTCCGTGGAGCAGAAGACGACCCGGCAAACCTCTCCTTCACCGCAGTCCGTCGATCGCTCGCACTTACGAAGGCAGACGCTCAGCGGAGGGGGAGGGTCCGCGTTGGGATCGAAAGTCGCAGGCGTACGCTTGAAGGTGCAGATGAGCCCGCTCGCACACTCTTCCTCGGAGCCCGACTGTTCACAAACGGTTCCGACCGAACGGCAACCGGCCACTTGGACCAGTCCGACGCAGGCGACCGCCAATGCCAAGAATCTGTTCACCGTGTCCCTACTAAACCACAACCTCGGCCCGCGCGAAAGGCACGATTCGGACTTTCCGTACGATGTCGAGGACGGCTCACGTCCGTCCCCCCCGGCACCCGGGAGTAGCGGCCACTCCAATGTGCTAAGGAGCGCGCCATGGCACTCCTCGACGACTTCGATCTCCCGTCGATCAAGGCAACGTACCGCGCCAATCTGCCGACGCCGGTGGACGTCCTCAATCTCATCCACTTCAAGGACGAACAGGCCTACAAGTGGTACGGCGTCGCGGTGATGCCGGTTTTGAAGACCGTGGGCGCAGAAGTGGGTTGGATGGGCAGGCACGTCCAGTCCTTCCTCGGGGAGCCTCGCGCCGAGGAGCTGCTGGTGGTGCGTTATCCCAATCAGCGCCGTTTCCTCGCGCTGGCCCTCAACCCCTACTACCTGGCGATTGCCAATCCCCAAAGGCTCAAGGCCGTCCGAAAGTTCGAGGCATCCTTCACGCATTCACCGGATTCGCTCGAGGCGCTCCGCCGCAGCAAATGGGTTCTGGTGGTCCACTTCGACGAAAATCCGGAAGCTGTACGGGGTATCCTCGAGGCCGCGGGCGCACAGAAAGCTTACGAAAGCGTCGAAACATCCCCCATCACAATCACGAAGGGCGTCCATCCCGCCAATACGAATCCGCTCGAGTTCAAGCGAACTGCCATGTTTCGGTTCGAGAGCAAAGAAAGCTGCAGGGCCGCCATGCAACCCGCGGTGCTCGGGGAGCTCGAGCAGGCGACGGGGCGCGTTTCTGTCCAACTCTACGAGCGCATACCGCGAAAGGAAGCGCTCCCCGCTCCGGTTTCCAAGCTGCTCGCGCGACGCTAATCGATGCGGGCGACGAAGCCGCCCCGCGAGGGCAGGCGGACCGTGAACGCATCGCCGCCGCGGACCGATTCCATTCGCCGTGAGAAAGCGCTCGGGGTTTCGCCCTGCTCGATGATCACGAGCTCGTAGTCTCCCTCTTCGAGGAAGTCGAGCGGGACGCTGTATTCGACGGATGTTTCGGCTGCGTGAATGCCGCCGAGATACCAAACGGCTCCCGAACGCCGCGCCAAGATGACATGCCCGTCAAGCTCGGCTTCGATCAGCCGCGTGTCGTCCCAGGCCACCGGCACCGTCGAAAGGAAGTCGGCGACGTACGGGTAGGGCGCGAAGACAGCTCGATAGCCGGCGTCCGGATTGGAATCCGCGCGATCGGCGAAGTGTTGAATGCCAGACTCGAATAGAACCGACAACGCGAGAGAGTGCGCGTAGGGAAGCTCTTTTTCGGTCAGCGCAGCCTCGAACACGACTGGCGTGTAGTCCATCGAGCCGACGACGTTTCGCAGGAGAACGTCCTGAACGTTCATGAGCGCTGTCGGCGCACGATCTCCCAGGACGTTGATTTCCGGCTTGTAGAACTCCGCCCCGTTGATCGCTTCGTGCGTCATCAGATGGGGATAGGTCCGCTGCCAGCCACGGGGCACGGTCGCACCGTGGAAGTTCACCAGCAGTCGGTAGTCCTTCGCGTCTTCCAGGATGCCGATGTACTGCTCTATTCGAGCCTGCTTGTCGCTCTGAAAAAAGTCGATCTTGATGCCGGCGATGCCCCAACCCGAGATCTTCGCCATCTCCTGCTGACGAATCGCGGGGTCGACCATCTTGTCGAATGGCGTTTCGAAATTGGTGCTGTGCTCTCCCCCGGAGTTGTACCAGAGCAACAGCTCGACCCCGACTGCTTGGGCCTGCGCCACGAGCGCTTGCACTTCCTGCTCCGCATCGTCCCACTGGTCCCAAGTGGCATCGATCAACACGTAGTCCCAACCGTATCGTCCAGCAAAGTCGACGTACTCGGATTGAAGCTCCGGAGTCCCCGTCCCTTGACTGAACCACGACCAGGCAGCGCGCCCCGGCTCGATCCAGGTCGTGTCTTCCACGACTGAGGGCCGGCTCGAGTCGTCGACCATGGTGGATTCGACGAGGGTCGCGAGCTCTCCGACGAGGATGACGCGCCAGGGTGTCGAAAATGGTAGCTCAGCAATGGGCAACACCGCACCGACGCCCTTGCCCTCGCGCTCGTCCGGGAAACGGATTCGGTAGAGGCCGTCGTCCGGCATTTCGTGGAGCCGCGTGCCGCAGTAGCTTCGATCGAGATCGGCCTCGGTGATCATGAGATGGAGACCGCCCTCTTCGAGCTCGAACAGGGCGGGGAAAGCCCAGCCGCTCGCCTCGGTAGGCGTGCCGGCAGGTACGAGCTCCGGTGGCTGCTCGTAGGAGCCGGCCGTGTAAATGAAGAAGATGTCGCCGGAATCGTAAGGTCGCAGAAGCGCCCGCGAGCCGGGTGCCACGGCAAAGCCGGTCGACTCGCTCGCGACTTCGGAAGAGCCTTCGCCGAGGAGGCGATAGCGAAACGCTACGCCGTCATCCTGCGCTCTCATGATCAGCTCGGCCTCGGCTCCGTTCGCATCCTCGAGCGGCAGCGTGAGCTCGTTGGCGACGACGCGGCGCTCCCGTCGTTTGCCAACGAGCATGGTGTACCGTTCATCGATGGTGCGGCTCCGGCCCGTGCCCATCGTGACGCCACTGGTCAGATCATGCGTGTTGGAGACGAGACCGAGCGGGCTCGAGTCGATGATCGTGACGCCGCCCTTGGTCACGGTGTAGCGGAGCCGCCCCTCGGCATCGGCTTCCGCGGAGATTCGAAGCTCACCGTTCGGCGAAGCAACGGAAGTCCCCCCGCCATTCGATTCGCACGCGAACATGGTCAACGAGGCCGCGAATAGCGTCGGCGCCAGAGAGGTTCTAGACATGTCCGCTCACATGAGCTGGCTCCGATCGGGTCTCGGCGAGCCTCTGGTACTCCGCGAATGCGGCTTCCAGGTGCTCGACGAACTCGTGCACGTCGGGAAAGCGTTCCCAGTCGGCATTGAATCCCCAGCAAAGCCACCCGTCGTAGCTGAAGAGCGCGATGCCGAGGTTTTGTGTCGGAGGGATCGGCACGAGCGGGAAGATGCGCTTCATGGGGGCGCCGAGGAGATTGAGCTCCAACGGTGGACCCGGCACGTTGGTCACCACGACGCTGTAGGCGCGTCTCCGAATCGCGGCGCGAGAGATCTCCAAGATGAGGCGTCTCGTCGTCAGGTTTGCAACATCCTCGAGGAGCTCCGCGCCCGCGGTTTGGTTGGATTCTTTCTTGAGCGTGGTGGTGATCTGAATGACCTTCTCGAGCCGTTGGATGGGGTCCGGTTCGGATATCGGAAGCTCCGCCAGAAGCATGGCCACCTGGTTGCCGGTCGAGCCGCCCCCTGTTTTGCGCGTGTTGACCGGCAGAAACGATCGAAACCCATCGATGGAGTCGACATCGACGTTCCGTGCTTCGAGAAAGCGACGGATGGCGCCCGTCGTCGTCGCGAGCACCACGTCGTTGATGGTGCCCCCCAGGGCATTCTTGATGGCTTTCACGTCCGCTAGCTCGAAAGAGGCCCAGTCGAAGCGTCGGTACGAGCTGATGTCTGGCGCCGTGAATACGGTTTTCGGGCCGAGCTTCATTCCCGAGCGGAGCACGCCGACCACGCCTCCGAAGTCTCTCCGAATCCGTGGCACGAAGTGTGTGAGCTCGCGCAGCCCGTCGACACGGTGTTTGATCTCGTCGCGGAGCAACTCAGCCCCGTTCGGAGCCGGACGGGGCCGCCATTGCTCGGGCTGTCTTTCCGGCCCAGGTGGTCCGATTTGCAGCAGTGCCTGGAGGAGCCCGACACCGGCGACGCCATCGACCATGCAATGGTGCGCTTTGGCGACCAACGCGAACTGGTCGTTTTCGACGCCTTCGACGATCCAAAATTCCCACAACGGCCGGCTTCGATCGAGGCGCTGCGAGAACAGCCTGCCCACGAGACGCTTGAGCATTCGCTCGTCGCCGGGCAGGGGAAGCCTCGTGTGGCGTAGGTGAAAGTGGATGTTGAATCGGTCGTCGTCGATCCAGACCGGGTGGCGTAGCCCGGGTACCCACGCCAGACGTTGCCGGTACCGAGGATCGGTGTCGAGCGCGGCCAACGTGTATCGAGTGATGCGCTCCATGTCGAGCCCGCCGTGCTCGAGCATCAAGGGTCTTGCATCGAACAGAAGGGCGGCACCCACGTGCATGGGGACAGTTTCGCTCTCGAGATCGAGGAAGATGGCGTCGAGCGCGCTCAGACGTTCAGAGAATGCGTCCGGCATGGTGGCCTGCGAGCATACGCCCTGGCACCCGCCGACACCAGACCCGTTCTCGCTGCCGTGCTCCCCTCAACGACCGGACAGCTCTTTTGCGCGGGACAATGCAGCGCCGAGATCGACGGACTCCCATGAGCGCGTGAGGATCGCCAGGTCGCTCGTGCTGTGGCACACGGGGTCACAAAGCGGAGCGAGGGCGTCAAAGAAGGCGACCGGGTCGAGGATGGACTCGGGAGCGAAGACGCCGCACTTGGCTCCGAGGGCCGGACGTACCACCTCGAGCCCCACGGCGAGCGGAACCCCGGTCGCGCCGCCCATGCCGACGGGGGGAGCGGAGCGTACCGTCCCGGCAATCGTGGCTGGTCGACCCTGACGTCGGCCCTTTGCAACCGCAAAAACCGGCGGCAGACGGCCCGAGGTTTCATCGAGAATCTCGGCGATGTAGTCGGCGGGCGTCTTGACCGGCTTTCCGACGCCCTCTAGGCGTTCGACCCAGCGCGCGGCTCGCTCGAGCGAAACCACGCCAGCATCGATCAAGCCGGACAGGATGCGGACGGCGATCCGATTGCTCGGGGCCATCGTCATCACTACGCGCGCGGAGCGAAGCTGTGGAAAGGCGCGCGGAAAGGTAACGGCTTCCGGGTGCCCCATCGTCCAACCGGTTCGCGGACCGAGCCCCGGGTAGTCGAAGTCCACTCGGCGCTGTGGCTTCGCTCGGGCGAAGGCGCCGTTTTCGAAGACGCGAATGCGTCCGCTGAGCTGATGCAGACCATGCACGGTTGCTGCGGCCGGCGCATCCCCTCGCTGCTCGGGCATGGCTGCATCGAGGTCGAAACCAGCGATCACTTCGTCGACCTCGTCGAGCTCTCGCATCGCCAGGCATGCCAGCATGTTGGACATTCCAGGGCTCGCGCCGACTCCAATCACCGCCGTGATGCCGGCGGCACGCGCGTCATCGTCGAGCTCGAGCATCGCTTCGGTCGATTCCCAGTCGTCATTGATGTCGAGATAATGCACGCCGGCCCGAATCGCCGCGCGCAGCACGGCCGGTCCCAGTCGAAAGAAAGGTCCGACGGTATTGAGAACCGCGTCCGCCCCCGAGAACAGTTCCAGCAACGACCTCTCGTTCATCACGTCGACTGCCGCGCCCTGTGCTTTCCTGCCGAGGCGTTCGGCGAGCGCGAGCGCGGCGCTTCCGTCGAGGTCGCCGACTACCAGCTCTTCGACGAAGTCCTGTGCGACTGCGGTCTTCGCCGCATAACGCCCCATGCCACCCGCGCCCAGAACGACTACCTTCATGCGGCAGGTATTTAGCACGATTCTCGATTCATCGCGCGGCGTCGATACTCGTCACAATCCTCGAAACGTGGTTGAAAAACGAAGTGATCGGAATACATCTTGGGCTAGAGTTCGCCAAAGCTGGCATCCGACATGAATGAAGCACGCGAAGAGGTCTCCCCCGTCTGGCACACCCTGGCCGTCGATGCGGTCATGTCGCAACTCGGCTCCGGCCCCGAAGGCCTATCCCGAGAGGAAGTCGAGCGGCGCTTGGCGCGATACGGTCCCAATCAGCTCGAGGCCGCGCATCGCATCTCGCCCTGGTCGATTCTTCTCGGACAGTTCAAGAACGTCCTGATCGTCATCTTGCTCATCGCGATCGCGATCTCGGTCTTCGTGGGGCACGAGCTCGAAGCCATTGCCATCGCCGTGATCGTTCTCTTCGCGGTATTGCTCGGTTTCATCCAAGAGTTTCGAGCGGAGCGTGCCATCGACGCGCTGAGGCGGATGGCCGCGCCCACCGTGACGGTCATCCGCAACGGTCAGGAAGTGGAGATTCCCGCCAGCGAGCTCGTGCCAGGCGACCTCATGCTGCTGCACGCGGGAGACAAGGTGGCGGCAGACGCGCGGCTGATCGAGTCCGTGAACCTGAAGGTCGACGAGGCAGCGCTCACCGGCGAGTCGGTGGCCGTGGAGAAGAAGACACCGCCGCTCGACGACGAGGAGCTTGCCGTCGGAGACCGCAACAACATGGTCTTCGGGGGCACCATCGCCACGTACGGCCGCGGGCGTGCAGTCGTCGTCGAGACCGGCATGGATACGCAGTTCGGGCAGATCGCGAAGATGCTGCAGTCGGTCGAAGCAGGAAGGACCCCGCTTCAGAAGAATCTCGACAAGGTGGGCCGCGCGCTCGCCTTGGCCGCGCTCGTCGTGGTCGCCGCGATCGTCGCTGCGGGCCTCGTTCGGGGCCAGCCGTGGGTGGAGATGCTCATCTTCGGGATCGCCTTGGCGGTTGCCGTCGTTCCAGAGGCTTTGCCGGCCGTGGTCACCATCTCGTTGGCGATTGGCGTGCAACGCATGGCCAAGCGAAACGCCTTGGTTCGCCGTCTGCCGGCAGTCGAGACCTTGGGCAGCACGTCGGTCATTTGCTCTGACAAAACAGGCACGCTCACGAAGGACGAGATGACCGCCCGCAAGCTCTACACCTCCGAAAGAACGCTGGCGGTCTCAGGCATCGGTTATGTTCCCGAGGGTGATTTTTCGGTGGACGGCTCGTCCGTCGAGCTCGAGCCGATGGAAACCGAGCTGCTGCTGGCGGCCGCGCTGGTTTCCGATGCGCATCTCGCGCATGACGAGACGGACGGCGCTTGGCACGTCAAGGGAGACCCGACCGAAGGCGCCTTGATCGTCGCCGCTGCCAAAGCGGGGCTGCACAAACGAGAAATCGACGAGCAGTTTCCCCGTGTCGGCGAGATCCCATTCACATCGGAAGCCAAGCGGATGACGACCTTGCATGCGGTCGACGGAGGCCGCGTCGCGTATGCAAAGGGCGCGCCCGAGACCATCCTTGCTTCCTGCTCGCGCATGCTCACCGTGGAGGGTACGGTCCCGCTTCAGGACGCGGAAAGGACCGCAATCCTCGAAAGAGTGCGGCGCATGGCGGGAGAGGCACTTCGGGTCCTAGCCGTCGCCAGAAAGCCCGACGCGACGATCGAGGACGCCGAGCGGGACATGACCTTTCTCGGTTTGGTCGGCATGATCGATCCGCCGCGTCCCGAGGCCAAAGCGGCCGTCGAGAAATGCGCGCAGGCCGGCATCCGAGTGGTGATGATCACGGGAGACCATCCTCTTACTGCGCAGGCCGTGGCTCGTGAGCTCGGTCTGTTCAAAACCGGTCGGGGTGTCACCGGCGCGGAGCTCGAAGACATGAGCGACGAGGCGCTCGAGCGCGAGGTGGAAACCATCGAGGTCTATTCTCGCGTCTCGCCGGAGCACAAGCTTCGTGTCGTGACGGCTCTACAGCAGCAGCGTCACATCGCGGCGATGACCGGTGACGGCGTCAATGACGCGCCGGCGCTCAAGAAGGCGGACATCGGCATCGCCATGGGCATCACTGGCACGGACGTCAGCAAGGAAGCCGCGGCGATGACGCTGACCGACGACAACTTTGCATCGATCGTGGCCGCGGTGGAGGAAGGGCGTGGGATCTTCGAGAACATCAAGAAGTACCTCATGTACTTGCTGTCCTCGAACATCGGCGAGATCGGTCTCATGGCGGGCGCGACGCTCGCGGGTTGGCCGCTTCCCTTGACCGCCGTTCAAATTCTATACGTCAATCTTTTCACCGACGGCCTCCCCGCGTTGGCGCTCGCGGTCGATCCGCCGGAAGACGACCTGATGGAGCGACCGCCGAGAGATGCCAACACCGGGATCTTCACTCGCCCCGTCGTGGTGTTGATGTGCCTCGGCGGCCTGTGGTCCACCATCGTCAATCTCGCGGTGTTTCACTGGGCCATGGAAAAGGACGGGTACACCATCGAGCATGCAATGACGCTGACTTTCGTGTCCTTGGTGTTGATCCAGTTCTTGAAGGCCTACAACTTCCGCTCCGACCGGGTGTCGGTATGGCATCGGCCCTTCGCCAACAAGTGGCTGAACCTGGCGATCTTGGGAGAGATCGCGGTGCTCATATTCATCGTGCAGTTCGAACCGCTCCACGAGGCTTTCGGCACGTTCACTTTGACGCAACAGGACTGGCTCATCGTCATCGGCGCAGCCCTCACCATCATGCCCGTGCTGGAGATCGCCAAATGGCTCGAACGCCGTGGCTGGTTCGGAAAGATGTCCTGATGTCCATCACCGAGCTGCTGCCAGCCCCCTGCATGGGGCTCTGCCTGAGCCTTCTCTTTGTAGGCTGTGCCGCGTCGGACGATGTCGACACGCCCGTCGAGCCGGCGTCGGTCATCCATCGCCTCGAGCGCGCAGATGGCGACGAGCTACCCAACATCGTGATCATCATGGCCGACGACCTCGGGTACGGGGATCTCGGCTCCTACGGCGGACGAGCAATTCGATCTCCCCACATCGATGCGCTGGCCCAGGCTGGTGTTCGTTTGACTGATTTTCACTCGAGCGATTCGGTGTGCACGCCATCGAGAGCGGGCTTGCTGACCGGCCGATACCCGGCACGGATGGGGTTGGACGTTCCGCTGATGCCCGAGGAGATGTCCCTGTCACACACGATCACCGTGGGGATCGGCTACCTTGCTGGCAAGTTGGGGCTCATCGACCTCGCGACCGAGGGGAAGGCAACCGGCCTGCACGCCGACGAGATCACCTTGGCCGAGGCGCTGCGGATCGCCGGCTATGCAACCGGGATGGTGGGAAAGTGGCACCTCGGTGATTACGCATCGAACCCAGCACACAATCCGCTGGAGCACGGCTTCGATTTCTATTTTGGGGTTCCTTACAGCAACGACATGCATCCGTTTCCGCTGTATCGCAATCGCGAGAAACTCCTCGAAAACGTCGACGACCAGTCCATTCTCACCGGGCGTTACACCGAAGAGGCGCTTCGCTTCATCGAGTCATCGCATGACGGGCCGTTCTTTCTCTACGTCGCCCATACCTTTCCACATCGACCGCTCTTCGCGTCCGATGCGTTCAGTAATTCGGAGGGTGGAGTTTTTGGGGACACCGTCGAAGAGATCGATTGGAGCGTTGGCGAGCTGATGGCGGCACTCGAACGACATGGAATCGCCGACGACACGTTGGTCATCTTCACGAGCGACAACGGTCCGTGGTATCAAGGCAGCCCGGGCCGTTTTCGCGGTCGCAAGGGACAAAGCTACGAGGGAGGCCACCGCGTACCTTTCATCGCACGGTGGCCTCGGCGGATCCCGGCGGGCACCGTGTCGAACGAGCCGGTGATGAACATCGACGTGTTTCCGACTTGCCTTTCACTGGCGGGGCTTTCCCTGCCAGACGATCGGATCATCGACGGCCGGAACATGCAAGCGCTGCTGACCGCAGATGGCAGGTCGCCTCACGAGGTTTTCTATTTTTATCACCAGGGGGAGCTCGAAGGCATTCGCGTTGCCGAGTGGAAGTACTTCCGTTCGATCAATCACTACGTGTGGCCGTTGCCCTTGAACGAGAAGCTCGGCGGCATCAGCGAGCACACGCGTGGACGGCTTCCATTGTTGTTCAATCTGGCGTCGGACCCCGGCGAATCCTACGACCTCACGGCCAAGCACCCGGACCTCGCCGCGGAGCTCGAGGAGAAGATGAACGAGTGGGAAGCTGCGTTGACGGCCGATCCGAAGGGCTGGAAGCGCGCAAACGACTGAGGCGACGACCTCTGGACCGTTTGGGTGGCCTCCACCTTCGATGGCCCGTCTTTTGCTGGTGTTACGCGGTGAATGAAGGAATGCCGCCGGTCCATTCGGATGCGATTCGTCTCAGTGTGGCATTTCGCCACAACTGGGGCGTTTTGTAGCACGAGGCTGATTCCGCTTTGGCTGTCGTCGGGGCTC
>DATIUW010000129.1:0-16015 GCA_035466435.1 Polyangiales bacterium | reverse complement strand
CTCTTGACCTCGCCTCCGTGCCGGTCCGCCATCACTTTCATGATCGCTGCCGTCAGCGTCGTCTTGCCGTGGTCGATGTGACCGATCGTGCCTACGTTGATGTGTGGTTTGTCCCGGACAAACTTTTCTTTAGCCATCGTTAGCTCCTCATCCGCCCTTCGCCTTGGCGACGATTTCATCGGCAATGCTTTGCGGCACCGCCTGATACTCCTTGAACTGCATCGTGTAGACCGCACGCCCCTGAGTCTTGGAGCGCAAGTCGTTCACGTAACCAAACATGTTCGCGAGCGGAACAAATGCGCGAATCACCTGAAGACCGCCCACGGAATCCATCCCGCTCACGTTTCCGCGGCGGGCGTTGAGGTCGCCGATGACTTCGCCCATGTAGTCCTCGGGGACACGAACCTCGACGTCCATCACCGGCTCGAGAAGCTGAATGCCTGCTCGCTTCGCACCGTCCTGGAAGGCCAGCGAGCCCGCTACCTCGAAGGCAGCCTGGCTCGAGTCCACGTCGTGGTATGAACCGTCGAACAACGACGCCCTCACGTCGATGACCGGATAGCCGGCCATCACGCCGCGGCTCATGGCGTCTTTGATGCCTTTTTCGACGGCCGGGATGTATTCCCTCGGGATGACGCCGCCAACGATCTTGTTTTCGAACTCGTAGCCACTGCCGGGCTCGAGCGGGGCGAGCTTCACCCAGACGTGGCCGTACATGCCGCGACCGCCACTTTGCTTGATGTAGCGTCCCTCGGACTCGACCTCTTTGGTGATCGTCTCGCGGTAGGCAACCTGAGGCGCCCCGACGTTCGAGTCGACTTTGAACTCGCGCTTGAGGCGGTCGACGATGATCTCGAGGTGGAGCTCTCCCATCCCGCTGATGATGGTCTGGCCCGATTCCTCGTCGGTATGCGCCCGGAAGCTCGGGTCTTCGGCTGCGAGCTTCGAGAGCCCGACGCCCAGCTTGTCCTGGTCCGCCTTGGTCTTGGGCTCGATGGCCACCGAGATGACCGGGTCGGGGAACACCATGCGCTCCAAGATGACCGGAGCTTTCTCGTCGCAAAGCGTATCGCCGGTGGTGGCGGTCTTCAGACCCACCGCGGCGGCGATGTTGCCCGCGTAGATCTCCTTGAGCTCCTCGCGGTTGTTTGCGTGCATCTGAAGGATGCGTCCGATCCGCTCCTTCTTGCCCTTGGTCGAGTTGAGCACGCCCGTGCCGGCTTCGAGCATGCCCGAGTAGACACGGAAGAACGTGAGCTGTCCGACGAAGGGGTCGTTGATGATCTTGAAGGCGAGCGCGCTGAACGGCTCGTCATCGGAGGCGTGGCGCTCGATCTTCTTGTCCGGGTCGTCGGGGTCCACGCCCTGAATCGCAGGCACGTCGAGGGGCGACGGCAGGAAGTTCACGACGGCGTCGAGAAGCTGCTGCACGCCCTTGTTCTTGAAAGCCGAGCCAGTGAGCACCGGGACGATGCTCTGCTCGAGGCAGCCTTTGCGAACCGCCTTGACGATTTCCTCGGGCGAGAAGTCCGTGTCTCCCTCGAGGTAGCGCTCCATGAGCGTGTCATCGACTTCGGCGGCTGCCTCCAGCAAGGTGGCCCTGGCGAGCTCGACCTCGTCCTTCAGCTCGTCGGGAATCTCTTCGACGGTCCACTCTGCACCGAGCGTATCGTCCTTGAAGCGAATCGCCTTCATGTTGATGAGGTCGATCACGCCTTCGAGCTCTGCTTCCTGACCGAGCGGAAGCTGGACGGCGACTGCTGGAGCGCCGAGTCGGGCCTTGATCGAGTTGAAGGCCGACGTGAAATCGGCGCCCGCTTTGTCCATCTTGTTGATGAAGCAGATGCGTGGAACGCGATATCGATCGGCTTGTCGCCAGACCGTCTCGGACTGCGGCTCGACACCCTCTTTGCCATCGAATACCGCGACGGCTCCGTCGAGCACGCGCAGCGAGCGTTCCACCTCGATGGTGAAGTCCACGTGTCCCGGCGTGTCGATGATGTTGATGCGGAACTGATCGCCGCCGTAGGGTCCGGCCAGCGGGCGCCAAAAGCACGTGGTCGCCGCAGACGTGATCGTGATCCCTCGCTCCTGCTCCTACTCCATGTAGTCCATGGTCGCAGCGCCGTCGTGGACCTCGCCGATCTTGTAGTTCACCCCCGAGTAATAGAGGATGCGCTCCGTCGTCGTCGTCTTGCCCGCATCGATGTGGGCCATGATGCCGATGTTGCGGGTTTTTTCGAGTGAGTACTGCCTAGCCATTGGTTTGCTCGAGCTCGTCTCCGTCGACTGCGCTTTACACACAAAACCCCCTCCGACCCAGAAGCCACCCTCGGGCTTCGTCAACTCAGAGAGGGTTCGAGAGGCACTTCGGTCGCGACGGGCTCGTCGCGGTCTTCCCGGTGACTCTCTTTATGTGCGCGATGTCATGAGTTCAGCTGCTGCTCCTTGTCCGAGTGGTTTCCGTGGACCTTCCCAGACGCTTACGAGTTTCTACCAACGATAGTGAGCAAACGCCTTGTTCGCGTCTGCCATCTTGTGTGTGTCCTCACGCTTCTTCACGGCGTTGCCGCGGCCCTGCGAGGCTTCCATCAGCTCTGCAGCAAGGCGCTCTTCCATGGACTTCTCGCCGCGACCACGCGAGTACTGGACCAACCAGCGCATCGCGAGCGCGTTCCGCCTGTCGGATCGAACTTCGACTGGCACCTGATAGGTGGCGCCACCCACGCGGCGGCTCTTGACTTCGACGCGAGGCTTCACCGAATCGAGCGCCCTCTTGAAAACTTCGAGCGGCTCTTCCTTGTAGCGCTGCTCGATGATTTCGAAGGCGCCGTAGAGGCACTTCTCCGCGGTCGAGCGCTTGCCCTTCAACATCAGAGAGTTGACGAACTTCGCAACGAGCCGATCGCCGTACTTGGCGTCCGGGATGATTTCTCTCTTGGGTGCGCTGGCTCGACGACTCATGGCTTAGTTCTTGGGGCGCTTGACGCCATACTTGGATCGCTTGTTGACGCGATTCGCCTTGTTGGTGTTGGAGGGACCCGCCGCGCCGGTCGCATCGAGAGTGCCGCGCACGACGTGGTAACGGACGCCGGGAAGGTCCTTCACGCGGCCGCCGCGAATGAGCACCACCGAGTGCTCCTGGAGGTTGTGGCCCTCACCGGGAATGTAAGTGGTTGCTTCGATGCCGTTCGACAGACGTACACGAGCGACTTTTCGCAGCGCGGAGTTCGGCTTTTTCGGCGTGGTGGTGTACACGCGAACGCACACGCCTCGCTTTTGCGGGCATCGCTGAAGCGCCGGCGAGTCCGTTTTGGATTTGATCTGTTTTCGCCCCTTGCGGACGAGCTGATTGATCGTTGGCATAACTATCCGAAAAAGCGTGCAATTCCTCGAACGCGCGTAAGTTCCCCACGCGTCGAAGGGAGCGAAGGATAGGCGTCAATGTCCCGCTGTCAAGCCAAGTCTTCGGAGATTCCAGGCACATCGAGCATAAGTGCAAAATTATATTTTCACTGTCCTCTTGCCTCAGAAATCCACGCGAAGGCGGCCGCCCGTCACTCCCAATTCCAGGCGAATCTCCGGGCCCACACCTTCGAGGCTCCGAAGCTCCTCGGGCAGCTCCCGCGGTCTCGTGCTCCGGATCACCGGCTTGAACCGAACCTGGGCTTCGATGATCCCAGCCAGCGCGAAGCCGACGAAAGCCCCGGCGCTCGCCCAATTTCCAATGCGGAGCGCCCGCTCGACGCGTCGCGCGCGATCGATTTCGTCGGGCGCCGGATTCTCGTCGCGAAGGGAGTTGTGTCCGATGAACGTGGCGATCGTGGCGGCGAGAAACGCCGACTGCGTGGTGGCAAACATGATCCCCAGGCCCCGGTCTCCGTTCTGAAACTGCCCGATTCCAAAGGGCAGCGCCGCGATCCATCTCGAGTTCACCTTCTCCACCGTCTCGGTGGCCGCAAGCTGCTCGAGCATCTGCATCCTTCGTCGCTCCCCGATCAAAGCTTCGAGCTCCTCGGCGCGCTGTTGCTGCTCCCGCGCCGCCTCCTGTGCCTGCTTTTGGGCGAGCTCCGCTCTCACTCGTGACTGGACTTCTTCGAACGTTCGGACCACCGCTTCGGGGAAAGCCACCGGATCGAGCTCGTACTCGGGATCTTCCTCGAGCAACAACCGGAACTGCTCGCGAGCCGCTTCGGGCTGGTCCAAGAAGAGATAGGCCGCGCCGAGGTACTTCCGAGCCTCCAGACGGACGACGGGATTGCGTGCACGCGGTACCGCGCCTCCCACCAAAGACTCGAGCTCTCTCGCGGCTTTGGCGTAGCTCTGGTTTTCGTAATCACGCCTGGCCGATTCGAAATCGGAAAGCTCGTCCGCCCCTGCTGGCAGCGCGAATGCAGCCATTAGAACGACCACGAACCCGGTCAGCGTGGCGCGTCGCATCACCTTACGGGCGTTCTACGGGGTTTCGCTGACCCTCTCAAGGGCGAAGGAATGCTCGGTCAGCTCCCCGCCAGCGCGAAGCTCGACCGCACTTCGGTGTGTGCGGTAACCGGGCGCGCTGATCTCGACTTGTGCGGAGGCATCGAGAGAGCTCATGGGAATGCGAAGTATCTCACGAATCCGACCTGGAACCTTCCGATTGCCAGGGAGAATGATCTGGACCGTCGCATCGGGCAGCGTGGGTCCTTTGAGGTACAGGCGTGCGGCTTTGTAGCGAAGCTTCACCGGCAGCTCGAGCTCGCGCGCACCCGCCGAGATCCGCTTCCGGATGACTCGATCTTGGCAACAGTCCTCGGCGCCCACGAATCGAAACGTATGGGTGCCCGCCTTGACCCGGACGCGCTGGTAGTCGGGGCCGTAGGCCTTGAGGGGGCCGCCGTCGACGCTGATCGATACGTTCGAAGGGGTCGGCTTGAATACGACCCAACGGGTGCCGCTGACGGCGCGGTCCTCGATCGCAGGCGCCGGCGTAGCCTCTTTCGAATCGCTTTGCTTCGGCGGTTGAGCCTCTTCTTCCGTCGCTTCCACCAGCGCGGGCGGAGCGGCAGGCGCGGGCTCCGTCTCGTCCGGGCCGCCGTCTCTCGTGGTCGGTGGGTTTGTCGGCGTAGCGACGGTCCCGCTCTCCGTTTTCTCGCCTCGCGTCTGCCAGCCTGCGTAGCCCGCGGCTGCCAAGGCGACCACGACGAGACCGAGCGCGGACGCAATGAGCGCGCTTCGCCGCTGACGCCGACGCCCGAGCGAGCTCAGCAACCGCAGCGCTCTTTCGTTTCCTTCATCGAGAGCCAAGGCTCGGCTCAGGGCAGCCTGTGCACGGGGCACCTCCCCGGCCTTGGCTGCCTCGGCGCCGACTTCGAGCAGCCGGTGAAGTGCATGATCACGAAGCTCCGAAGCCACCTCGTCGGGGCTCGTGAGGTAGCGCTCGAGCGTCGCATCGGGATCGTCGATGCCCATGTCGGAAAGAAAGGCTCGAAGGGCGTCCGCCATCTCTCCGGCGGTCTGATAACGGAGGGTGCGATCTCGCGACAGAGCCTTTGCCATGATTGCGGCGAGATCGGCGCCAATGGCGGGCCGGAGGCGTAGCGGATCGGGATATTCTCCGTCGAGAAGCAGCTTCAGCAGATGGTGCGGATTGCGTCCGATGAAGGGAAGACGTCCCGTCGCGCAAAAGTAGAGGACGGTGCCGAGCGAGAACACGTCGCTCCGGACATCGCACGTGCCACCCTCCACTTGCTCGGGGGCCATGTGCCCAGGCGAGCCGAGGATCTGTCCGGTCGCCGTGAAGGTGTGTGTATCCACCATGTGCGCGATGCCGAAGTCCGTCAGCTTCACTCCCCGATTCTCGTGAATGAGAACGTTCTCGGGCTTCACGTCGCGGTGAATGATTCCTTTGTCGTGCGCTTCGTTCAAGGCATCGGCGAGCTGCAGCGCGATACAAGCGGCGATCTCGGGGGGCATGTCTTCGTGCGAGAGCACGAAGTCCCTCAGCGTGGGTCCGGTCAGAAGCTCGGCCGCGATGTAGGTCTCGGCTGAGGACTCCCCGCTATAGTCGTAGATCTCCAGAATGTGGGGATGGCGCAGCCGCGCGACGCTCCTCGCCTCACGGCTGAACCGCGCCCGGGCCTCGCTCGTCCGCTGAAGATGCGGATGCAAGACTTTGAGCGCGACGAGACGGTCGAGCGCGCTGTCCCGTGCCCGATAGACCGTGGCCATGCCCCCATGACCGATCTCGTCGAGAACCTCGTACTTCTCCAGCTTGCGTAACATCTGCGACGGAATCTCGAGAATACCAGGTTCGCGGGCGCCCGCCCGGTCCTTCTATAGCGGCGAAAGCTCGCTCGGTACGCAGAGCTCCATGTCGTCGCGAATCGCCGTTCCGTCGTCTCCGCCGGCAACGACGAAGATGCCACTTTCGAACGAAATGCCACCGGCGCCGGCACGCGGAACGTTCAGCTCGAGGAGGGCGAAGATCTCGACATCGTCCTCGTTCCAACGAACTTCCTCGACGAGGCGCGATCCCTCGCCACCGATGACCAGTGCGGTTTCCGCTAGCTGTAGGACCCCCGCACGCGCCGTCGTCCAGCTCGGCCCCGCGCTCGATACGCAGGCGGACGGGCAGCCGTCGAATCGAACGGTGTCTTCGCGTAGCGCTCCACCGGAGTCTTCGCCTCCCATCCAAAGGGCACGTCCCCGTCCGTCGCCGACGAGGAAGCCGCCGTCTCGAATCCCATCTGCCACCGAGGTCACCGGCTCTCCTACGGTGCTGTCTTCACGCAGAAGCTCGGCATTGCCCTCGGCGTTGCCGCCTGCGATCAGGACGTCGGCCCCGAAGACCGCGGCGCTCGGTCCGGACCTCGGCTCACTCAGCTCTAGTGAAGTGACCGTTCCGCCGGGGGCTACCAAGGATATCGCGGACTGCGCTTGTCCCCCGATCTCTCCGCCAATCACCATGGCGCCGGCACCCGGAACCGAGACGAGCGCCGACCTTGGTCCGGCCCCGGCATGAAGCACCACAGGCGTGACCCGGTCACTGCGATCGATCATGTCGAATACGAAGGGCGCCGCGTCGGCAGGCAGCACCAGAATCTGACCTTCGTCGATGGAGGCCGCACGCGTCTCTCCGAGCTCCGCCAGCACCAGGTCTTCCGAAAACGGTCGCGACTCCCATTCGAGCGCATCGAAAAACTCGACCTGCTCTCCCTCGGAGGCCGCAATGCCACCTGCGATCAAGCCGAAGGTCCCCGAAGGGACCATGCCAAAGAACACGCGCGGACCCTCCATGAGGTCGAAGGTCACCAGCTCGCACGAGGACGGCTCTGCCGCCACCATCCGAAGAAACCCCGAGCTCGCGGAGGCAACGAACGCGGGCGGCGCGGTCAGCAGCTCGGTGGTGGGACCCTCGATTGCGACCCGAACACGCGTCGGCAAAGACACCGTCGTGAGCTCGAGCGTGGCGTCGAACCTGCCGTCGATGATGGGGTATTCGAACGTGCGGGCTTGCCCATCGCCCTCCTGAATCCCTATCCGCAGCGTCGTGGCGTCGGTATCCGCGGCTGGATTGCCGCCGTCACCGTTCACGATGCGAGCCTCGAACACGAACTGCGTCACGTCGTCGTCGCAGGCCACGACGGACGAGAGAACCAGGCCGAGGAGCAAAGTCCGGCGTATCACCGCGTGAGGTTGCTTTACGGCTGCGCACTGAGCAAGTAGAGGGGCATCGTGTGGGCCGAGCGCATCGCTTCGACGGACGAGCTGACACTTGCACGCTCTTTGAGCGCTGCACCGGGATTCGCCTGGCTCGACTCGAACCGAAGCGAGGCGCGCGACGGCCGCTACTCTTTCTTGAGTGCCTGGCCGGCTGAAGAGATTCGAGTTCCGTTCGGAGCTGCAGCTCCTTTTGCTGCGCTCCGGGAAGCAAGGGGGACCGCAGCGACAACGAACCCCGAAGGCCCCAGTCCATCGGAGACGCCGTCTTGGATAGGCTACATCGCGTACGATGCGTTTTGGTCCAACCCGCCACGCGGCACGCCGCGCTTTGCTCGCGCAGGGGCGCCCATCATCCTTTTTCGGCGCTACCCGGCATTGATCGCCATCGACCACGAAGCAAACGAGACCTGGTTGCTTGGAGACGACCAGGGCTCTTGCCGCGCGTTCTTCGCACGGCTCAGGCAGACCACCGGCACCGAAAAGCAGGCACCTCGTATCGGTCCCATCGAGGTCGATGATGCGCAGTTGCACAAGCGGGCCATCGAGAAGGCACTTCGCTACATCGAGATGGGCCAAGTGTACGAGGTGAACGTCGCCAGACGCTGGTCGGCTTCGTTCGATGGCGACGCCCTACGACTCTGGCAGGCCATGCGAGCCGCGAGCCGGGTTCCTTTGGGCATGTTTCTGGATGCGGGTGACCATGCGGTGCTGGCTTGCACGATGGAGCGCTTCCTCCGCTGGAATGCGCAAAGCAGGCTGCTCGTGACGCGACCGATCAAAGGAACCATCCGACGAGTGCCGACCGACGATGGTGCATCCGAGCGACTGCGCGCCGATCCGAAGGAGCAGGCAGAGCACTCGATGATCGTGGACCTGATGCGAAACGACTTCGGGCGAGTCGCGAAGACTGGCTCCGTCGAGGTCGACGCACCCCTGATCGTGGAGCCTTTCACGGGGCTCTATCATCTGGTGAGTACCGTGCACTGCACGACGCGTGCCGATGTGCGCCTGGAAGACGTCCTCGATGCCACGTTTCCGCCGGGTAGCGTGACGGGCGCCCCCAAGATCCGCGCCGTGGAGATCATCGAAGAGCTCGAGCGGCACCCCCGAGGCATCTACTGCGGCGCGTTGGGCTTCGTGGACCACTGCGGAGGATTGTCGCTCGCCGTGGCCATCCGAACCGCCGTCGTTCGTGAGCGCGAGGTTTGCTATTGGGCTGGCGGCGGAATCGTCGAAGCGAGCGATCCCGAACGAGAAGTTGCCGAAACCGAGCTCAAAGCGCGTGTTTTTCTAGATGCCGTGGAATCGCTCGGCGCCGACCTCCCTGCGGACTGGCGCTAGAGCTGGTGCGCATGTAACACGGCGGCCATCTTCTCATGCTCGAGGCGCTAGAATTGATTCTGAACGTCGCCATCGCGGTCTTCATCGCGGGCGCGCTCTTCACGGCAGGCCTCGAGGTGACGTTCGAGCAGGTGCTCGAGCCTCTGCGTGATCTCTCGAACGTGGGACGTGCCTTGCTCGCAAACGTCGTGCTCACGCCGCTGCTCGTCCATGCTCTGATCATTCTTTACCCTCTCGAGCGTCCCTACTCGATCGGCTTGCTGCTGTATGGATTTGCCTCGGGCGCACCGTACACGCCGAGGCTCGTCGGCGTGGCGCGCGGCGATGTCTCGAGCTCGATCGGGCTGACCATGCTCCTGACGGTGCTGACCATCGTCTACATGCCGCTCATCCTGCCCGTCCTCGTTCCTGGAACGCAGATCGGCGTTTGGGAGATCGCAAAGCCCCTTCTTCTACAGATGTTCGTGCCGTTGCTCATCGGCCTCGGGGTGCGGCAGCGGAGCGCCGCGCTCGCCTCCAAGCTGCGCCGACCGGCCAATGTCACGGTCAATGCGTCGGCCCTAGTGTTCCTATTGTTGGCGCTGGTGCTCCACCACGAAGAATTGGCGGCAACCGTCGGAACGGGCGCTATCACAGCAGCCCTGATCGTCACCCTTCTGTCGTTCATGGTGGGCTTCGCGCTGGGCACACGCGGCCAAAGAGATCGTGCGACGCTGGGCCTGATCACCACCGCACGCAACATCGGCGCGGCCGCGACGATTGCCACCGCGAACTTCGGCGACGACCCGCGAGTCTTGATCACCGTCGCGGTGTGCATGTTCGTGGTGTTTGCCGTCGCGTTCCCCGCCGCAAAGCTCTACTTCCGCAGGCGATTGTCGGTTCCCTGACGAAAACGCCGAATGGCGTACCTCAGCGTTCGGGCGCTCCCGCGACCCCGAAGCGAAGCGCGAGCCCGTCGATCACGATGGTCTCTTGCTGAATACATCTCGCCGCCAGTACGGCGGTTTGGGTGACGTCGGTGGCGAGCTCCGTCGGGCAGGCGGAGACCCCTGCGAGCTGGACCTGGAAGTGGGGGGCCAGCGAGCCATCGAAGTAAACCCCATCATAGCTCCTCGATGTGGCGATCGAAGTTCCGGCTCCCGGTGGGCCGAACGCCTCGGGGACCGGCGTCGTATCGTCCTCGGTCACGTAGGTCAGCGAGGTGCGCCCGATCCAAGCCCGACGACCGTCGTGAACGAGCAGCGCGTCGACTCGCGGATTGAGCATGGGCAACTGACGCCCCACCGTGATGTCCGGATGGCCGATGATCGCGAGATAGCGGCCTTCGGTCGGCAGCGCGCTCTCCAGGTGCTCCGCGTAGGCGGTTGCGAGCTCCGTCCGGCGGTGCCATTCGGCCACCGAAGGAACCTTCAAGACGCGCGGAAGCTGGGGGATCGCCCAGCACAGGAGCAGAGCCAAGACGGCGAACACTGCGGGTCGTGCGCCGAGCCGCTCTCCGCTCAGCATGCCTACCCCGAGAGCGACCGGGGGCAGCAACGCTGCGAGGTACCCGGGCTCGGAGATGAAGGTCGCCGAATAGTAGAGAACGGCGCAAGTGCCCCCGGTCCACAACACCCCTCGAAGCCACCTCGCGTCCGGTGGCATCGGTCTGGGCATCCGCTGACCGATGGCGTGGGCCACGCCGTAGGCGACGAGCAACGGAAGAACGGCTTCGAAGGCCCAAAGCGCGAGGGATAGCTGATTGGCCCACACCAAGGCGCCGACCGCGCTGTCGGAGAATGGGCTCGAGGTCAGCACGAAGCCTTGATGGACCAGTCCCCGGGTCGCCGAGCGCCAGGTTTCCCAACCGCCCGAAAGGTAAACCGTCGGCACAATCCATCCGAACGCACCCACGACGCTGGCGGCGCCCGCGACGATCAGATCACCGAAGCGTGCGAAGCCCACGGTCCAAATGATCACCGGAACCCCGAAGATCACGAAGGACGGCCTCAGGGCCGAACCGAGCGCGATGATGAGACCGAGCCCAATCGCTCGCTGCCAACCCGGATGCTGCCGATACCCGAGAGCGCCGAACAAGAGCAGGCTCGATGCGAAGGCTTCGGAGTTATGCGTCTGCGCGTCGACCGAATGGAACACCAGGATCGGGTGCAGCGCCATGACCAGTGAAGCCCAGCCGGCGCCCATGGAGAGCTTCAACCGCCGCGCGGTGGCATACACGAGAGCGATGGCGCCCAACCCGAAGAGCAGCGCGACGAGCTGAACGGTCGCGAAGCGATCGGCGAGAGATTCGCCCCCCGCCGTGATGAGATGAACAGCCTGGAGAGTCCACACGTAAACGAGGTATCCAGGCGCGTGCGGATTGAAATGCGTGATGTCGAACCGCTGCATGCCGTATGCGAGGTTCATCACGTCTGGGTCCAGGGCGACGGGTCGAGCTCCGAGCATCCACACGAGAACATGCACGACGAGGGCGGCGCCCAACGCGAGGCGGTCCGTCGAGCGCGGCGTGAAGGCCGAAGTCACCTCCGGCAGGTTGTCGAGCCGTACCTGGGGCGTCAACTTCGTCGCGATGCGGGCCGGGGCCTAGGCCCGAGCTATCCCTCGGCGAAGCTCTGGCGTATGTACGATGGGGGGACATGCCAATGAAGCTACCTACGTTCGTTCTTACTCTCTGCGGGTTGGCGGCCTTTGCCGGGTGCGCCAAAGACGAAGCGGTGCGCGATGCCGAAAGCGCACAGCGAGCACGCCTCGAGATCGCTCCGGAAGCAGCGACCGCGATCGCCGAAGAGGCGTACATCTATGCCTTTCCGATGATGGAGAACTACCGGACCATGTACGTGCAAGCGGTCGATCGAACCGCCCCGGGTTACAAGAACCCTTTCAACGAGCTCGGCCACATGACGGAGCTGCTGGGGCCCGAGTTCGACGACATCGTTCGACCAAACAACGACACGATGTACTCCTTCGCGTGGCTCGACCTTCGAGCGCAGCCGGTGGTCATCAGCGTGCCCGAAATCGGGGACCGCTACTACTCGATCCAGCTCATCGACATGTTCACACACAACTTCGCATACATCGGCACGCGAACCACGGGCACGGAGGCAGGCAGCTACGTCGTCGCGGGGCCCGAATGGAAAGGACCCCCACCCGACGGCATCCGTGGAGTCTTCCAGAGCGAAACCAACTTTGCCTATTGCATCATCCGAACCGAGGTGCGGGGTCCCAACGACGTTGCAGCGGTCCTCGCGCTCCAGAAGCGGTACTTTCTGAGCCCGATGAACGTGTTTCTAGGACACTCCACGGCTCCCATGGCCGCAGGCATCACGTTTCCTTCCTACGCCCCAGAAAGGGCGCGATCGGCTGGATTCATCGACCTATTCAACTTCCTGCTGAAGCAAGTGGAGGTGGTGCCCGATGAGCAGGCGTTGATGGAACGCTTCGCCCAGATCGGCATCGAGCCTGGGGCGTTGTCCGCATCACGTCGACTCAGCCCAGAGATCGAGCAGGCGGTCGACGCGGGAGTGGGCGCGGCGATCGTAGCCATTTCCGAGGGGGCTCGAGAACCGAGCGCACTCGATGGTGTCACGGCGCGAGTGTCCGGTGGCTGGTCCGGAATCCGGGGACTGTTCGGCGACGGCCCGAGCATGCGAGGCAAGTATCTCGCGCGCGCCGTCGCGGCCATGGTGGGGCTCTATGGCAACGACTTCGAGGAAGCCTATTACCCGATGGCCGATGAAGACGCATCAGGCAATGCACTAGACGGATCCAAACACCGTTACGTCATTCGCTTCGGTCGAGAGGAGATGCCGCCGGTCGACGCGTTTTGGTCGATCACCATGTACAGCTTGCCCGACCAGCTCATGGTGGCGAATTCCATCCACCGCTACTCGATCGGCGACCGGAGCGCGCTGCAGCACGGCCCCGATGGATCGGTGACGATCTACGTACAGCGAGACTCGCCGGGACCGATGCACGAAAACAACTGGCTCCCTGCCCCGGATGGGCCATTTTCGTTGCAGTTCCGAATGTACCTGCCCAAGCCGGAAGCAATGGACCCGCTCTATCTCCCTCCCCCCGTACGCCCGATCGACTGAGCTTCGGGGACTACTCGGCCAGCCACTGCGGCAACGGCTCGCTCTTGGAAATGAAGGCGATCGCATTGGTCCCGGATCGCCCCACCATGACGGCCTCGATCAAGGGCGCATGCGCCTTGTCCGTCGCTGCATACCACTCGATGATGAAGTTCGCGCCCGAGCCTCCTCGTGAGTCTCGGCGTTCGACGAGAAACTCGATCGTCTGAAGCGGCTTGAGGGCGATCAAGCGATCGAGATACGTCCTGGCGAGGTTTCCTTCCGTGTCGTAGTAGTCGACGGTCTTGACGTAGATCGGATGCTTGGGGTCTATGTTGTGGATGCTCAACGTCGTTTCGAGGAGATAGGGCCGGCCGCCGTCGTGATAGATGTGCGAATAAACCGGAACGAAATCCGCCCGGTGCACGTCTAGCGTCGCGACGTCGACGCCCCGCGCCGCATACGCTTCGAGGTTCGGCGGGGTGTATTCGCGAGGGGCCTCGTACTCGATTCTGTCTTCGATCGCGTGGAGCCGCTCTTCCGTATCGGTGCGAGTCCGCAAGTACACGACGGCTACGTACACGACCGCGGCCAAAATGAGAATCCGGACCCCGTTCTTCGACAGCCAAAGCAACCAGTCGGGGTGTTTGTGATCGTCAACCAACGAGGGAAGCTCCTGTTCCGAGGATAGAACCGGGTATCGCACCTTTCGCGGGCCGACTGCAAGGTCCAGGGCTCGAAGCTTGAGCAGAGGCGCATGCGTGTTATGAGGAATGTCGCTCCCGGGTCGTCTAAGGGCAGGACAACAGGCTTTGGACCTGTGAATGGTGGTTCGAATCCACCCCCGGGAACCGGTCTCATCATGCGAGTTTTTCCAATCATCCTTGTCTTGGTGGGCCTACTCTTCGCCGCAGCCTGCAAGGAGGGGAGCTGGAAAGCCGACACGGCCGAAGCGAGCTCGGGCGCGGCCGCTTCGGGCTGCGATCACGACTTGAAAGCCAATGCGATCCTCGAGCATACCTGGCCGTACCCGGCCGAGACGAGAGACTTGCACTGGACCGGGCGGGATACGTTGGTGCGACTGAAGCTGAAGCCGGCACCCGCGGCCTTTCGGACGGCCAGCATCACCTTTCGCCCAGGCGATCACCTCGAGGTCGAGGACAGCCAAGTCCACATCACGAAGCCGCGGCGTCTGGTCGCCAAGCGCGACCTGTACGTGACGAAGAAGGTCTGGGACCAGGGCGTCGAGGTGGAGCGAACGTTCTTGGCCGCCGCAAAGGGCGAGCTAGGCAGCTTCTTGTTCTACAATTCGCGCGGAATGTGCATGGTCGACACGGGCAGAGGGCCCGGATGGACCGCCTGCACGCTCGACGACGCGTTCGAAGGATTGAGCGCCGAAAGTCCTTCCGCCTGCGAGGAGATCTGGTGGGTCAAAATCCGGCGGAGCAAAGTCGACCAAGGTTGGATGACGTTCGACCCCGCCCTCATGGAGCGGGTCCCGCCGAAGAGCGACGCAGCCAAATGAACGTCTCCCGGTTGCCCTTGGGCCCCGTGATGACGCTCTCTGCCCGATCGACGAGCTCGAAACCGAGCTCGGTTGCGTGAGAGAGGATCTGGGCGACGGCGAGCTGCCGAAGCGCCGGATCTCGAACCACACCGCCCTTGCCGACGTTTTCCTGTCCGACCTGGAACTGGGGCTTGACCAGTGCGATCACGTCGCCCCCCTCCTTCAAGAGCGCGTGAGCCGCGGGTAGGAGCTTCTCGAGCCCGATGAAGGAGGCGTCGATCACGACGAGGTCCAATGAAACCGGCAAGTCCCCCTTCTTCAAGTGCCTGGCATTG
This sequence comes from Polyangiales bacterium, assembly GCA_035466435.1. Lineage (GTDB taxonomy): Bacteria > Myxococcota_A > Polyangia > Polyangiales > Houyiibacteriaceae > SG8-38. Next base: position 1,058 of record DATIUW010000129.1, on the reverse strand, counting down.
GTGCGCTCCATCACGACGACACGTCCGTCTTGGCGCAACCGGTTGTGAAGCTGACCGTAGCCCACGTCGATGGCGAACACCCTGCTCGCGCCGCGTTGCAACAAGCAATCGGTGAAGCCTCCGGTCGATGCGCCGAAGTCCCCGGCCACCAGGTCAGATGGGTCGTAGCCGAACGCGTCGAGAGCGCCCGCAAGCTTCACGCCCCCGCGGGACACGAACGGGTGGTCGGGCTCGCGCACCTCGAGCGGTGCTTCGAGGTCGAGCAGCTCTCCGCTCTTTTCCACGCGCCGTTCTCCACTGAACACCTTGCCTGCCAAGATCAACGCTTGTGCCCGTGACCTCGACGGGGCCAGGCCGCGTTGGGTCAGCAAGTTGTCGGCGCGGGTTTTCGGCACGACCCCAAAATGGACTAACTTCCTTTGAAAGGCGAACGGCGGTATCTTGTCGTCATGGCGCGCAACGTGCTGTTTATCCTGGGCGTCGGAGCGATCGGATGGGGGCTGCTGTGCTTGTTCGCCGGGTCGATCATGCCCGGCTGGATGGGGCTCTCGGGTCCCGAGCATGGCGAGCTGTACATCGAGTCGCTCGGCCTGAACGTCGGCCTTTGGCCGGCTCTTGGGATCTTCGCCATCATGGGGGGGCTTTTTCAGCGCCTTCGGCTAGCCGCCGCGCTGGCTTTCACGGTGTGCGCAGCCGGAATGGCGGGCGGACGGGTCATCGCGTTGGTGCAGGGCGCCAATCCAGGTGTGTATACCGGTTTGGCGTTGGCCCTCGAGGTCTCCATCGTAGTCGCGGCGTCGGCGGCTTACGTGGCTGAGAAGAGGCGATTGTCGCGCGAAGCGAAGGAGCTCAAGAGGGCCGAAAGGGCGGCGCTCGAGGCGGCGCTAGCCGCCGAGCACCGGCAGCAGGCCGACCACCCACACCCGCCCTCTCCCGTCCAACAGCCCTGAACGGCGGGACGGAACCGCAGGCGTAGCCGAAGGCTACGTCGAGGACGCCCGACGCCGGATCGCGCCGCGCATCGCCCGCTCGGCGACGGGAGCCAGCGCCATTCCCGC
>DATIUW010000128.1:0-4306 GCA_035466435.1 Polyangiales bacterium | reverse complement strand
CGAGCACGAAGGTGGCTTCGGAGCCGACGGGGATTCCGTCGATGGTGAACGCGCCCTGCGCGTCGCTGGTGGTGGTGAGCTCGGGCATCTCGAGAACCGAGATGGTGGCGTCCGCGATGAGGTCGTAACCGCCGGCGCCGGGCAGGGTGAATCCCCAGGCGATGCCGCTGACGGTCGTGGTTTGCACGCTGCCGTCATCGCTGCAGCCAATCGAGGCGAGCAGAGCCAAGGCACAAAACGAAGTCCGAGCACGACACATCATCCCAATCCTCCGAGCTTGCCGATTAGCAACAATGGCGCTCGAAGGCCACACGGAAGTCGCGTCGGGCTGCTCAATTGAAAACGTGCCGGGTGCGCGAGGCACACCGGCACGTTCGTGGATCGTTCGCACCGCTATCGGAGCGGCGCGTCCGGCATTCAGTCTTCGATTCCGATGTCGGAGAGGTCAGGCAGCTCGTCGAGGCTCGGCTGAAGCGCGATCTCGATGCGGCGATTGAGGGCGCGGCCCTCCGGGGTGTCGTTGCTCGCAACCGGCTGCGTGTCCGCGTAGGCCGCGGCGGAGATGCGGGTCGCGGGGACGCCGTACTCGATGAGGAGCTTGGTCACCTCGATGCCACGCGCGCCCGAGAGCTCCCAGTTGGAGGGGAAGCGCTTCGTGCGGATGGGCTTGTTGTCGGTGTGACCGCCCACCTGGAACTGGCGCTCTCCGAGGCTCGCGAGGACTGGTCCGACCTCGGCCAGGACGCGAACGCCTTCTTCTTTGAGCTTGGCGCTGCCGCTGGCGAACAACACCGCCTCGGGAAGCTCGACGACCATCTTGTTGCGGACGACGCGCACGTTGAGCTTGCCGGCGTCGATCATCGACTTGAGCTGCTTCAGCATCGACCTGTACTCTTCGAGACGCTTGGCGGCGCGTGCTTCGCGCGCAGCGGCTTCGGCAAGTGCGGCCTCCATCGCGTTGATCTCGCCCGTGTAGCCCTTCACGAGGGTGTTGAGGTTGGCGCGATCCTCTTTGCACTGTTCGAGCGCCGCGGCGGTATCTTGGCTTACCGACTCGAGCTCCGCGATGCGAGCGTCTTTCGCTCGAAGCTCGTCTTTCTTGCAACCCGCAGTCAGCATCAGGCCGACAGCGAGCATGAGTACCCAGCTAGCTTTGTGCATGTAGTCCCCTCCGTTAAGTTGTGTGTGCGAGTGAATGGGTCGGGCACCTTATCAAGGGCCCCGGACAAGGCAAGCGATTCCGTGAGGTCTGACAATGCAAATTTTGCGCCAGTGGCGTCACCGGGTCGTCACTGGCCGCTCGAGGGGCCGATCGCCGCGATATTCGCGCTCAATCGTCGTCGAGCTCGCCCCGGCGAAGCTTCCGGTACATCACCAGGGCATCGCGGAGGATACGGAGCGCCTCATCCCGCTCTTGCATGCCGTCCACGACGACCTCTTTGTTCTCGAGCGCCTTGTAGTCCTCGAAGAACCGCTGAATCTCCCGCAGCTTGTGCTTGGGAAGGTCCTCGAGCTTGGCGTGCGCCTGGTAGAGGGGGTCGTTGGCGCTCACCGCGATGATTTTGTCGTCGATGCCCTTGTCGTCCCGCATGCGCATCACGCCGATGGCGCGGGCGTGCATCATGCAGAGGGGAACCACCGCCTCCTGGCCGAGCACCAGGGCATCGAGCGGGTCGCCGTCGTCGCAGAAGCTACGCGGCACGAAGCCGTAGTTGGCCGGGTAGTGGACCGCGCTGAAGAGCACGCGGTCGAGCTTCAAGAGGCCGCTTTCCTTGTCGAGCTCGTACTTGTTCTTGCTTCCCATCGGGACCTCGATGACGACCGGAAAGGTGTCTTCGAGTTGGTCCTCGTCGATGTAGACGTCGTGCCAGGGATGCATCTGGTCTCCTCGGGCTGGATGACGCGCCACTTATAGCACCGGTCGCTCGCGCCCGACAGGATTGGGTTTCGCGTTTGTTTCCACGAGGTAAGAAGTGAATGCGGTGTCGAAGTTTTGCTGGTTCGGGGCAACGGCCGATTCCATGCTCATGCATCATGTCAGCGGATCTCGAGCAGACCGTTGGCCTGGCCGGGGACACGACACTACTCGACGGCTACGCACCCCTTCCCAGGACCTACGACGAGCTTTTTCGATGGGATGGAAGCCCGCGCGAGGAGGTCGCCGACCTGGTCGGCGAGCTGAACCAACTCGGACGCACGGAGTTCATGACCCGGCAGAAGCTGGCCGAGGATGCCTTGTTCCGAGGCGGGGTGACGTTTTCGGTCTACTCGGATGCCAGGGGACAGGAAAAGATCTTCCCATTCGATTTGATTCCGCGCGTGATTCCGGCCGGCGAGTGGGACACCGTCGAGCGGGGCCTCATCCAGCGGGTCACGGCGCTCAACATGTTCTTGTCCGACCTCTACGACGGGCAGCGCATCCTCGCGGAGGGGCGGATCCCCAAAGAGGTCGTCTTCGGCACGCACGGCTACCTACCAGAGCTTCGCGGCATCCTTCCCCGCGAGGGCGTCTTCGTGAACATCGCGGGGATCGACCTCATCCGTGGTGCGCAGGGCGAGTTTTTGGTGCTGGAGGACAATCTGCGCACGCCGTCGGGGGTGAGCTACGTGCTCGAGAACCGCGTCGTGATGAAGCGCGTGTTTCCCCGTGTATTTCGCCGAAGCCGAGTGCGGCCCGTGGAAGGCTATCCCGCGCGCCTGGGCGACGTGCTGATGAGCGTCTCGCCGCGGCCGCCCGAAGAGAGCCGCATCGTCGTGCTGACACCCGGGCCCTACAACTCGGCCTACTTCGAGCACAGCTTTTTGGCGCGGCAGATGGGATGCGACCTCGTCGAGGGAAGCGACTTGTTCGTGCACGACAAGCACGTCTACGTGAAGACCACCTCGGGCCCCGAACGGGTCGACGTGATCTACCGGCGCATCGACGACGACTTCTTGGACCCGGCGGTGTTCCGCGACGAGAGCGTGCTCGGTGTGCGCGGCCTCATCGGGGCGTACGCGGCCGGGAACGTGAGCCTGGCCAACGCGCCGGGCAACGGCGTGGCAGACAACAAGGCCGTCTATCCCTTCGTGCCGGAGATGATTCGATTCTATCTCGCGGAGGAGCCGATTCTCGGCCAAGTCGAGACTTACCTCTGCGCGCGCCCGAGCGAATGCGACCACGTGCTCTCGAAGCTGAGCGAGATGGTGGTCAAGGACGTCGACGGCAGCGGGGGCTACGGCATGCTGTTCGGCCCGCGAGCGTCTCGGTCCGAGCTCGACGAGTTTGCCGAGAAGCTCCGGGCGAATCCGGAGGGCTACATCGCGCAGCCCGTCATCGAGCTTTCCACCTGCCCGACCTGGGTCGATGGCGAAGCTTCGCCGCGCCGCGTGGACTTGCGGCCCTTCGTGCTCACCGGAAAGACGAGCTGGGTGCTGCCCGGCGGTCTCACCCGTGTGGCGTTGAGGTCCGGGTCGTACGTCGTGAACTCCAGTCAAGGCGGGGGCTCGAAGGACACCTGGGTTTTGGAAGGACCGCCGACATGATCTCGCGAGTTGCTGGCAACTGTTTTTGGCTGAACCGCTACGTGGAGCGGGCGGGCAGCATGGCCCGCCTCTTGCGCGTCAACCGCGCCTTCGTGCCGGGCGTCGATCTGCCCCACCTCTCGAGGTGGCATCCGTTGATCGTCGTCGCCGGAGAGGAGGAGCGATATCGACGCCACTTCGGCGAGGACGAGGACGGAGAGACCGTCCAGGAGTACCTCACCTGGGATCGGCGAAATGCCACCTCGATCGTCGAGTCCGTGCGGTGGGCGCGCGAGAATGCGCGGACGGCGCGCGAGACCGTCAGCTCGGAGATGTGGGAGACGATCAACTCGCTTTGGCACTGGCTGCAGGGAGGGCCGGGGCGACGGCTCTACCGCTCCGACCGGGACCATTTCTATCAACACATCCGTCAGATGGGCGAGCTCTTTCACGGGCAGGCCGACGAAACCATGCTCAACGGCGAGCCGCTCGCGTTCATGCGGCTCGGACGGTACCTCGAGCGCGCAGGCCAGACCGCGCGGCTGATGGACGTTCACTACCACACCTTCCCGGATGATGGCCCGATCGACGACCCGGTGCGCCTCGCCCAATGGTGGGCTCTGCTCGCATGCTGCTCGGCGACCGAGCCGTTTCAGAAGCGCTCGTTCGGCACCCCCAACGCGCGTGACGTGGTGAGCTTCTTGTTGTTCGAGCCGGACCTTCCGCGGTCGGTGTCGCACTGTCTGCGCTCGGCCCGTCATTCGTTGGTGCACGTTCGAGGGTTCGGGTCGAATCGCATCGG
>DATIUW010000127.1:0-1725 GCA_035466435.1 Polyangiales bacterium | reverse complement strand
GGGCGGTTTCGGGGGTAGCGAGAGCTTCAGCGACAGGGGCAGCGACAGCTTCAGCGACAGTTTCAGCGGCAGGGGCAGCGACAGCCACAGCGACAGCTTCAGGGGCAGTTTCAGAGACAGAGATAGCTTTGGGGGCGGGGGGACAGGTGGCGTCGGGTGTTTTGGTGGGGGCTCGGTGGCGGAGGGTGTCTAGCATTTGTAGGGTCAGGAGGTTGCGGACGTTGTTGCCGTAGCGGAGACCCTTTTCGGTGAGCTGACATGCCGCTCGAAGGCCGCCCGGGGGGAGCACGTTCGGATGCATGCCGTCGCCGGCCAAGCCCTTGCGCGGCAGCGCGCTCAGGGCGCTGTGGTAGTCGATGAAAGGCAATGCCCAGTGCTTGGCGACTGCCTCGGTGATGGTGTTGAATCGTTGAATCCAGCGATTCTTGTAGACGTTTCTCCGAGGCATCGCGGAGCCGAGAATCGGGACGACGCCCATTTCGTCGAGCCGCTCCACCAGATAGACGAGGCGCTCGAGATAGATCTGCTCGTTTTCGTTCTGCGCGTCGTTGGCGCCAAACAAGATCAACGCCCAGCGCGCCTCGGTGGCGCGAAGCTCCTCGCGAAAATTCGCCGGCCGGCCTCCGAGGACGTACTTGAGGTTCCAATTGACGCCGGCGGCTTCGCTCGTGCGGTTGAACGAGCTCGGACGGCCGCTGTTGAAATAATCGAGCGTCGGGCGCAGTGCGTCGTGCACGCCGAGGTCGACGTGAGGCGTGGCAAAGCAATGGAGAAAGGCTTTGCTCGCGACGCTGGACCCACCCATCTTCGAAAAGGCATCGTCGCGAAGGTCCGGTGCTTTTTCGTAGGCCCTCCGAATGTGCGCCTCGACGGCTTCACTCAGCGCAAGCGGCTCCGCCTGCGCGGTCGCGGCGCAAGAAGCCACGACGAGAAGAAGAACGGCCAGCCGCCTGTGGGTCATCGAATCGCGCTCGCGGGAACGAAGAACAGGCGGCTGGGCCCATCGACCCTGCGGCGATAGCAGTTGTCGGTGAGCAGAGCGACAGAGCCGTCCGGCAGCCAAGCGAGGCCCTCGAAGTTCGGGAGCGGAGAGACCAGGGCCGCGAGATTCGCGGCCACGGCGGGCTCGATCCACTGACACTCGAGACCTCGGGGCACCTCGAATCGAAGGAGATGGGACACTCCGAAGTGCCGCTCGACAGTCAGCGCCTCGATCACGCCCCCGTGCTCGCGGCAGTCCAAGGCGGCGAGCTTTCCGGTCGCGGTGGACAGTGCGACCCAGTGCGCGGACCATGTTTGCGTAGCCGGCTCGAAAACTCCGAGTGGAGCCCAACGGCGCCCCTGGTGCTCGTGGACGAGCTCGGTGGCAAACACCAAGACACCACCGACGTGGCACATCCCCTCGATGCCGTGGTTCGCCGAGGCCGTGAGCTGCCAACGCGCATATTCGAGGTTGCCCACCGACTTGACCGAAAAACGCCCGGCGTCGAGGCGGCCGTCCAGAATCGCGTCTTGGAGACGGCCTGTCTCCTGGGTCTCGGTGCCCAGCATGAATCGCGCGCCGTCCATCCAGGTGATGGCCTCGAAGTCGGTGCCATCGGGCGTCCCCACCGTCTCGTACCGAGTCACCGCGAAGGTCTCGGGATCGATCCGGATGACCGCATCCCCGTTCTCGCCCGGCGCCCAAAAGGCTCCATGCTCGTCCCGAGTGAGCCCGGAAAGCCC
>DATIUW010000126.1:0-14709 GCA_035466435.1 Polyangiales bacterium | reverse complement strand
AAGATGGTGATGCCGGGCGACAACGTGAAGATGAAGGTCAACCTCATCACGCCGGCCGCCATGGAAGAGAAGCAGCGCTTTGCCATTCGTGAGGGCGGTCGCACCATCGGCGCGGGCGTCATCTCCAAGATCATCGAGTAGGACCATGGCAGCCAACAAGATTCGGATTCGGCTCAAGGCTTACGATCACCGGTTGTTGGACCAATCGGCGACCGAAATCGTCGATACGGCGAAGCGCACCGGTGCGCGTGTCGCGGGTCCGATTCCACTGCCGACACGCATCAACAAGTACACGGTGCTGCGAGGCCCCCACGTGGACAAGAAGTCGCGAGAGCAGTTCGAGATTCGGACTCACAAGCGGCTCCTGGACATTCTGGACCCGACACAGCAGACGCTCGACGCCCTGATGAAGCTCGACCTATCAGCAGGCGTCGACGTCGAGATCAAATCGTGAGGTGGTAGCTCCATGCCCAAGGTGAAGGTCTACAACTTGAGTGGGAAGGATGTCGGAGAGATGGATCTCTCGGACGCCGTCTTTGCTGCTGCCGTCAACGAGAGCTTGCTCTACGACGTTCTCAAGGCTCAGCTCGCGAGCCAGCGCCAAGGCTCTGCGTCTTCTCAGACGCGAGCCGAGGTCAGTGCGACCGGGCGCAAAATGTACAAGCAGAAGGGCACCGGAAACGCGCGACATGGCTCGAGGCGGGCGCCTATCTTCGTCGGTGGCGGCACCGTTCATGGTCCCAAGCCGCGTGACTTCGGTTACCGCCCCCCGCGCAAGATGCGGCTCGGTGCGCTCAAAGGCGCCTTGAGCTTGAAGCTGCGCGAGGGTCAGCTTCGTATCGTGCAGGACTTCGAGCTCGGGGAGATCAAGACCAAGAAGTTGGTCGAGGTTCTGCAGAAGCTCGATGTCAACGGCGGCGCTCTCATCGTCGACGGCAAGAACAACGACAAGCTCCGCCTGAGCGCTCGTAACTTGCAGAAGCACTCGGTTCTCCCTCCCGAGGGTGTGAACCTCTACGACCTCCTTCGTCACGAGAATCTGGTTTTGACCCAAACGGCCGTCGAAGCCTTGGAAGCGAGGTGTCAGTGATGAACGTCGAGGACGTAATCAAGCGACCCCTGTATCTGACCGAGAAGGGCGCCAAGCTGCGCGAAGATCAGAACAAGTACACCTTCGAAGTCGATCTCGACGCGAACAAGGTGCAGATCAAAGATGCCGTCGAGACCTTGTTCAAAGTCACGGTCGACGAGGTACACACCTTGGTGATGCGTGGTCACATGCGCCGCATGGGGCGTGGCTACGCGAAAACCCGTAACTGGAAGAAAGCAATCGTCACGGTCCGCGAGGGCGAGACGATCGACTTCTTCGAGGGCGTCTAATCATGCCAATTCGAAAGTTCAAACCCACTTCGCCGTCTCGCCGCTTCTACGAAGCGCCCGACTTCGACATGATCACCAGCGGGACGCCGGAAAAGAAGCTCCTCGAGGTGAAGGTCCAGACCGGGGGCCGCAACAACCAGGGGCGAATCACGTCGCGGTTCCGGGGTGGCGGTCACAAGAAGCGGTACCGCAAGGTCGACTTCAAGCGAAGCAAGATTGGTGTGCCAGCGACCGTCAAGGCGATCGAGTACGATCCGAATCGGTCGGCTCGCATCGCGCTGCTGCACTACGCGGACGGCGAGAAGGCCTACATTTTGGCCCCCGATGGGCTGCAGGTCGGCAACCAAGTGCTTTCTTCGAGGCACGCGGACGTGAAGCCCGGCAACGCGATGCCGCTTCGTCACATGCCACTCGGCACGATGATTCACAACATCGAGCTCAAGATCGGCAAGGGTGCGCAGCTGGTGCGTTCTGCCGGGACCGCCGCCCAGTTGATGGCCAAGGACGGCAACTACGCTCAGGTGCGCCTTCCCTCGGGTGAGGTTCGGATGGTGCATCTCAACTGTCGCGCAACCGTGGGACAGGTGAGCAACGCCCAACACGCCCGTTTGTCTCTCGGCAAAGCGGGCCGCAAGCGCTGGCTCGGACGCCGTCCCCACAATCGCGGCACCACCATGAACCCGGTCGACCACCCGATGGGTGGCGGCGAGGGCCGAACCTCGGGCGGACGTCATCCGTGCTCGCCCTGGGGTCAGCTCGCCAAAGGCCTCAAGACCAGAAACAACAAGGCGACCGACAAGTACATCGTTCGCCGTCGGAAGCAGAAGTAATGGCGCGTTCAGTAAAAAAGGGTCCGTTCGTGGACGATCATCTCGAGGAGAAGATCGAGGCGGCGAACAAGTCCGGCGACAAGAAGATGATCCGTACTTGGTCCCGTCGCTCGACCGTCACCCCTGATTTCGTGGGGCATACGTTCGCCGTTCACAACGGCCGGAAGTTCGTCACGGTCTTCGTCACCGAGAACATGGTCGGTCACAAGCTCGGCGAGTTTGCACCCACCCGGACGTTCGGCGGTCACGCGTCGGACAAGAAGGGTGGACGCAAAATCAACCCGCAGACGGGCAAGAGGTAGTGATGGAAGCGGTCGCAAAAGCACGGTTTCAGAGGATTTCACCTCGCAAGGCGCGGGTGGTCCTCAACATGGTGCGTGGCAAAAGCGTCGCGGAAGCCCTCAGCGAGCTTCGCTTCACGACCAAGTCGGCGGCTCCAATCGTCGCGAAAGTCATCGGAAGCGCCATCGCCAATGCAAAGCAGAAGAACGAAGAGATCAACTTGGATGCTCTCTTCGTGAAGACCGCGTTCGCGGACATGGCGCCGAACCAACACATGCGGCGCTGGCGGCCGCGCGCGCAAGGACGTGCGACGCGCGTCGTCAAAGGAATGAGTCACATCACCGTCGTCGTGAGCGACGGGGAAGAGAGCTGAACCGTGGGTCAGAAAGTACATCCGTATGGTTTCCGTCTCGGCGTCGTGAAGACGTGGAAATCCAAGTGGTACGAGGACAAGAACTACGCCAAGTGGCTTCATGAAGACCTGAAGCTCAAGAGCGCGATTCGAAAGAAGTTCGCGCATGCAGGCATCGCCGACATCGAGATCGAGCGTGCCGCGAACAAGGCGAAGGTCGTCATCTACACTTCGCGGCCCGGGATTCTCATCGGAAAGCGTGGAGCGGGCGTAGAGCAGCTCAAGGCTGACCTGCAGAAGCTCACCGACAACGAGCTTTTCCTGGACATCCAAGAGGTGCGCAAGGCCGAAACCAACGCGCAGCTCGTCGCGGAGAACATCGCCACTCAGCTCGAGCGTCGCGTGGCATTTCGCCGCGCGATGAAGAAGGCCGTGCAGACGGCGATGAAGTTCGGCGTGAAAGGCATTCGCGTGACGGCCTCCGGCCGCCTAGGTGGGGCCGAGATCGCGCGCACCGAGTGGTACCGCGAGGGCCGAGTGCCGCTACACACGCTTCGGGCCGACATCGAGTTCGGCGAGGTAACCGCGCACACCAAGGCTGGCACCGTCGGCATCAAGTGCTGGATTTTCAAGGGCGAGCAGCTGCCGCAGCGTCCCGGCGCGGCGGCCGTCGGAGCTCGAGTTTGAGGACGACCCATGCTTCAACCAAAGAAGACCAAGTTTCGCAAACAGATGAAAGGCCGCATGCGCGGCAAGGCGTACCGAGGCTCCAAGGTGTCCTTCGGGGACTTCGGTCTCCAGGCCCTCGAGCCCGGCCGGATCAGCCAGCGGCAGATCGAGGCGGCTCGTATGACGATTCAACGTCACGTGAAACGTCAGGGTCAGCTCTTCATTCGCATCTTCCCGGACAAGCCGATCACCAAGAAGCCGCTCGAGACTCGTATGGGCAAGGGCAAAGGCAGCGTCGAGGGTTGGGTGGCCGTCATCAAGCCTGGTCGCATGCTCTACGAGATCCAAGGTGTTCCCGAAGACCTCGCCCGGGAGGCGTTTCAGCTCGCGGCCCACAAGCTGCCGCTCAAGACGAAGTTCCGATCGAGGGAGACCGAGCTATGAAGCCCGAAGACATTCGTGGAAACACGATCGAAGAGCTCGCAGTGCTCGAGGGCGACTTGCGCCGCCAGCTTTGGAAGGCGCGCTTCGACAATCACACGAACCAGCTCGACGATACGAGCGCGATTCAGAAGCTTCGCCGGGACCTTGCCCGCGTGAAAACCATTCTCACCGAGCGTCGCACCGAAGCGGCGAACAAGGAGTAATCCGCCATGGCTTCTACTGAGTCAGGACAACAGACGCCGCCTAGCGAGGAGCGTGGCCGTCGTCGTCGCTTGGTCGGTCGTGTGGTCAACGAGACGCAAACCGAGGGCCGAGCCAACAAGACCCTGGTCGTGGAGGTCGTCCGCCACGCCCGCGATCCGTTCTACGTGAAGTACGTGAAGCGGAAGAAGAAGTTCCACGCGCACGACGAATCCAACGAGTATCGAAAGAACGACTTGGTCGAGATTCGTGCTTGCCGTCCACGCTCGAAGACGAAGCGTTGGGAAGTGGTCCGCCTCATCGAGAGGCCGCCGGAGGTTTGAACGATGATCCAGACAGAAACACAGCTGGATGTAGCCGACAACAGTGGCGCCAAACGCGTCGCCTGCATCAAGGTGCTCGGTGGCTCTCGGCGGCGTTATGCCGGCTTGGGGGACATCATCGTCGTCTCCATCAAAGAGGCTCTACCGACCGCGCGCGTCAAGAAGGGCGACGTGGCCCGGGCCGTGGTCGTGCGAACGAAGCGCGAGTATCAGCGCTCGGACGGAACTTACATCAAGTTCGACACGAACAGCGCCGTGCTGATCACCAAGGACAACGAGCCCATCGGAACCCGCATTTTCGGACCGGTGGCGCGCGAGTTGCGTGCGAAGCGGTTCATGAAGATCGTCTCGCTCGCGCCGGAGGTGGTGTGATGCCTGCTCGCATCAAGAAGGGCGACCTGGTGCAGGTCATCGCAGGGAAGGACAAGGGCGAGAAGGGTCGCGTCTTGCAGATGGTTGGGTCGGATTTGGTCCTCGTGGAGGGCGTCAACCGAGCGAAGCGCCACCAGAGCCCGAGGCGTTTCCGCGAGGCCGGCATCATCGAAAAAGAGATGCCGATCCATGCGTCCAACGTGATGCTCGTCGACCCGAAGACCGACCAGCGTACTCGAGTTCGCGTCGAAGCGGACAAGAAGGAACCGGACAAGCGCGTGCGCGTTGCCGCCAAGAGCGGCGCGGTCCTTGATTGAGGTTGTCATGAGTGACTACGAACCCCGACTCAAGAAAAAGTACAAAGAAGAGGTCGTCCCTCAGTTGATGAAGGACTTCGGCTTCAAGAACGTCATGCAGGTGCCGAAGCTGGATCGGATCGTCGTGAACATGGGTCTCGGAGAGGCCGTGCAGAACGCAAAACTGATCGAATCGGCTACCGAAGAGCTCACGGCGATTACCGGCCGCAAGCCGGTGGTCACCCGCGCGAAGAAGTCGATTGCGAGCTTCAAGCTGCGCGAGGGTATGCCCATCGGAGTGATGGTGACCCTTCGTCGCGAGCAGATGTACGACTTTTTGGACCGCCTGGTTTCCTTCGCCTTGCCGCGAACGCGCGACTTCAAGGGCATCAGCCCCAAGGCCTTCGACGGCCGTGGCAACTACACGCTCGGTATCCGCGAGCAGATCATTTTCCCGGAGATCAACTACGACAAGATCGAACGGATTAAAGGCATGAACGTGACCTTCGTCACGACGGCCGAAACCGATGAACAGGGACGCGCCTTGCTGAAGTCGCTCGGCATGCCCTTCAGGAACTAAAGGAAGCAGATGGCTAGTAAAAGAGCATTTGCCAAGATGGAAAAGACACCGAAGTTCTCGGTGAGGCACCGCAACCGGTGCAAGGTGTGCGGCCGACCCCGCGGCTACTATCGAAAGTTCGAGATGTGCCGCATTTGTCTCCGTAAATACGGGCTTTCGGGCGATATCCCGGGGCTCACGAAGTCGAGCTGGTGAGGAGGTGCCGTCATGATGACCGATCCAATCGCTGACATGCTGACGCGCATCCGGAACGCCGCTCAGGCGCAGCACGAACAGACCGTGCTGCCGTCTTCGAAGCTCAAGGAGCGACTCGCCGAAATCCTCAAGCAGGAAGGTTTCATCGAGGACTTTCGGGTGGAAGACGGGGTCCAGAAGAGCCTCACCATCTTTTTGAAGTACGGACGGGATCGCCAGAGCGCGTTCGTCGGCATGCGGCGTTCCAGCCGCCCAGGGCGAAGGTTCTACGTGGGTCACCGCGACATTCCGCGCGTTCAGAATGGCATGGGGGTCGCGATTCTTTCGACGTCAGTCGGCGTCATGACCGACCGCGATGCCCGCGACAAGCGAGTGGGCGGTGAGGTGCTGTGCGAGGTTTGGTGATGTCTGAAGCAGCAACGACGAAACAGTCCAGAACCGGCAAGCGGCCCGTCGAGGTCGCCAAAGGGGTTCAGGTGTCGATCGACGGGCGGAACGTCACCGTCAAGGGGCCCAAGGGCGAGCTCAGCCACGAGGTTCGCCCGGAGGTCGTGGTGAGCCAGGACGAGGGCAAGCTGACGGTTGCTCCTGCTCAGGGAGCCGGAAAAACCGGACTTCAGTACCAGGGGCTGACTCGCGCAATCCTGAGTAACATGGTCGAAGGCGTTGCCAACGGTTACAAGCGTTCGCTCGACTTTCGAGGCGTCGGCTACCGGGCCGAGTTCAAGAACAACCAGCTCAAAATGACCGTAGGCCTCTCACACCAGCCGGTCCTGGACATTCCCAAAGAGGTGTCCGTCACGGTCGAAACGATCGACGAGGCAGGCACCAAGTTCCCGCGCGTGCATCTGGAGTCGCCGGACAAGCAGCTCGTGGGGCGTATTGCGGCGCGAATTCGTCAGGTGCGGCCGCCGGAGCCGTACAACGGCAAGGGTGTTCGGTATACCGGCGAGCGCATTCGCGAGAAGGCGGGCAAGGCCGGAAAGGCCGGAGGCTGATCATGCAGAAGAAAGTCACAGGCCGGGTTCGGCGCAGAATGCGGATTCGCAAGAAGGTGCATGGCACCCCCGAGCGTCCGCGACTGTGCGTGTTCAGAAGTGCCAAGCACATCTACGCGCAGGTGGTCGACGATACGCAGGGTACGACGATCGCCTATGCGTCGAGCGTCTCCGGGGCATCCGGAAGCAAGGTCGATGTGGCCAAGTCGGTCGGCAGCGCCTTGGCGAAGGCATGCATGGAAAAAGGCGTCGAGCAGGTGGTGTTCGATCGCGGAGGTTATCGATATCACGGACGCGTTCGCGCACTGGCCGAGTCGGCGCGCGAAGCGGGTCTGAAGTTCTGAGGACGAGATGGCATACAAGGACGAAATCATCGATCCGAATTCGCTCGAGGATCTCACCGAGCGGGTGATCTACATCAACCGTGTCGCGAAGGTCGTGAAGGGCGGACGTCGGTTCAGCTTCAGCGCGCTCGTGGTGGTCGGCGACAGCAACGGTCACGTGGGTGTGGGCATGGGCAAAGCCAACGAGGTGCCCGAGTCCATTCGCAAGGGAACCGAAGCTGCAAAGAAGAACCTGTTTCGAGTTCCGCTCAGCGGCCGTACCATTCCTCACAAAGTGGTCGGTCACTCGGGCGCGGGGCGGATCGTCTTGCGTCCTGCTTCCGAGGGAACTGGCGTCATCGCCGGGGGCGCCATGCGTCCGGTGCTCGAGGCGGCGGGGGTGAAGGACGTCCTCGCGAAGATCCTCGGGACTACCAACGCGCACAACGTGGTGAACGCCACGATCGCGGCGCTGAAGACCCTCGAGTCACCGACGGAAGTCGCTCGGCGCCGGAGCCGACGCAAGGGTGAGGTCCAGCAGTATAAGCACGCGCCCAAGGCCGAGCGTCCTGCGGCCGAGCCCGTCGAAGCGCCCTCGGAGGCCAACGCATCCTGAGAGAGGCAGTCATGAGCGCAAACAAGTTGAAAGTGACCCAAGTGCGAAGCGAAATCGGCCGAATGGACAAGCAGCGGCGTGTCCTCAAGGGTCTTGGACTGCGTGGGCCGCATTCCGAGGTGGTGGTCGACAATACGCCGGCATTCCGCGGAATGGTCAAGAAGGTGCTCCATCTCGTCGAAGTCGAGGAAATCAATGAGTGAAGAAAGCAAGACGCCCATACTGTCGCGGCTGCGCCCGGCGCAGGGCGCGGTCCGGGGCAAGCGGCGAAAAGGCCGTGGTCCCGGCTCCGGCCTGGGCAAGACGGCGGGCCACGGCCAAAAGGGCCAAAAAGCCAGGCATCCCGGGAACTTCAGCAAGCTCGGCTTCGAGGGCGGACAGATGCCGCTCTACCGGCGCATTCCGAAGCGCGGCTTCACCAACCTCTTCGCCAAGAAGGTCGCGACGATCAACGTAAAGGACTTGGAGCGCTTCGACGCGGGCGCCACGGTCGACGAAGCGGCTCTGCGAAAAGCTGGCCTCATCAAGCGGAAAGTCGACATGATCAAGGTTCTCGGCGATGGCGAGCTGGAGAAGGCTCTCACCGTCAAAGTCCACGCAGCGAGCGCGGCTGCCACGCAGAAGATCGAGAAGGCGGGCGGCACGGTCGAGCTGGTGGGAACCACCGCCCCATAATCGAAAGCCCGTAGCAATCCATGAGCACCGTCGCGAACATCTTCAGAATTCCCGAGCTTCGTCGCCGTATCCTCTTCACGCTGGGGATGCTGGCGATTTACCGGATCGGTATTTTCGTCACCACGCCCGGTGTCGACCGGGGCGCGATGCGCAAATACGTCGCCGGGCAGTCGGGCGGCTTCTTGAGCCTCTTCAACCTGTTCTCGGGTGGAGCGCTCGAGCAAGCGTCGATCTTCGCGCTCAACATCATGCCGTACGTTTCGGCCAGCATCATCTTGTCGCTGATGACGGTCGTCGTTCCGCAGCTCATGGAGCTCCGCAAGGAAGGCGAGGCAGGGCAGCGCAAGATCAACCAGTACACCCGGTACGGGACCGTTGGGCTCAGTATTTTCCAGAGCATGGGCCTCGCCATGCTTTGGGAGGGATGGAACGAAAGCTCGACCTCTGGGGACATCGTTGCGAATCCGGGTTGGAGCTTTCGTCTCATGACGGTGCTCGCGTTGACTACGGGTACGTCGTTTCTGATGTGGCTCGGCGAGCAGATCACCGAGCGTGGGTTGGGCAACGGCATCTCGCTGATCATTTTTGCCGGCATCGTGGCCAATTTGCCCGATGCGCTGTTCATGACCTTGGAGCAATTCCGGCTTGGTGAGCTCCAGCCGATCGACCTGATGCTCCTGGTGGTCATCGCTCTGGGCACGACGGCGTTCATCGTGTTCTTCGAGCGCGCGCAGCGGCGGTTGCCGATCACCTATGCCAAGCGGATGATCGGGCGGAAGATGTACGGGGGGCAGCAATCGCATCTCCCGCTTCGGGTGAACATGGCCGGCGTCATTCCGCCCATCTTCACCTCCTCCTTGTTGATGTTCCCGGTGACCTTGGCCGGCACCAACATTCCTTACCTTTCGGATGCGATGCGTTGGATCAGCAACAACCTGGTTCCAGGCGGTTGGGTCTACATCGTCGTGTTCGCGGTCATGACCATTTTCTTCTGCTTCTTCTACACGGCGATCACGTTCCAGCCGGTCGACGTCGCCGAAAACCTCAAGAAGCAAAGCGCGTTCATTCCCGGTGTCAGACCTGGCAAGGCGACGGCGGAGTACATCGACGCCGTGCTCACGCGGATCACGGTGGGCGGCGCGCTGTATGTCGCGACGGTCGTGACGGTTCCGACACTCCTTCAGGCGCGCTGGAACGTCCCGTTCTATCTCGGCGGCACCTCGCTGATGATCGTCGTCGGCGTGGCTCTCGACTTCGCCCAGCAGGTCGAAAGCCACCTCATCACGCGCCACTACGAGGGAATCACGGGCTCCAAGGGTTCGCGTATCCGAGCGAGGAGCGCCTGATGGATCTGGTTCTCTTCGGGCCCCCGGGTGCGGGCAAGGGTACGCAGGCCAAGTTCCTGGTGGACCTGTTGGGCGTGCCCCAGATCTCGACCGGCGACATGATGCGCGCCGAGCGCAAGTCGGGCTCCGACCTCGGCAAGAAGTTCGACGAGTACATGTCGGCTGGAAAGTTGGTGCCTGACAATCTCGTGCTCGATCTCATCAAGGATCGGCTGACACGGGGCGATGCCAAAAACGGAGCGATCTTCGATGGTTACCCCCGGACCGTGGCTCAGGCCGAAGCGCTCGATGCGCTGCTCGACGAGCTGGGACGCCAGATCGACCGTGTCGTCTCGTTGGAGGTTCCCCTCGACGAGATCATCGAGCGGGTCACCGGTCGAAGGGTCTGCCTCGACTGTGGACAGACCTATCATGTCCGCTATACTCCGCCGCCCCAAAACGGAGAGTGTATCTCCTGTGGGGGGACCAAGATCGTACAGCGATCGGACGACACCGAGGAGGTCGTCCGAAAGCGATACGAAGAATACAAAGCAAAGACCGAGCCGGTGCTCGCCTATTACGATGCCAAGGGCCTCGTGAGGAGCGTGTCCGGAGTCGGATCATTGGAAGAGATAACGCAACGGATCAAGGAAGCGATTGGGGTTGGATCACGAGAGGAATGACTGAGCCAAAGACTACCCGAGGCACCATCGAAGCGGTGCTGCCGCGGGCACTTTACCGAGTGAAGCTGGACGATGGTGAGCAAGTCACCGCGTCCGTGTCCACGAAGGCCCGGCAGGTCACGGTGAAGCTCTTGCCCGGCGACGGAGTGGTAGTCGAGATTTCCCCTTACGACCCGACGAGAGGACGAATCAAAGAGAGGCTGACATGAAGGTTCGACCAAGCGTCAGAAAGATTTGTGAGAAGTGCAAGATCGTGCGCCGCAAGGGCGTCGTCCGTGTCTTGTGCGACAACCCCCGTCACAAGCAACGGCAAGGATAGAAGCGAATGGCACGTATCGCAGGCGTCGACCTTCCGGGTCGCAAACATACGGTGATTGCGCTGCAATACATCTACGGGATCGGTCTCCATCGCGCGAAGCAGATTTGCGAGATGGCCGGCATCCCCGAGCACAAGCGTGCTGACGAGCTCGACGAAAACGACGTCAAGCAGATCCGCGAATGCATCGACCAGAACTTCAAGGTCGAGGGTGATCTCCGTAGAGAAATCAACATGCACATCAAGCGGCTCATGGACCTCGGTTGTTATCGCGGGCTGCGCCATCGGCGCGGGCTGCCGACGCGGGGTCAGCGCACTCACACCAACGCCCGCACCCGCAAGGGGCCCAAGCGCGGCGCGATGAGCAGGAAGAGCTAAAGCGTAATGGCAAAGGCAAAAGCAAAGTCCACCAAGGGCAAGAAGCGCAAGACCAAGAAGGTGGTCACCAGCGGCATCGCCCACATTCAGTCCACCTTCAACAACACCATCGTCACCATCACCGACTTGGAGGGTGACGTGGTTTCTTGGTCCACGGCGGGTGCGCGCGGCTTCAAGGGGTCGCGTAAGAGCACCCCGTTTGCAGCGCAGCTCGCTGCCGAGGATGCGGCCCGCAAGGCGTTGGACGCCGGCATGAAGACGGTCGCGATCTTCGTGAAGGGTCCGGGAGCCGGTCGTGAGTCGGCATTGCGCGCATTTCAGAACGTCGGGATGCGGGTGACCCTGCTTCGCGACGTTACCCCCATACCCCACAATGGTTGCCGTCCGCCGAAGCGGCGGCGTGTCTAAAGGCTGCGGAGGTCGATTGATGACGAGCCCGAATCTGGTCGCACGTAATTGGCGAGAGCTCATTCGCCCCAGGAATGTTCCAGTTGATCAGGAGTCGCTGACCGACACCTACGGCAAGTTCGTTGTCGAGCCGCTCGAGCGCGGCTTTGGCATCACGCTGGGCAACTCGCTCCGCCGAGTCTTGCTGTCGTCGCTGCAGGGCGCGGCAATCACCGCCGTCAAGATCGACGGGGCACTGCACGAGTTCACCTCGGTGCCGGATGTGGTCGAGGACGTCACGGAGATGGTTCTGAACTTCAAGGAAGTCGTGGTTCGCTCTCACACGGCCCGGACCCAAACCGTCCGGATCGAAAAAGAGGGGCCCGGCGTGGTGACCGCGGGTGACATCAAGGCGAGCGATCAAATCGAGATCCTCAATCCCGATCACAAGATCTGCACGCTTGCCAAGGGCGGCCGGTTTGCAGCGGAGCTCACCATCAACGTCGGTCATGGATACGTTCCCGCGGAGCGCACCAAGACCGCCGGCATCCCCATCGGCACCATCGCCATCGACGCTCTGTTCTCGCCGATTCGCAAGGTCAACTACGCCGTGACGAATGCTCGTGTCGGCCAGATCACCGACTATGACAAGCTCACGCTGGAGGTCTGGACCAACGGCGCTGTCAAGCCGGCTGATGCCGTGGCGTATGCCGCCAAGATCCTCAAGGATCAGCTCACGATTTTCATCAACTTCGAAGAGCACGACGAGCCGGTGGAGGAGCAGAGCTCAGAGGAGCCGCTGAACGAGAACTTGTTCCGGTCGGTCGACGAGCTCGAGCTCTCGGTCCGTTCGGCGAACTGCCTTCAGAACGCCAACATCAAGTTGATCGGCGAGCTGGTGCAGAAGAGCGAAGGCGAGATGCTCAAGACCAAGAAC
Source organism: Polyangiales bacterium (assembly GCA_035466435.1). Taxonomy (GTDB): domain Bacteria; phylum Myxococcota_A; class Polyangia; order Polyangiales; family Houyiibacteriaceae; genus SG8-38. The sequence goes on along the minus strand of DATIUW010000126.1, from coordinate 2,147 downwards.
TTCGGGCGCAAGTCGCTCAAGGAAATCAAGGAAATCTTGGCGGACATGGGGCTCTCGCTCGGCATGCAGATCGATAATTGGCCGCAAATGCTGGAGCGCTGGAAGTCCCAGCAGTCCACGCAGTAGCGCGTTTTTTCAAGGGTCGCGGATAGGTCGTCATGAGACATCAAAAGGCAGGCAGGAAGTTCGGTCGCAACACCAGTCATCGTCGAGCCATGTTCCGGAACATGGCCGGCAACCTGGTTTTGCACGAGCAGATCAAGACGACGGACGCGAAGGCCAAGGAGCTTCGGCGGATCGCGGAGAGGCTAGTGACCAAGGCCGTGAGGCTTGGTGACGACCTCACCGTCGACGTGGCCAAGGTCAAGGACGAAGCCGAACGTGATCGCATCCTCGCGCGGCGGCTTCATGCGCGTCGGCAAGTGGCCCGCTTCCTTCCGAAGCAGCTCGCGAAGACGAACCCAGACGGGACGATCGAGGAAGTGGACCTAATCCACAAGCTCTTTACCGACATCGCCCCCCGGTACCTCGAGCGCGCCAAGGACAACAAAGGCGGCGGCTACACACGCATCATCAAGGTCAACCGCCGTCGCGGCGACAACGCCCCGCTCTCGCTCATCCAGTTCCTCGAATAGGGGGACACGCACCCTGATTGAGTTTTCGCGGTGTGCTTCGTAAGCGCCCGAAAATAAAACGTTTTTAGAGGGCTTACGTGTCCCCGCCTATGCGGCGACTACGGGGAGCTTGGCGGTGCGAACGGCCTGCTCGGGATAGAACTGCTTGCAGTAGCGGCGGTACTCGGCGATCGGACCGTCGCCTTCGGCGAGCACTGGCTTTTCGACGTAGCGCTTGGCTTCCCAGATGGGCGCGTCTTGGCTGATTTCTCTCGCAACGCCGAGCGACGCGAGCTCGCGAATCAAATGGGTCAAGGCGCTCGGTCCCCACTTCTTCATGGCGACTGAGGTGCGAAAGACGATGTTGTCTGCGTCGACCGGGCTCGACAGCACCAAGAGGTTGATTTCGGCGTCGAAGCGCGGAACGCGGATCCGAACGAGCGAGTAGCCCAAGCCGTGAACCTCGACGTTGAACAATGCGGTCAGAGGATCGACGCCAGGAAGCCGGTACTTCAACCCATAGGCGCCCTTCAGCAGATGCCCCTGAATGTCGAGATCGCCCTCGTACCAGGCATCGGTGAAGTTGTGGAGGTGGAGGAAGTGACCGACGTCGACGCTGTTTTCGCTCGTCTCCTGTGGATGGCTAGCAAGCTCGCGTCTTCGCGTTCGAAAGCTCGTCCAGCCTTCGCCGGGACCAGGCAGCACGGGAATTTCCCACTCCGGCTCGGTTCGCTCGGGGTGGTACCACGCGAATATGAAGCCGTTGTGCTCGCGGACCGCCCAAGTCTCTAGCTTCGCCTTCCTCGGGACGGATTTCCCGTAGGCGCGAACGCAGCGACCGTCGCCACCAAACTCGAAGCCGTGAAACGGGCAGCGCAGGTTCTCTCCCTGCACGCTGGCCGTGCCGAGATAGGCGCCCATGTGCGGGCAATACGCATCGGTCAGACGCGCCTCGCCAGACTCGGTTCGATAGAGCACCAGCTCTTGGCCGAAGTACTTCACAGCCAACACACGGCCGGCCTTGACCTCTCGCGAGGTCGCCACCGTGTACCAACCGACGGGGATTCCCGGGAAGCGGAAGCTCTCGCCCAAACTATCCTCCTGAACCGGCGCCATTCGCCACCAAGCTCGTCCGGGAATGTAGGCCCATCGCCCTCGCCGGTCCGAAAAACCTGCCCAACGGTGCCCAGGCTCGGGTGAACGGTTGCCAGTATGCCTCGAACGGTTGCCGGCACGTACTTCACGACAAAAGAGCCGAAATTTGCGACCAAAATGCCTGGCCGAGACCTTCGCCACTCTCTTTACAAGCCGCTCGGACGGGATATTAACGGCACTGTGATAGCAAACCTCCTGGGCTTGCCGGACACCCCCGGCGTGATGTTCGTCGTATTCGCGGTGTTCGGGATGCTGTACTTTTTCCTGATCGCTTCGGTTGCGTACTACGTGTACTTCCACCGGTTCAGGTCGCGCTTCCATCCTGGTTACAGGCTCGACGCCAAGGAGATGAAATCGGCGGTGCAATGGTCGATCATC
>DATIUW010000125.1:0-7510 GCA_035466435.1 Polyangiales bacterium | reverse complement strand
CAGATACTCCATGTGCCGTCGGCCTTCGAGGTCGAACGGGTGATAGATGGAATCCTCGGTGCCATCGAACTCCAGCGGCCTGATCCGAAGCTTGTTGCAGAGCTCGACGTTGAACGCCGGAGTCGCCTTGATCCATCGGCCTTCGAGCTCGATGGCCGTATAGCCGTGCCAGTAGAAGACGTCGGTCTTCATGAATTGGCGCAGCCGTTCAGTGGAGAGATGATTGCGGACATCCGCAAAGCCGAGGCGCGCCGGGATGCCTTCCGCACGGCAGCATGCGGCCAGCAGGACCGCTTTGGGGACACACCATGCGCGCATGTTCGCGAGGGTGGTGCTCGCGCGCAGCCCTGGGACGGTCAAAACCAGTGAGTATGGGTCGTAGCGAATGCCGTCGCGGACCGCGTAGTAGAGGCGCACGGCTCGCTCCTTGGCGCTTCGCGATCCTCTGGTGTGCTCGGCCGCGAATGCGATGACAGCGGGATGGTCGGAGTCGATGGTCGGCGTGGACGTCGTCGCGTCGGGCATGTGTGCCATTCTGATGTATCCTAGCCCGATGACCACCTGGCCTCGATTTGGGTTTGCGCTGCTGGTGACGGGTATTGCGTTTTCGGCGGGCTGCTCCGATTCCATCAGCTTCGACGTTCCCGATGGCGGAGTCGCAGGATCGGGTGGCCGTGGCGGCGTCGCCGGAGATGCGGGTGCTGGGGGCGCAGGCGGCGTGGGCGGCATGATCGACGGCGATGCAGGGCTCGACTGCAATGAGGTCGGCTGTGATGATGGGAACGAATGCACCATCGATGGGGTCTGCAATACGCTCATGGGCGTTTGCACCGGGGGCGGGATCGACAAGGTGATCGACACGCCCTGTCGACAGGACGGCGGGTTCTTCTGCGACGGTGAAGGCAACTGCGTGGTCTGCAACGAGGACGCCCAATGCGCGCGCTTTTTCCCGCCCCAAGATTGCCGCGCGGCCGCCGTCTGCGAGGACAATGCCTGTCCGATTCCCGACCCGCTCCCGGACGGGACGCCTTGCGCTTCCGGTCAGTGCTTTCAGGGTGAATGCGTCGCCGTGCTCCCGCAGCAAAAGCTCGTGCCCATGGTGTGCGACAACCCGGTGTCCCCATCGTATTGGGAGATCCCGATGGACATGACGGTAGCGCCCTCTGCGATTCGCGCGGCGCAAGCGTTCACCGCAGACATCCGAACCACTTTGTCGGTCCCCCGCGAGTTTCTGCAGTTCGGTTTGATAGCGGTATTCCCCACCGAGTTGACGAGCTTGGAGATCACGTCGGCCGGAGCTGAAGTCGTCACCGAGGGTGTGCTGTCAGGCTCGCCCGTGAGCACGACGCGGGGCACCATCCCCGTGACGTTGCCCATTCCACAAGCTCCAAATGAGGGAGACTCTGGCGGAAGCGTGTGCGTCGTGGACGGCGACTGTCCGCTCGCCGAGTTCGGTCAAGCTTGCGGCCCGAACGGACGATGCGAATGCGCATGCAGGTCGGGGTGTCAGCCGGCTGCCTGTGCGAACATCGCGACCGGTGACGTGCTCGTACCCTTGAATCCCATTTTCAAGGCGAGGTACAAGGCTGCGACCTCCGGACAGACGTGCTTCGACGTAGGTGGCGCGAATCCGCCTTCGGCGATCGGGGCTCCGCCTCTGCGCACCGGAATCCGGGCCGTCGCTTCGAACGGAGCGTTCGTTCGGTTCGAATGCGTCGGCGGCATGCTCGGCAACCAAGGTGCCATCGTGCCCAATGCCGCCAGCAGCCAGATCTGCTTTCCCATCGAGACGCCAGAGCTCGATTCGTGCGAAGGCCCCCCAGCGGTGGACTGTAGCGACGACAATCAATGTGCTTCCGATTCGCTTTGCGACCCTTTCACGGGCGACTGCATCGGAGGAACGAACGAGCCTCGGGGAACGCCGTGTGGGCAGGACGGAGGCACCGTCTGCGATGGACAGGGTGCCTGTGTGCAATGTGTCGAGGATTCGGACTGCGCAGACGACGGCAATCAATGTACGACGGCTCCAGACTGCCAGGCCGACGCTTGCAGACCCCAAACCGCTCTGCCTCAGGGCACGGTTTGTGATCAGGATGGCGGGAATCGGTGCGATGGGAACGGGAGCTGCATCAGCATCGGCGGTCAGCCGTTTCCCGAGACCGAAGTCCTGACGCTTGGCTGCAGCGACGAATTCGGAGACGTCTCGCTACTGCCCTTCGAGCTCACGGTGGCGCCCGGCGCGCCCGTTGCCGGGCAATCCTTCGTTGCCGATCTCAGCGGTGCCGCGCTCGTCTCGGAGGCGCTTTTGGACGCAGTGCAGTGGGTGATTCCCGGTGGCGCCACCCGGATCAACCTGATCGACCTACAGGCTACGGTGCAGGTTCGCACGGGTGCGACGGGTGACGACGTGAGCTTGGTCTCGGCCCCCCTCGCGTATCGATGCGCAGTCGACTCGGACGCTGCCTGCGATCCGGTCAATGATTTGCCAGGTGTGCCGGGACGGCGCGGAAATGCCGATTGCGTACCGATCGGCCCCACCAATCCTTGCGGCAGATTCATCGACGTTCCGGTCAGCGATGATTGCTCGGCGGGCGGGACCTGCGCCACGCTGGACGGCGGGACGGCGACCAAGCTCAATCAGTGCGCCATCAACGGATTCTGTGTCACGGATGGGCTCTCCCTACCCTTGGCGTCTCGGGTTGGCCAGTACGTGGCGGCGCAGGATGGAGACGTTCTGTTCGGCTGGGCCGACCAGGGAACGGGCGCCACGCTCGACGGTGACGGCACCTGGAGCCTACCGCCTGCGGTGTTCGCGGATCCGCTCGGGCCGAACGGGATTCGACTGAGCATCCAAGGTCTTTCCGTCGCGCTCGAGTGCACCATGGGTGTCGATAGCAATGGAGTCGACGGTGTGGGCGTTCCCGGACAATCGAGCTTGACTCCCGATGCCCGCTTGATCTCGTTTTCGATTCAGGCGCCTTGAGCGGTCGCGCCTGTGCAGCTCGATCCGGCGCCTGCGGTGCAGCCGAAACAGTGCCGGTTGGTCTGGATCATGCGCGCTTCCAGCGCGGTTCGATCGAAATCGCGGATGTGCCTGGGTGCCTCGTCAGAGACTGGAATGTCGAGCATCTGGTTGAAATCGCAATCGTAGAGGCGACCGTCCCAACCTACCGACAACGTGTTGCGGCACATCAAGCCATACGCCGCCTGAGGATTGAAGGATTCGACCAAGAGCTCCATGTAGCTCTCGAGCTGACCCGATTCGAAAAGCCACTCGAGATGCCGACTGATCGGCATGTTGGTGATCGTGTAGAGCGAGTCGAAGGACACGTCGTGAAGCCGCTTCAGCTCCCGTTTCCATTCGACCTCGAGGCAGCCTTGCGCTGCCGGAAGCACTGCTCCGATCGGGTTGGTCACCAAGACCAGCCGCAAGCCGGACTTCCCGTCGCCGTACCCCAAATCGTTGAGCCGACGTAGCGCGCGGATGCTCTTTTCGAATACGCCATCGCCCCGCTGCGTGTCGGTACACGCCTGCTGATAGTGTGGCAGCGAGCAGACCAGCTCGACTCGATGTGCTGCTAGGAATTCCGGGAGATCACGGTGGGCGCCGCTCTCGAGGATCGTGAGGTTGCATCGATCGGTGACGTGCCTGCCGAGCGACGCGCATTGCTCGACGAGCCAACGGAAGCTGGGGTTGAGCTCCGGAGCACCACCCGTGATGTCGACGCTCGGAATCGGTGCTCTGCGAAGGACATCCACGCACTGCTCTGCCGTCTCACGGGTCATGATCTCGGTTCGGTCGGGGCCGGCGTCGACGTGACAATGACGGCAGGTCTGATTGCACAGCTTTCCGACGTTGATCTGCAGCACATCGATCGACGTAGCGCGCAGAGGCCATAGCTCCTGGGTCGCCAGGACATCTTGGAACTCTCGGGCCAGATGCACCCGACGGAGCTGCTCCAACTGCTCGCTGCCTCGAGCGAGTGGGAGTCGACGGCCGTGAAGGGAACGTCTGGAAGGAGCGCGGGTTTGGGGTACTGGTTCCATAGGCGGTCGTCGGAGACTCATAGCACGTATGCCTTGCGCCTCGATTCGTTAACCCAGAAACGGCGATGCTCGGATCGAGGCCTCAGAGTCGAACGTAAGGCCGGCTGCGAGTGCCCAACGCGAACGGAACGAGGCACAGCGTGGCTCCGGTATCCGTGAGACGACCCGCCAGCCAGGTCGGCTCCTCGCCGCGGGCGAGCAGCTCGTAGAACGCGAGAACGGCGCCTCGGCGTTCCGTTCTGTCCAGGACGAGCTGATGGCCGTCGGAATCGAAGGCTTTGAATACGTCGTGGGTTTCGATCCGGTAGGGCGCGATCACGCCGAACGGCTCCCCCAGCGCGGGATAGGCTCGCACGGAGCTGCGATAATTCTCGGTGAGCTGCGCGATGCTGCGATTGGCCACCTGCCGCACCCGGTCCCACGATTCGGCAGACACGTCGGGCTCGACTTCGTATTGCAGAACCCTGATTCGTTTTGGCGATGGGCCGGCTTCGACCTCCGCGAGTCCGACCCGTAGCTCGCGGGGACAGGGTCCGAGTGAGGCGGAGGCGTTCCTCGGGCGGTCCTCCCGGTAAACGGCGCCGGATTGGGCGTCGACGAGGTACCGCCGTTCGATGCGCGCACGGTCCGTGCACACGAGCCACTCGCGGCCCACTTCGATCATGGTGCGGTCGTAGAGCAGCTCCACACTCGGTTTCGTGCCAGGTCGAGGCCCCAACCAAGCGTCGATGCGCTGTTCGGCGTCGCGTGTCACGTCAGGCGCGCGTAGGGCTTCGACGAGCTGCGATGCCCCTTCGAGCACTCGGGCGATGCGCCAGATCTCGCCCGAACGCATTTCCTGTTGCAGCCGGCCGACGAAACGCGCCAGTCCGGGAGGCGTCGGCTGCGGTGCGATTTGGACGACCCGTTCGATCGCCGCATCGACCGATGGCGCATAGCCGGCTTTGTCGGCTCCCACCCGCGCAATCGCGGTGAGAAGATCGTCGAGGGCTTCCGCCAGCTCCGGCTGTTCGGGTGTTTCCTGCGGCGTAGGGGCAGCCGGGTCGAGCGAGACCAGGGGCGGCTCGTCATGTCGCTCCGACGCGGCGATGAACTGCAACGCGGCCAAGGCGTGAGGGCCGTCGTTCTGACCGTCGCTCGAGACACAGCAGAGCGAGCCATCTCGAAAGCTGAGCATCACCGTTTCCACGCGACCATCGAGATCGACCTCCACGCTCACGCGCTGAACGGCGCCATCCGTGACCGTGGGGCCCCTGGCGCGAAGATATCGAGCCGCCGCGTCACGCAGCAGAATCGACATGGGGATGCTCCTCCCGTCTGAAGGCTTCGTGTTTTCGTTTCAGCTCGAAGCGAACGGTGCCCGGCGCCCGCCTCAGATCGAGCGCTAGCACCTCGCCAACCAGCCCGCGCGCCACGTCGCTCCGACCTTCCCTTTCGACTTGTTCGGCACGGTGAAGGAAGGATTTCGCCATGGCGCGAACCAGGATGGGATTGCGCTCGATTCGCGGTCGGTCGATCTCGATGGCGCGCCGGAACGCGGGCAGCGCCAGCGCGTATTGCTCTCGCCTTGCGAACGCCATGCCGATGCCGATCAGAGGCACGATCCAAGCGTTGCGCCTCGCCGCGGCTGACTCGAACCGCGCGATGGCCCAGCTCAACCTGCCGAGCAACAACCACACGCTTCCCATGAAATAATCCCGCCACCCGAGGACGATCGCTGCAAAGCTGTCTCGTCTGCTCTTGCGTGGATCCGGCTTGTTCCCGACCTCGGACCAGTCGATTTTCGCGGCTTCCTCGCCCCTCAGCTCCATACGCGCTGCGACCGCCGAGAGGGCGTCTTCGATTGCCGCCCGAAGCGCCGGCACGGAAGTCGCGTTGTATTTCTCGGTGAGCTCGTCGAGAACGCGACCGTCACCGATGCGCCCTGCCGTACGTACGGCCTGGGTCGCGATCACCACGTCGGGATGATCGAGAAACTTCATCACCAGGTCCGTGTGCTCCGCCGACCCGAGGCTCTCCATGGCCTCGAGCGCTTGAAGCAGCAGCCGAGGGTGGTCCTCCTCTAGGGAGCCCCGAACCTCTGACGCGCCGCGGTGGTCGCCCAGCATCCCGAGCGAGGCGGCGAGCGCCAGTCTTTCCTCTTCCATGAAGCTGCGTTCGAAGCGCTCCACCAAGGCTGGATGGATCCGCGCGTCGTCGATTCCACCGAGCACACGTGCAGCCCGGGCTACCAGCTCGCCTCGTTCTGCCTCGAGAACCGCGATCAGCGCAGGAACCAAGCGCGTGTCCGTCGCGTAACGCAACGACGCGAGCAGACCGATGCGCGATTCGAGCGTCGTGCAACCGTCGCTTCCTTCGATGATCGCGTTGATGTGGTGAACGACCAGGTCCGAAAGCTCGCCAATTCGCATCAACAGCAGCGCCCTTTGGTCTCCTGGCAAGGCTTGGATGGGCTCGACGCTCGACTGACCATCCCAGAACGCTGCAATCGAGCTCTCCACTCGCGCCGCGAGACGCTTCCATTGCTCGTGCTCGTTGCGAGCCTCGCGCCCCTGCGTTCCTGGCAGCTCGGACCGAATCTGGGCCAGCTCGGATCCGAGCTCGACGTCCCGGAGCTCGAGTAGGGTCTGCACCGCCTGGCGGAGCGCGTCGCTAGACACCGTGCGGCGATCTCGCAGGCGCTCACGGAGAGTGCCTAGGGCCGCGCGTCGTTGCCGCCGCGACCCTGCGCGCAAGACTGCGAGAATCGTCGCGATGTCGTCGATCCGCGCGACCGACAGCTCGGCTGAGCCCGTCGTGCTCAAGCGGCCGAGGAAGGACGGATCCGCTGCGACTTCGGTGGGCGGCCTGACGGAAGGATGCCGCGCTGCTTGGGGAGCGACTTCATGAGTGCCGATTTGCTCCAGGTCGTGCTCCGCGAGCGCACGCACCAACGCGCGCGCGACATGAGCGTCGGCTGCATCCGCGGTCAGGCCGAGCGCCTCGCGCGGATCGACGTGCTCGCTGCCCGCGATGCCGTCCTGCAAGCAGAGCACGAGTTGCTCCACGTCCGTTTGCTCCTTGTGCTCCACGTTACGTTCTCAGGATAGCCACCCGGGTGGCATACCCCCCAAATCCGCCCCTGAATGATGCCAATTTCGCGCTTCCATGTAGGCGTCAGCACGGGCGGGCTTCGGGTCAGCGGCCGTGTCCGCGACAGTATCAGCGCCAGCGCCAGCGACAGTGCCAGCGCCAGTGCCAGCGCCAGTGCCAGCGACAGTGTCAGGCCCACGCGGTCCTCGAACCTCGGTCCTCGCACCGCGGACCTTGAAGGTCAACGTCGGTTGGCCAGCGACCAGGTGATGGTGCAGACGGTATCGAGCCGTTGCTCGAGGAGGGCGGCGGTGGTGCGCTCGAGATAGCCCCAGTCGGTTGCTACGTGCAGGGCCGCGCGCACTTCTTTGGCGGACCCGCAGGCGGTGGC
>DATIUW010000124.1:0-45926 GCA_035466435.1 Polyangiales bacterium | reverse complement strand
CTCTTGACCTCGCCTCCGTGCCGGTCCGCCATCACTTTCATGATCGCTGCCGTCAGCGTCGTCTTGCCGTGGTCGATGTGACCGATCGTGCCTACGTTGATGTGTGGTTTGTCCCGGACAAACTTTTCTTTAGCCATCGTTCGTTTCCTACTTCGTCATTGTCTGTGAGGTTTGGTGGGCTCACGGAGCCCAGGATGAGGCTCGAACTCACGACCTCCTCCTTACCAAGGAGGTGCTCTACCACTGAGCTACCTGGGCATAACCTGATTCGCGCTGATCTTCACCTTTGGGGGGTCGTATATTGGAGCGGGCGACCGGGGTCGAACCGGCGACATTCAGCTTGGAAGGCTGACGCTCTACCAACTGAGCTACACCCGCATAATCTGTCTTTGGTTTTCCTGTCCTGGTGGAGGGTGGTGGGTTCGAACCACCGTAGGCATAAGCCGGCAGATTTACAGTCTGCTCCCTTTGGCCACTCGGGCAACCCTCCCTGATAACATGCCTTTCTCGGTAGAGCTGGCGATGAGACTTGAACTCATAACCGCCGGTTTACAAAACCGGTGCTCTACCAATTGAGCTACGCCAGCATCACGGCGGCGGCTGTACTACGGTCCGACCCCCGGGAAGTCAAGGTAATCACGGCCCACAGACTCGCCGAGGTTGGCTCACCGGTGCAGTCCGGCTCCGTCCATGCACCCTCACGGGGCATGAACCTACATACACTTACATCACCGCCTTCTGCGCCCGCGCGCTCTCGACCCGATTGCGGCCGTTTGCTTTGGCGCTGTACATGGCCCGATCGGAGGCTTTGAGCAGCGTATCGAGATCCTCGCCGTGGTCGGGAAACGCCGCCACGCCTACGCTGGCCGTGACCGCGAGGTAAGGCGTCCCCGGGATCTCCATGCTCTCCACCGCGACACGACATCGTTCCGCCGCGCCGATGGCTTGTTGCAGGTCCGCGCCTGGGAGAAGAACGACGAACTCCTCTCCACCGAAACGGCCGACGACGTCGTCCGCGCGTAGCGTCGACTGCACGGCGCGCGTGGTCTCTTGGAGCACCAGGTCGCCACGCGCGTGACCGTGCGCGTCGTTGATCCGCTTGAAGTGGTCGAGGTCGAGCATCAGTACGGCAAAGCGCTTGTCCCCGCTCCGGGCTCTCGTCAGGACGCGCTGCATCACTTCCATCGCGTAACCACGGGTATAGGCCCCGGTCAGCGAGTCGAGCTGGGCAGCCTCGTACAAGCTGCGCTCGTCCTTGCGCCACACGCTGATCAGATGGTCCATCACGATGGCGAGGGGGATGTAGATGAGAGCCGCTGCCGCCGCACGCTCTGCGGCCACTTTTGCGAAGATCGGCTGATCGAACGATGCCTCGAACAACGACAGAAAGGGCAGCAACCCCGCCTTGCTCGCGAAGTGCATCACGAACATCGACACGAACCAGCCGAGGACCGCGATCCACAAGGCCCGTCTGCGTAGCAGCACCATGCCGATGAGAAGAGCAGCCACCATGATGAGACCGCTTGCTGCGCTGTACGGACCGATGGCGTAACAGACGGCCGTGCTGGTGATGATGTGGGCTGCGATGGTCCCGAAAAGCAGCCAAGAAAAGCCGTTTACGTGGTTCTGATGCCATCGCCGGGTCCAGAGGTAGAGCCCAATCCAAAACACCGTGGCGGCGATGGCCAGCATACTGGTCGTGCGAAGAGCCCCTTCGTTTCGGGGACGCTCGAGCAGAAAGGGCCAGCCATCGAACAGCACGAAAGAGGTCGTCACGATGATCATCAAGAGTGCGGTGAGGAACTGCACGTACGAGCTCCGATCCCGCGCGCTCCAACCGAAAGGAGAGCCAGCCGGAAGCAACGAAGCGCTCCGGGAGATGAGTCCTACACGCGGCTCGGAACGCACCTGGCTCGGCGACCCGCCTCTCGAGCTCTGAGGATCGGGCGAGCCGCGATCGAGGTCGGCCGTCATGCTGCGTGACGAAGCTCGCCGGCCGGCGCGGTCATCGCGTTCAATCTCTTCCGAACCCATCGCTCGAGACGGCGCTGATCGGCGTCGGCCATGAAGACGAATCGGACCACCACTTCGTGGAGCAAGAAGCCGTCTCGATCCCGAATCACCTCGGCGCCGATCCACAAAGGACGGGGTTCGCCCGGGAGGGTCAGCTGCAGATGCACGCGGTTACTCGACCGGTTGGCCAGAATGGCGAGTGAATCGAGACGCAGCCCGTGCTCAGCAATGCCAGTGATGAAGGCGGGCAAGACTTCCTCCTCGGCGACCAGCTCTCCATCGAGCCCAACCGGGATCAAAGTCTCACGGTTTTCACTCCATCCCATCAGCCCCGAGGCTACGGGTAGCGCGCTCTCGCGAGCAAAAAACCTACGCCGAACGCAACCGCTCGGCTGTATCCTGGCTCGGTGCTTGGCGCTCTGCTCACCGTCGCAGCGTATCTCGTCGGATCGATCTCGTTCGGCCTGATTGCGGCATCGCAACAGGGCATCGACCTGCGAAGCATCGGAAGCGGGAACGTAGGCGCGACGAACGTGGGTCGGGCACTAGGCCCAGGAATGGGCCGCAAGGTCTTGATCCTCGACCTGCTCAAGGGCCTGGCGCCAGTCGCGCTGGCGCGATGGGTCTTCGATCTGCCATGGCCGTGGATCACGGCGGTGGGCATTGCCGCCGTGGTCGGGCATTGCTTCCCGATCTGGCATGGCCTGCGCGGGGGCAAAGGAGCGGCCACGGCCGCCGGCGTCCTCCTGGCGGCGCTTCCACCGATCGGCGTGGCAACGTTCGCCACCTGGGTCGTCGTCAAGAAGACGAGCCGGCGAGCCAGCGTTGCTTCTCTCTCGTCGGCGACCCTCGCGGCGGCGCTCGCCGTGGTGATCTACGGAGCAGACTGGCCCGCCCGTCTCGCGCTGGGGCTTTGGATGCTCATCGTGGTCCGGCACGCATCGAACATCGGCCGCCTGCTTCGGGGTCGAGAGCCGCCGGGATAGCGGTCGTTTGACCCCAAGCCTGCGACTGTGATACCCGCAGCTGAATGGCGGTTCATTCAACAGCGAGCAAGCGCAAGGGCGCCACGCCCGAGAAGCGAGAGCGCATCCTGAAAGCCGCCGTCAAGGTGTTCGCGAAAAACGGCTTCTACGCGACGAGGGTGAGCGAAATCGCCAAGGCTGCGGGAGTCGCGGATGGGACCATCTACCTGTATTTCGAGAACAAGGACGACGTCCTCATCACCATCTTCGAGGAAGGCATTCAGCAATTGCTCGCCATCCTTCGGGACGTCGCCGCATCCGACGAGCCCTTCGATCGACGGGTGAGCCGCATCATCGAGCTCCAGCTCGGGTTGTTGGAGGAGCAGCGCGATCTCGCGGAGGTGATCACGGTCAATCTGCGGCAGTCCTCGACGCTGCTCAAGCAATACGCGACGCCGCTCTTCATGGAGTACATCGACGTGATCGCAGGGCTCGTTCGCGATGGTCAGAAGCAGGGCGCGTTCCGCAAGGATCTCAATCCTCGCGTGGTCGCCCGGGGGCTCTTTGGCGCGCTCGACGCGATACTGCTGACTTGGGCGCTCGGCGAAGCCGACCCTGCATCACTGCGAAAGGCCGCGACCCATTGCGCGAGCTTGTTCCTGGAAGGACTGCGCGCCCGCTGAGCGCCGCACTCAGGGCCGGACGCGAATGCCCTCGGACGCGGCAATGCAGGCGCTGTCGTAGATCACACCGTCGCAGCCGGTGACCGACTCGTCGTCCGGCGGAGGACAGCTTGCGGGACGAACCTCGCACACGCCGGGTCCATCACAGGTCGTCTCGTCGCAGTATTCGTCGGGCGCGCAGTCCACGTTGGTGTCGCACTCGCACGATCCGAGCGCCGAAACGCGAACCCCGGCCTGGAACGCCGAGCACTCGTTGTCGTAGGTGACGCCGTCGCAGCCGCAGACCTGCTGGGTGTCGCTCGGGTCACAAGCTTCGGGTCTCGGCAAACAGCTCCCCGCATTCGAACAACTGTCTTCGAGCGCGCAGAATTGCCCATCGACGCACTCCGAGCCGTCTGCGCACAGGCATGCCTGGACGGTCGCGAGGCGGACCTTGGCTTGTGCGGCGAGGCAGTCGTTTTGGTACGTGCGACCGTCGCAGCCACAGACGAGGCTCACCGTATCCGGACACGACTCGGGGACGGGGATGCATTGGCCGAGCCCGTTCTCGCAAATTCCAGTGGCGCACAGCTCCGTCTCTTCACAGTCGTCGTTCGAACGGCACGCCTCGTCGATGCGCCCTGCGCCGGTGTCGCATGCGCCGACGAAAGCCACTAGGCAGACGACCAGAAGGGAAAGCTCGCGCCTCGACATGGGGCGCAACGCTAGCCCAAGGCGGGTCTGCCTACCAGCAGCCCGAATCGAAATGTTGCAGGGACGTTGCTTGTGAAATGCCCCGGAGAAAACCTCGCCGCCGCTACTCGAGGGCGTCTTTCACCAAGCGCTCGCTGATCTCCCACAAGCGTCGTGAATCCTCCGGATCGTTCGCGGCCTTACTCGGCTTCAGCTCTTTTTCCCTGTCGAAATAGCGTCCGGTGACGGCCTCGAGCTCGGGCGCCGTGGCGAGGCGGACCGATGTTCGCGCGCCTTCCGCTTCGGACATGATGAGCATCCGCGCGATCGGCGAACGGTGAAGCGCATTCAGAAAGGCGTTGTTGCGTGTGATGTGACTGCGCACGTTGCCCGGGTTGAGAGCGTTCGAGGTGATGCCGAGATCCTTCCACCTGTGGGCGAGCTCGTTCGAAAAGACGACGTTGGCGAGCTTCGAGTGCCCGTAGACCCAGAAGCCCCGCCACCCTTTCTCGAACATGAGGTCCTCCCAGTGGAGTGACTTCGGCCGGAAGTGCATGGACGACGACACGTTCACCACGCGAGACGGCGCTCCAGCCACGAGCAGGTCCTTGAGCTCGTTGGTCAGTAGGAAGTGGGCCAAGTGATTCACCGCGAACGTGTCTTCGTAGCCATCCTTGCTGAGCGTGCGCTGCTTGTGCCAGACCCCCGCGTTGTTCACCAACACGCTCAGCGAATCGAATCGTGACTCGACCTCGGCTGCGAGATCACGAACTTCCGCCAAAGACGAGAAATCTGCCTGAAACGTTTCGACGCGACCCCCTTCAGAGCGCAGATCCTCGGCGGCCTCTGCAAGTCGGTCGCTGTTCCGGCCTACGATGCCGACGACGTCGAAATGGGGCAACAGCCCGCGCGCCGTCTCGAGACCGATCCCGCTGCTACCGCCAGTGACCAGAGCGTACCGGGCGGCTCTTGCGTCTCTTCCCATGCCGCGCTTCTATTTCACACGTGGCGCATGAAGGCCAGACGCGGCTCCCCGGGCGCGTGCGAACGGTCACGAGCCTCGAGGAAGTCAAAGCCTTCGTCCGAGAAGCGCTCGATGGCGCTCCTTGACAGCACGGCAAAACGCTCCTAGATCGCCAGCGTTTTTCGGTAGTTATTGGCCTGAGGGCTCTTTGATCCAGGAGGAAGCGTGAAGATCCTCGTATCCATCAAGCGCGTTGCGGATCCGGACAACGCAAGCAAGCTCAAGGTGAGCGCCGACGGCACGTCCGTCACATCCGAAGGGCTCGAATGGAAAATGAATCCGTTCGACGATTGGAGCCTCGAGGCCGCCCTGCGATTGACCGAGAATGCCGCGGAAAAGAACGCACGTGTCGGAGAAGTCGTGTTGGTCTCCATCGGACCGAACGACGAGCACACGCAGAGAATCATCCGCGAAGGGCTCGCCAAGGGCGCAGAGCGCGGAATCCTGGTGGACGGGCAAGACGTAGGGCTCGACTCGGACATCGTGGCGTCGGTGCTCAAGGCCGTCGTCGACAAGGAGAGCCCGGATCTAGTCGTCATGGGCAAGCAGGCAGCCGACGGTGACTCGAACGTGGCAGGCACCAAGCTCGCGGAGAAGCTCGGTTGGCCGATCATCAACTACGCGATGAAGATCAAGACCAACGACGATGGCAAGACGCTCGAGGTTCAGCGCGAGCTCGATACCGGTGTGGCCACCGTCAAGGTGACCGGCCCAGCGGTCCTCACCACGTCCGACCGCATCCTCCAACCGGACTCCGTGAAAAACGGCGTGACTCCGGATGACCATCAATACGCGAAGCTCGAGGTCGGCGGCCGCTACGCATCCCTCAAGGGCATCATGCAGGCCAAGAAAAAGCCGATCGACCAGATGTCGCTGAGCGACTTGGGCGTCGACACCACCAAGGCGCTGAACTACACCAAGTTCGAGCTGCCGCCCGCGCGTTCCGGTGAGACGACATTCGTCGAGGACGTCGCGGAGCTCGTCGACAAGCTCCACAACACCGCCAAGGTCATCTAACCCTCGAGAAACGGAAAGGAAGCACCCATCATGGCTAATGTTCTCGTCGTTGCCGAGTTGCTTGAGGGCAAGGCACGCAAGACCACCCAGAGCGCCATCACGGCGGCAAAGCAGATCGCCGAAGGAACTGGCGGCTCGTTCGACATCCTGTCCATCGGAGATGGGGCAGGCGGAGCAGCCGAGGAGCTCACCGGCTATGGCGCGGGCAAGGTGCTGAAGGCCGAAATCCCGGGCGGCTACACCTGTGAGAAGTACGCTGCAACCGTCGCCGAGGCGGGCAAGGGCTACGATGTCCTGGTCGCTTGCGCGAGCGCGTTCGGCAAGGACTTGCTCCCTCGCGTTGCCGCGAAGCTCGGGGCCGGAGTCGCCTCCGACATCTCGGCGGTGCATACCGAAGGAGGCAATCTCTCCTACACGCGTCCGATGTACGCGGGCAACGTCTTTGGAACCGTCGAAATCAAGACCGACAAGCAGGTCGTCACCGTGCGTCAGTCGGAGTTCGACGCGGCGCAGGAGTCGGGTGGCTCGAGCCCAGTCGAGGAGGTTGCGATTCAGACCGATCCCGCAGCCGACAAGGTCGAGTTCCTCGGGGTCGAAGTCGTGAAGAGCGAGCGTCCGGATCTGAGCGAGGCCGACATCGTGGTGGCCGGCGGTCGGGCTCTGAAGAGCGCCGAGAACTTCACCAACATCGTCGAGCCGCTGGTCGATGCCCTCGGCGCGGCCATGGGCGCCTCGCGCGCGGCGTGCGACGCAGGCTATGTAGCGCCCGAGCTGCAGGTCGGTCAGACGGGCAAGGTCGTCGCCCCCAAGCTCTACATCGCGATCGGCATTTCCGGCGCCATCCAACACTTGGCGGGCATGAAGGGCAGCAAGACCATCGTCGCGATCAACAAGGACAAGGAAGCTCCCATCGCGCAGGTCGCCGACTACTTTCTGGTCGCCGACCTCTTCGAGGCGGTGCCCGAGCTGACCGAGGCCGTGAAGAAGCTCTAGCTCGTCGGCGAGCCTCGAAATCACGCAACGAAGCCCGGGAGCCTGCCTCCCGGGCTTTTTTGTGGCCAGTATCCGGAACGATCCGGCACAATTGAAACATGGCCTGGTCCGTCGTCACCTTGGTGATCGCGCTCGCAACTCTGGCATCGCTCGCGGTCCGCAGGCAGCGCAGAAAAAGAGCGGGCGCGGATGTGAAGTCGGAGCCCACCGCGAAGGCCGAAGCTCCGGCCCGGCAGCGGCCCGAGCCGGACTCCCATCCCACCCGAAGCTGCCCGGTGTGTCTGTCGGACTACCCCGCGCAAAATCGCTTCTGCTTTCGGGACGGCGCAGCGCTGGTCGAGGGCCTGAACGCCGGGTCCTTCGTCCAGGGGATGATCTGCCCTGCCTGCCGGCGAGGCTACCCCGCAGATGCGAGCTTCTGCCCGGAGGACGCGGAGGAGCTGGTGCCCTACGGGCTGTATGGAGCCGCCAGCTCGGCCCGCTTCCCGCTGAAGATCGAAGCGAGCAAGATCTGTCCGGAATGTGGGGTACGTCACGCTCCATCCCACGTGTTCTGCGGCCAAGACGGCACCGAGCTGGTGATCGTGAACTAAAAATACCCAAGGACTGGGCCACCTTGGGGTCCAAACGGGCGAGCAGACCCTTCGTGGAGTTCTTGCTCGGCACAGGACAGGGCCGCTATGATCGCGGTCCTAAAGGGGAATCTTCGATCCGGCGCCTCGGCGCCCGGGCGAGATGGGGGCGAAAGATGAAGATCGTTTGCGACAGTTGCGGAGCCAAATACTCGATCGCCGACGAGAAGGTCGCTGGAAAAATCTTCAAGATCCGATGCAAGAAGTGTTCTTCGGTGCTCGAAGTGCGCGGCGATCAGACGGGAGCGCATCCGTTGGACGGCGCAGGGTCGTTCCAGGATCCGGGCACCGAGGCCACCTGGTACATCGTGGTCGACGGCGAGCAGAAAGGTCCGTTGCCGCCGATCCAGCTCAGTCAGCTCTTCGCCAAGGGCAGCGTGGGTTTGGATTCCTACGTGTGGAAGGAAGGCTTCGACGATTGGAAGATCGCCGGTGACGTCCCGGAGCTAGCTCAGGTCTTCGGGGGCGCGGCGGCGCACGCAAAACGCTCGTCGGCATCCGTCGACGACACCTCGTCTTTTGGTACGGCAGGCGATCTATTCAGCGATGGGGGACGGGAGCCGACGGGCGAGATCGATGCCGGCGGCGGCATGTTCGCGAGCTACGACGAGAGCCCTACCCCCACCGATTCGGAGGACCTACACGCAGAAGCAGGGCGGGAGACCGAGCCGGGCCCGTCACTCGGAGGTTTCGGCGCAGGCGCGATCGGCGCAGCCTCCGCGCCGCAGCGCATGACCGGCCAGCGTAACGAAAACTCCGTGCTGTTCTCGCTCAGCAATCTTCAGCAGCTCGCGTCAGGCGGCGGGCCGACCGCCTCTGCGACTGCGTCGCCGAGCCGGGCCCAGGTTTCTTCCGGAGCCCCGAAGAGCGCGCCCCTCGCCGGCAGCGAAGGCTCGGGTCTGATCGACATTCGCGCGCTCGCCCAGTCGACGACTCCCGCAACCAAATCCGCCCCGTCGCAGTCCGTCGACGATCTGCTGGCGCTCGGAGCCGGCGGCGGAGGTGCGCTGGGCGCCCCGCTACTGGGTCCCGCTCCCCTCGAGACCTCCGACAGCAACCGTTGGCTGTGGATCGGCGGCGCCGCGATCGCGGTGATCGCCATCGTCGGGGCCGGAATCGGTGTGGGCATGGCGCTTGGCGGTGGGGAAGACGACGCGCTCGAGATCACCGCGGCGGCCGTGCAACCGCCGAGTCAGCCATCGTCCGACTCGACCGAGGTAGCGGTCGCCGCGGAGGTCCCTGCGGAGCTGGAAGAGGCTGAGCTCGAAGAGCCGGAGCCGACCGAGATTGCAGAAGCGGCCACGCTCGAAGAGCCTGCCGAAGCGTCCGACGGAGCGCCCGAGCGCGAGGCGCAAACGCCCGAGCCGAGAGAACGCCGCTCGGCCCCAGCGCGCCGCCAGCGCACCGAAAGAGCCGCGGTGGAGCGCCAGGCTCCCGAGCCCAAGAAGCGCAGCGGCAACAACCTCGATGCGCTCATGGACGAGGTGGTGGGAGGCTCGTCTGCGAAGTCGGTGCCCAAGCAGGCTTCGGCGCAGCGTTCCAGCGACTCGAGCCTCCCCGATTCGCCTTCTCGCGACGACGTGAAAACCGCGCTTCAAGGGGTGAGTGGGGCAGTGCGCGCATGCCGGAAAGACGAAGGCGGAACGGCGACGGTCGATGTCGTGTTCAGCGGCAAGACGGGCCGCGCCACCAGCGCCAAGGTGGCATCGGGTCCGTTCAAGGGCACCCCGGTGGGGTCTTGCATAGAGAGCGCGGTAAAACGAGCCCGTCTCCCGCGCTTCCAGCAGTCCACGTTCAAGGTGACCTTCCCCTACCGCCTTTGAGCTCGGTCTACAGCGTTTCGAGAAATCTCACGCCCGTCGCCACGCCGAACCCCGTTCCGCCCTTGGGCAGCCGACCGTGGGCGCGTTCGGCGAACGCGGGCCCGGCGATGTCGAGGTGCATCCAGGTAGTCTCGGCGATGAACTCCTTCAGGAATAGGGCGGCGGTGATGGAGCCCCCGTACCGACCGCCGATGTGCTTGAGATCGGCGACCGGGCTCTTGAGCAACGAACGCAGATCCGAATCGAGCGGCATCCGCCAAAAAGACTCGCCCTCGCCGTCCGCCGCGTCGAGATACTTCGAAGCCAGCTCGTCGTCGTCCGTATAGAGCCCGGCGCGCCAGGGGCCGAGCGCGACGATGCAAGCGCCGGTCAGGGTGGCATGGTCGATCATGTAATCGGGCTTGAGCTTGCGGGCCGCCCAGGTCAGCACGTCGGCAAGCACCAATCTACCTTCTGCGTCGGTGTTCACGATCTCGACGGTCTTTCCTTCGAGCGATTTGTAGATGTCGCCCGGCCGATAGGCCTTCGCGCCGGTCATGTTCTCGGTAGAACCGACGACTGCGTGCACCTCGACCGGAAGCTTGAGCCGTGCGGCTGCGAATACGATGCCGAGGGTGGACGCCGCCCCGGCCATGTCGCACTTCATGTCTACCATGGACGCAGCGGGTTTGATGCAGAGCCCTCCGGCGTCGAAAGTGAGGCCCTTCCCGACGAATACGATCTTCTTCTTGGGTCGTGGCGGCTTGTAGACGACGTGAATGACGCGCGGATCGATCGCGCTGCCCTGATTGACGGCAAGCAGGAGGTTCATGCCTTCTTTTTCGATGCGCGCTTTGTTCCAAACGTGACAGGTGAGACCGAGCTTGCGCGATTCAGTCGATGCAGCGCGGGCGAGCGTGATCGGGTTGAGATCGTTGGGCGGGCGGTTGACCAGATCGCGGGCGAAGTTGACGCTCTCCCCAATCGCCTTTCCCGCCCGAATGGCGGTCGTGAGCCCCTTCGCGTCTTTGGGCGCGTCCAGAATCACGGCCGAGGCGAGCGTCGACTCCGACTTCTTGTCGCTCTTGTACTCGGTGTACCGGTAGCTCCCGGTCATGAGCCCTTGAGATGCCGCGCGCACCGTGTCGGGCGTCACCTCTGGGAGCTCGAGGGCCGCGGTTCTCTGTGCCTTTGCTCCCGAAGCGACCGCGTGCGCGATGCTCCAGGCAATCTTCTGCGGGTCCTTTTCTTCTCCGATGCCGACGAGCAGCAACCAGCGTGCCTTCGCCTTTCCGGCCGCGGCTACTTTGAGTGTCTGCGACGCTTTCCCCTCGAAGCGCTCGTCCGAGGCGAGCGGCTTGATGCTGTCCTTGCCTGTTACGGACTCGATCCGCCGCAACGCTCTACTGAGCTTCGCCTTGGCCGACGGGATCGCGATGGCGACGATGTCGGTGGCAGACTGGTCCCATGCACCCTCAGAAAGTGTAATCTTCATCTGGCTCCTTCCGATCGGATCGGCGCAATCCTGACAGGAAGTCTCACTCGCAACAAATCAATGCGATGTCCTACGCGCGTGGCGGCCGCCATCGTTTGGCGTCGTGCGCGCCATTTCGCTGGAGGCAGCCGCCGAGAATTCCTCGTAGCACGAATGGAATGCGACGTGCATCGAGCCCAGGACCTACCCCAACGAGGAGGACACATGCTCGAAGACAACAAGGTCAAAATTGCGTACACGATCGTGGAGCGGAACAAAGACGGCAGGAAGTTCTGGGTTCGAGTCGGCGCGGCGTTCGTCAATCGTGACGGCAGCCTCAGTGTTCGGCTCGATGCCATGCCGGTCAACGGAGAGCTGCAAATCCGCGACTATCAGCCCCGTGAGAGCCGGGAGGCAGGCACCCGCGAACAGGCGGCCTGATGCGAACGCGGCTTGCTTTGGTGCTGGCTCTGCTCGCGCTTCACGGAGGCTCGGCGGACGCGGCCGGTCACCAGGTCGGCCCGTTGGAAGCGGGCCCGCCGACCGACGAGCAGGACGACCGCATCAACATCAACGAAGCGGCGGTCGAGGAGCTGGTGCGACTACCGGGAATCGGCCCCAGCAGGGCCGAGGCGATCATTGCAGAACGAGAAAAGCGAAGGTTTCGGCGGATCGAGGACATTCTGCGCGTACCGGGTATCGGCCGAAAGACCTTCGGCCGAATCCGGGACTCGATCCGCGTGCGCTAGCGCCTACCCAGCCGGGCCAGAACCCTCTACCTTGCGTGCATGGATCCGACGATCCGTGTGCGCGAGGCGGAAAGCTCCGATCGCGATCTCCTGCTGAGCTTCCACCAAAGTCTCTACCAGCGCCATCGCGACCAAGTCGTGCCCGAGCGCGATCTGCCGCTCATCGAGTACGAAAACTACGAACGCGTCCTTCGTGACGACATCACGGCGTTGTTGGGTTCTGACAGCACGCACGTCTTGATCGCCGAGGTACGCGGCGTTGCCGTCGGTTACATCACCGGTCGGGTCGAAGTCGAGCCTGGGCGCGTCCTGCCCCGTCGGGGCATCGTGGAGGACTGGTATGTCGTTCCGGAATCGCGGGGATCCGGCGTCGGCGCGCTGCTCCTGAAGGAGCTGGAGCAGCGCTTCATCGACGAGGGATGCCAGCTCATCGAATCCGCCACTTGGTCGGGCAACGAAGGCGCACGCCGAACCCACGATGCCCTCGGTTTCCACGAGATACGAGTGATCTACCGAAAGCGATTGTGAGCAACCCCGCGATCCCCGGAGGACGGGTCGCGACGGGCGTGCTTAGGCGCTAGCGTGGGGGAGGCGGGGTGGGGATGAAGGGTCCAAACCCCGTGTCCACATTTCGTGTCCAGTCGCGACACCCCTAAGTCGCCATACGACGAGGCGACGGCCCGTTCGCTGTGCTGCCCATCCCGACCCGTCCTCCTCCGTAGATGTCAGCACACCCGGGTCCCGGACCGCGGGGCACGGCGCCCGGTTCACGTACCCCGATCCTCGAGACTCGATCCTCGATCCAGCGTCAGTGTCAGCGACAGGGCTCAGTGCACTGCGGCTCTGGGTGGGAGCGCCTCGATGATCTTTGCCTCCGCTACGAGCAGCTCGTCCAGTCGTCCTTGCACCCTCGGCTGCGGAAAATACTCGCGCGCCAGTCGAACGAAGAGGCCGTGATGACGCGCTTCGGAGCGGGTGATGTCGGTGTAGAAGCGCTTCATGGGTCCGGGATCGAGCGCCTCGGCGACGAGACCAAAACGTTCGCATCCACGCGCCTCGACGATCCCGAGCACCAGAAGGCGATCCAAGAAATACTGCTCGGGCCCGCGCTCGATCAGGCCCATGAGTCTACCGACGTAGGGGTCCTTTTCGTCGGGACGAGGCGAGATGCCCCGATCGAGAATGATCTCCATCACTCGGGCGTAGTGGTCGAGCTCCTCCTGGGCGAAGGGGATCAGCTCACGAACCAGCATCGTTCTATCCGAGTAGTGGGAAACCAGCTTGAGGGCGGTCGCCGACGCTTTGCGCTCGCAAGCGGCGTGGTCCAGCAAGAACGAATCGAAATCCTCGAGTACGGTTCGAATCCACTTGGAGTCAGTCGCGGTCCGGAGTCGAAGCATGTCGAGGTGCTAGCCGCGTAGCGCATCGAGAATCGGCTGGATCGTCGAGCGACGGAGCTTGAGCCCCGCACGATTCGCGATCAACACCGAGCTGATGTCGGCGATCTTCTCCAAGGTGACCAAACCATTTTGCCGTAACGTTTCGCCCGTCTCGACCAAGTCGACGATGACGTCTGCAAGCCCGGTCAGAGGCGCCAGCTCGACCGAGCCCTGACAGAAAATGAGCTCCACGGGCGTGCCTTTGGACCGAAAGTGTCGCTCGGCGATGTGAGGGAACTTCGTGGCGACACGCAGAGGGCGCTCACGCTCCCCGGTGAGGTTTGCCTCGGGGAGACCGCACACCATCATCCGGCACTTGCCGATGTCCAGGTCGACCGGTGCGAGCACGTCGTAGTTGCGCTCCATCAAGACGTCTCGTCCGACGATGCCGAGATCCGCGGCGCCGTATTCGACGTAGGTCGGTACGTCGTCGGGCTTGAGCAACAGGTAGCGGAGACCGGACTTCTGGTCCTCGCGAACGAGCTTGCGGCTGTTGGCCGTCAGCGCCTCGGTGGGAATGCTCGCTCGCTCCAGCCGCTCGCTCAACTGTTCGAGAATGCGTCCCTTCGGCACCGCGATTACGACGGTATCTCTGTTGCGTCTACGCATTGCCAGCCACTCGCTTGATTCGAGCGCCGAGGGGCGCCAGTTTCTTCTCGATCTGCTCATAGCCCCGATCGAGGTGGTAGACCCGCCGAACGTGCGTGGTGCCTTCGGCGACCAGACCCGCCAAGACCAAGGACGCGCTTGCCCTCAGATCGGTGGCCATGACCTCGGCGCCCTCGAGCTTGTCGACGCCACGCACGACCGCCGTCCTGCCGTTGATTTGAATATCCGCACCCATGCGGTTCAACTCGGACACGTGCATGAATCGATTCTCGAAGACGGTCTCGGTGATTCGGCTCGTGCCCCTTGCGAGGCACATCAACATCATGAGCTGTGCCTGCATGTCGGTGGGAAAGCCCGGATGCGGCTGCGTGATCACGTCGGTCGGACGAATGGGGCGCGACCCCACGACTCGAATCCCACTGCCCTCGCGCTCGATCCCGGCGCCGGCCTCGCGGAGCTTGGTTATCACCGCCTCGAGCGGCTCGAACCCGATCCCTTCCAAGAGCAAGTCACCCTCGGTCGCCGCCGCGGCCACCATGAACGTACCCGCTTCGATCCGATCGGGCATGATGGCGTGATCGACCGGATGGAGAGATTCGACACCCTCGATGGAAATCACCGAAGTGCCCGCGCCCTCGATCCGGGCTCCCATTTTGTTGAGCACCCGGGCGAGCTCTTCGACCTCGGGCTCTCGCGCGCAATTCCCGAGCGTCGTACGACCTTGCGCCAACACGGCAGCGCACATGAGATTCTCCGTCCCGGTGTGCGTCGGGAAGTCGAAGGTGACGTCCGCACCTCGCAACCGACCGCTCGGAACGGTCACTTCCACGTATCCATGGTGAAGCTCGACGCGTCCGCCCATGGCCGAAAGCCCCTTCAGGTGCTGATCGATGGGACGTGCGCCGATCGCACAGCCGCCAGGAAGCGAGACCATCGCCCGACCACACCGTGCGACCAGGGGCCCGAGGACGAGCACTGAGGCTCGCATCTGTTTGACCAGATCGTACGGCGCGGTCGGTTGGATATCGCCAACGGACGTCACCTGAACCTCGCCATCCCGATACTCGGCTTGCACACCGAGACGGGAGAGGAGACGCGTCATGGTGTGGACGTCACGCAAATTGGGCACGTTGCGAAACACGTGGTCCCCGTCGGCCAGCAAGGCGGCCGTCATGATCGGCAGAGCGGCGTTCTTGGCACCGCTGATGGGCACGGTTCCCACGAGCCTGCTGCCGCCGATGATCTCGAGCGAGTCCACGCCGCCCTGTTACCGCGTGGCCACCGTCGGGGCAACTTCAGGCGAGCGACAGCCCGAGAACAAACCCGAGAAGGCCTGCTAGCGCGGTCCACACGGGAGCTCGGGCCGAGCGCCACAGAAAGCGGCCTGTGCCGTCGAAGCCACGCCGGGTGAGCACGATCAGCGAGGCAAGCCAGACCGCAAAACCGAAAAGGAGCACGCTACTCCACGCCGGATCGGGCGTGACACCCATGGCTTGTGACTCCCCGATCCGCGGCTCGGCCCTGAGGCCCGTCTCGGGCTGCGCGTCCGTGTCGAGGGCGGCCAGGCGCGCGACTTCCGAGCGCGCGCGGGCCATAGCCGGGCCCGGCGGGGCATGAAGACGACGAGTCGCAGCGGCGCCGCCGAGAAGGGATCGCCAAGCCAGCAACGCTCCAGAGCGATCGCCTGCATCCTCCAGCTTCGCTGCGCAGGCCTCGATCTCGGAAACCGCCTCCGAGGTGTAGGGGCTCATCGGAAAGGACCAACGCAACGCCCTTCGATAGTGCTCGACTGCGCGAAGCAGCTCTCCACCACGTCGGTATGATCGAGCGGCAGCCAGCTCGGCACGGGATTCCGCAACCGCTCGTCCCAGCATGAGCGACGAAACGAGCGCGAAGGCAGCGAGCACGACGACAATCGCACGATGCCTGAGCAGACTCACAGAAAATCCCGGCGGCGAAAAATCAGGGCGGCTGCGAATAACACCACGGCTGCGTACAGAACGGCGTACCCCATCGAGGTGATGAGATAAGTGACCGGCTCACCGTACTCGGCGCTTCTAGTGACCAGTGTGCTTCGGCCCGGAACGAAGAGATTGAAATTGGGGACGACCTCCGCCAACCAACTCAGGAGCTCCTTGACGGCCGGGCTCAGCACGCGTGTCTTCATGGCGACCATGTCGTGGGCTGCGCGGCCAACCAGCCAAACCCCGAATGTGAATGCGCCCGTCAAGAAGGGGGTCGAGAACGCGGAGAACAGCAAGGCGACGGCCGCGAGAATTAGAACCTCACCCACCGTGAGAAGGAAGGAACCCAGCAGACGGAAGAGCTCCACCTCCACTGTCGAGCAAAGCCATGCAGTCACGGCCAACGCGAGCAGCGACCAGAGCGGAACGACCAGAGTGCGGTCTTTGGCCAGAAAGAACGCGAGCGCCAGCACGGCACAGAGCCCTGCCGCAATCGTGACCACCCACGTCATGGAAGCTCCAGCTTGAATCGCGGTGACGAGCAGAAGGAGCGCTCCCATGATGGCGATGAAAACGCCGACGGTCGCCACGATGCCGAAGTACTTTCCGAGTAAGAACTCGTAGCGGGCAATCGGCTTCGGCAAGATGACGTACAAGGTCTTTCGCTCGATCTCTTTGTAGAGCAGCGACGAGCCCAAAAAGATGGCGACGATCACGGAGAACAGTGAAATGGAAGCCAGCCCGAGGTCGGTCACGACCCGCATCTGCTGATCGAGGGAGAGCTCGCCCAACGCGAGGGTGAGCGCGAGGACGGCCGCGGCGAGCACGAGAACCCCGAAGAGCACCCGATCGCGCACCGCTTCCCGGTAGGTATTGAGGGCGATTGCGTAAATTCGCGCCAAGCTCACGAGGCACCCCAATACGCGCGCCCCGTCACGAAATGACTCAAGACGTTGATCGCGAGGAGCATCAGAAAGGTCGACCCCAAAGTACAACCTACCTCTAGGCGAAGTGAACTTTTGGGCCGAGTCGCGAAACCCCAGGCGCGAAAGGAAGCCGCGATGCCTTGGCCCAGAAAAAGCCCGAGTGCGCCCAGCCCGACCATGTAAAACGCAAGCACCAGCGGCCTCGACAAGAATCTTCGCAAGAGCTCGTAGTGACTCAACGCGACGGGTCCGGCGCGAACCGTCATGACCCAGAGCAGGATCAAGTGCGCCGCCACCAGCGCCCAGGCCAGCCCGCCGGCCAAGCTCTGCAGACGCCGGCATCCAGGGTTTCGATAGGGGCCAGCGCCGGATTCCCGGCTGAGGACTCTCCATCCGCGCACGTAGGCGGCAAAGAACACCGTCACCACGAGCGTGCATGCGCCCAGGGACGACCAACGAATCGGAGACGCGGCGGCAAAGGGCTGCGCGCCGCCGAGCGCCGGCCACATCCGGGCGAGCTCCACCAAGAAGAGCGCGAGAACGGGCCAGACCGTCTGCGCGACATGGCTGCGATCCAACGGCATCGGCACTACCTACCGCTCGCATCTTCGAGCGGTCAACTTACTTAAACGGGGCCGCCACACTGGATCCGTCAGCCCGCCGATCGAGGCCGAGGAGCATGAGCGGCTCATCGGATACGGTGAGCCGAACGCAGTCGCCGATCCCGACTGCATGGACCTTCTGCGTCCCGTCGAGGAAGATGCACCCCTTGGTCATGCGGCTGGTGATCTTGAGATCCTCGCCCGGTGAGACCATGCCTTTGGTCAGGCTGTATTTCTGCTCCATTGCCCGATAGGGCTCACGGATCACGAATTGAAGCCGTTGCGAGCCGATGGGCAGCACCTTACCGCCGGCGGAACGTATCGCAGCCGTCGACCCGGCCGCAGGGCCCACCCAAACGCCGCTCGACATCTGGCGCTCCTGCTGACCACGATGCTCCAAAATGTACCGGGAGGTCGCGGCGGGGCTCTCGTGGCAAAACAAGGCGTCGTTGAGCACGCGCGTGGAGATGGTCTCGTCGTTGAGATCGACGCGCATTCGGGCGAGACGGCTCGATTTCAATCGCCCCGCGAGCGCCGCCGCCAGCACCTCCTTCACGTTGTGTCCGTTGCCGGCGCAGAAGTAGCCGACGCTGGTATCCGGGGCGCTGTTGATCGCCAGCATGGGGGTCGACGAATCGGCGAGGTGGGAAGCCCAGAGCAGCGTGCCATCTCCGCCCAGCGTGACGATCAGGTCCCAAGATCCTTCATCGGGCAACGGCTCCGGCCGGTAGCGGAGCACCGCTCGGGCGCCCAGATCGCGCAGCGCCTGCTTTGCTCGCCTGAGCGTTTCTTGATGTATCTCGTGCTCTTGCAACAGCCCTTCGACGGAAATGTCGTGGTGCTCGATCAGCTCCTCGAGCCGCTTCTGGGCGCTTCCAACATACCGCTGGTAGGTGCTCTTCTTGTAGACGACGAGGACTCTGGGCCGCATGCGTGACTCGCGTGTGGTGTCGCGAAGCGCCCAGCCTCAGCCGTTCGGAATCTTCTTGGCGTCCGCGAGAAACCGCTCCAGCCCGATGTCGGTGAGCGGATGCTTGAGGAGCTGATGAATCACCTTGTGCGGAATCGTCGCGACGTGCGCTCCGATCAGCGACGCCTGCACGACGTGGAGAGGATGGCGAATGCTGGCGGCGAGCACCTGCGTTTCGAGGCCGTAGTTCTCGTAGATGGTCACCAACTGCTGAACGAGCTCCATCCCGCTGCCGCTGATGTCATCTACACGGCCGACGAACGGGCTGACGTAGGTTGCGCCCGCCTTCGCTGCGAGGAGGCCCTGTGTGGGACTGAAGCAGAGCGTCACGTTCACGCGAATGCCTTCGTCGGCAAGTGTCCGAACCGCTTTTAGGCCTTCTGCGATCAAGGGTACCTTGACGACGATGTTCTCGTGCATCGCGGCGAGCGCGCGCGCTTCTTTGAGCATTCCATCGTAATCGGTGGCAACGACCTCGGCGCTGATCGGACCATCGACGATCTCGCAGATGTCGACGAGCACCTCTTTGAACGGTCGTCCTGTCTTCGCGACCAGCGAGGGGTTGGTGGTCACACCATCGATGACGCCCATGGCGGCGGCGTCGCGAATCTCCTCGATGTCTGCGGTGTCGATGAAAATCTGCATGGGTTTAGTAAAGGTCGCCGCGCTCGAACGGTCAAGCGGACCCTTCCCCGCGCCGAAAAGTCCGCGCGGAACGCTGCGATCTCCCTCAGTCCACGATCTCGATGTCGAGGTTCGCCCCGTCTTCTTCGGGGGGCGGGCCGGAGGCCGACGGCAGCTGGGAGCAGACGATCAGGGTCGCGGCGATGGCGGCGATCAGCCACAATACGATGCTGTCTGGCGTCCACTGGCTCTTCGGGCGCACGACTCGAGCCTCGATGTAGGTTTTGCCCCGCGAATGAAGAATCCGCAAACCAGGGCGTCACATGAGCATGCGCAGGATTGTCACGGTTTTCATCGTCTTGGCGGTCACGACGACCGCGCTCGGGGAGCAACGAACCAGCGAGGCCGACGCCACGGTCGCCCAGCTGGGTACCCTGAACCCTCGAGAACGGGCGCTTCTTGCACCGCACCTGGCTCGGGGCCCGGTCATCCTCACTGAGTTCCAGAACCGCCAAACCGACCTGCCGGCCGTGATCTATGCGGCCCGCGTCCACGCTCCCGCACAGACGGTCGCAGGCCTCATTGGAGCGCCGACGGAGTATCCGCGCTTCATGCGCGCGCTGACCTCGGTCGAAGTCCGGTCGGTCAACGGCGCGATGATGGCGTTCGACTGGACCTGGGGTGTCACCCTTTTCTCGATGACCGGTCAAAACGTGATGACCACGTACCCAGGAGACGCCGAGCGGGGCTACCGCTTCGACATCCGAACGCTCGGCGGTGAGCTCGGCATCGGTCGAGTGATGTGGCGCGTGTATCCGGAGGGTCCGGACCAGTCTTTGGTGGTGTTCTCTTCGCGGCTCGACATGCGCGACGCGAACTACATCACGCGCCAGCTTTCTTCGGAGGGGAACGCCGTCAACCGCACGATCAACGTGGCCGTGGCGATGGTGACGCTTCTGGAGGTCAAGACCGAAGCGGAACGACGCTCGGGAACGCACGCGGATGGCGAGTTTCGCACGAAGCCTCTCGCCCGGCCCGACGTCGACATGAAGGCCCTCCACCGATTGCTCGCGCGCGGCGACTTGGTGCTCATGGATCTCGATGGGCAAACGATGCAACGCGTCACCGTCGTAGGACGCACGGGTGCGAGCGTCGGGCGAGTGCGGCGCGTGATGCTGGATCCGGAGGAGTTCGGCAAGTCGCTGCTCCATGGAACCTGCGCCGAGGTGGTGGAGCGAACCGCCGAGGGCACTCGCTTCGAGTGGGAGATCCCAATTCCACTTCTGCACGTCGGCGGTCAGATGATGCTCCGACCGAGCCCTACCGTGATCTCGGTCGACGGCATCTCGGGCACCTTGTCGAAAGGCCGCTGGCGCTTCGACACACACACCTATCCAGGCGGGGAAGCGGGCGTCATTGCCTGGGCGACGTTCGACCCCGCCGACTCGCCGAAGCTCATCCGGAAGTTGATCGCGGGCAACACTTATTTTTCACACGGATTCGTGGCGGCCACGCAGCTAGCCGTCATGCGGTCGCTTCGGACGCGCGTCCACCGTCTGGGACGCTAGCCGAGTTTGCCGGGCCTGCGGCGAGCTTCAGAAACGCAGCGTCGCCGAAGCCCCGGCGCCTCGCGCATCGATCCGCAGGCGAGCGAGGTCGCGCTCCCGCGTGCGCTTGTTCTTGTGAGTCATGAACAGCGTGAACGACGTGATTGCGGAAAGTGCGGCGAGGCCGAACGACACGTTGGAAAAGGTCGCCAGGCGATCGCCCTGCGAGGCGCTGGCCTCGATACGAAGGGCTGCGCCTGCGACGAGCGCAGCCGCCGCGATGGTGCCGGTCGAGATCACCGCGCGACGAATCGTCCGATCCTCTCTCCGTGTGACGAGCTCGGCCTCGAGTCTTGCTTCCTCGGTTTCCTGGACCTTGAGCTCGCTCGGAGCCTCGGGCGCAAAATCCAGCTCTTTCACCTCTCCGTAGGCGACTTGCACGGTCTTTTCGCCAACTCTCGTACCCTCGCCCACTACGATGACCGTGTGCGTGCCGGGCTCCACCTCGATCCGCGCCGGGGTCTTCTGCTCGACCGGTGCCCCGTCGATCAAGATCGCGCGGCCGGGCTCTCTCGACCGAATGACCAGCTCTGCGGGGCTCTGCAACAGTGCCCCGATCCGGGCTTCGATCGAGAGACGGTCTGGAGCGTCGGGTCTCCGATCGAGGTACTGCTCCAGCATCGCCACCGCGCCTGCCTCGTCACCACGGCGCTGCCTCGTGTCAGCAACCGCCACGAGTAGAGTCGGATCTCTGCCGAGCGAGTAGGCGCGCAGCCAAGCACGCTCGGCTCCTTCGTAGCGCCGCGCCTCGAACAGCCGCGCACCGATGCGATAGGCATCGTCGGCCGAAGTACCCGGGTCCGTCAGAAACTCGTTCAGCTCGTCATCGGTGGGCAATGCGGCCGCGTCGGGAGGCTCTGCTTGCGCTCGTACTGCGAGGGCGAGAAGCACCATTGCCACCGCGAGAGGTTTCATGCGGGCTAAACACCTTGCCCTGAGCCGCCCATGCCGCCCATTCCCGAGATTCCGCCTTGGCCGCCCGCGCCACCTTCACCGCCCACGCCTGCCGTACCGCCTGCACCGCCTTCGCCGCCGGCACCGGCCATGCCGCCTGCGCCACCTTCGCCACCTGCACCTGCCGTGCCGCCGTCGCCGCCCGCGCCGCCTTCACCGCCCACGCCTGCCGTGCCACCAGTGCCTCCGGTCCCGGCGCCTCCCGTACCACCGATGCCTCCTTGAAGGTCTTCACAGTCTTGCTCGGTCTCGCAGGATCCTTGGGTAAAGGGACTCCCGACGTGACAGCAAATCAGGGTGCTGTTGCACTCGTCGTCCTGAAAGCAGGTCGTGCCCTGGGCTCCCGTGCAAGCAACGAGACAAAGCAGGCCAACCAACGCGAGCCAGAACCAATGAGAAGTGATCGTGCGCATGAGCGCGGCGAGCATAGCGCACGGGCCCAGATGGGGCCATCGTCGCCGCCTCGATCCAAAGCCGACCGCGGCTACACTGCCGCTCGATGCCGTCGCCCGAACATCACTCAGACACCCCACGCGCGGGCCGATGCGCGATTGTCGGGCGGCCGAACGTGGGGAAGTCCACACTGCTGAACGCCATCGTGGGCCAAAAGCTCGCCATTGCGACGCCACGACCGGGAACGACCCGCTCGTGCGTGCTCGGTGTCTATGCATCGGCGGAGCCACCTACGCAGATCGCGTTCGTCGATACCCCTGGACTGGAGCGCCCGAAGGGTGCGCTCGGAAGGGTGCTCAGCGATAGCGCAAAGCAGGGATTGATGGATTCCGACTGCGTTCTCTTCATGACCGAGGCGCCGAAGACGAGCGCACCGCCTCGAGTGCACGAGGGCGACGCGGAGGTTCTGGATGTGATTCAGACGGTCAAAGCGCCGGTCATTCTCGCCATCAACAAGGTAGATAGGCTGAAGAACAAAGCGCTTTTGCTTCCGTTCATCGAGGCGTACCAGCAACGGTGCGCGTTCGATGCCGTGGTTCCGATCTCCGCGACACGCGGGACCAATCTCGATGCGCTCATCAGGGAAATTCGTGGGCGCCTGCCGGAGGGTCTGCTGTACGATCCGGACTTCCTCACCGATCGGCCGGAGAAGTTCTTCGTGAGCGAGCTCATCCGAGAAGCCGCAATGCTCAATACGCGCCAGGAGGTTCCGTATGGCATCGCATGCGAGCTCGAAACCTATCGAGAGGACGCCGACATCGTGCGCATCGAGGGTACGCTCATCGTCGAAAAGCCGAGCCACAAGGCAATCGTGATCGGCACGCGTGGCGAAACGATCAAGAAGATCAGCACGGAGGCTCGCATCCAGATCGAGAGCCTTCTCGACAAGAGAGTATTTCTCCGCCTCTGGGTGAAAGTCGTGCCCGGCTGGACGCGCGACCCCATCAAGGCGAGGCAGCTCGCCATCAAGGAAGGCGAAGCGTGAGCCCGCGACGTGAAATCGCACGGCGTCCCGCCGGCTCGGTGACCGGCAGGCCGCTCGTGGCCATCGTGGGACGCCCCAACGTGGGCAAGAGCACGCTCTTCAACCGCCTGGTCGGCCAACACATCGCCATCGTCGAGGACATTCCGGGTGTCACGCGGGATCGGCACTACGCGGACGCATTCGCCTTGGGTAGAGAGTTCGTGCTGATCGATACCGGGGGCTTCGATCCACAAAGCGACGACCCGATGAAAGCCGGCATCGTGAGCCAAGTCCGGCTCGCGCTCGAGGAATGCGACGTCGTCGTGTGCGTAGTCGATGCCACCGTAGAGCCTCTACCTGCAGACCGGGAAGCGGTGGCTTTGTTGAGAGACGCGGGGAAACCGGTGATCTTCGTAGCCAACAAGGCCGACTCACAAAAGAAGGCGCTCGATGCGGTGTCGTACTACGAGCTCGGAGTCGACTCGATCCTACCCATCTCCGCCCTTCATGGACGTGGGATCGGGGAGCTCGAGGAGGCCATCGTACGGCAGCTCCCGAAAGCGTTCGAAATCGAGGAGCAAGAGCTGGACGTGCCGAGGGTGGCGATCATCGGCAGACCCAACGCCGGCAAGTCTTCCTTGGTCAATCAGCTTTGTGGAGAGGATCGACAACTCGTCGATGCGCGTCCCGGAACGACGGTGGACAGCATCGACACCTACGTAGATCGCAATGGAACGAAGCTCGTCCTCATCGATACCGCGGGTATTCGGCGTAAGCGCAGCGTCAAGAAGAAGGGCATCGAGGGGCTCAGCGTCATTCAAGCGATTCGTTCGATCGAGCGGGCTCACGTGGTCGTGTTGATGATCGATGCGCAGACCGGAGTGGGAGAGCAGGATGCGAAGATTGCCGGCCTTGCATGCGATCGCGGCCGCGCCCTGATAATCGCGCTCAACAAGGTGGATTTACTGACCCGCGAGGAGCAGAAGAAGGCCATCGACCGCGCCCGCGAGGTGTTGGCATTTGCGCCGTGGGCGCCTTTGGTGACGGTCAGTGCGCTCGAGGGGCGCGGCGTGTCGGCGTTGCTCGGTCGCATCGAAGATGCGGTGGCCGAGCACCGGAAGCGAATCAGCACCGCAGAGCTCAATCGGTTTTTCGAGGAGGTCCTCGAGAAGCATCCGCCTCCGACCATGCATCACAGGGCCGTGCGGCTCTACTACGTCACACAGGTGAGCGTCGCTCCGCCGACCTTCGTGATCATCACCAACGAGCCCAAGGGTGTGCATTTCAGCTACCAGCGATACGTGGTGAACCAGATCCGAACGAGGTTCGGCTTCAAAGGCACTCCGATCCGAGTTCGATACCGGGGGAAAAAGCGCGGGTCATGATCCGGTCGAAGCCGCCCGGCGGCCGCGAGCGTCCGGATTTCCGAGCTGACCACAAGCGGCCATGACGTTTCGCCCCTTGGTGACGCGCTCGCGCACCGGTAGACCTGATTCGCGCAGCCAGCCGATGAAGCGCTCGATCTCGGCTTCCTCTGGAGCGCGAGAGATAGGCTGCGAGCCGGGATTGTAGGGGATCACGTTCACCAGAACGCGGCCCAAAGGTTCGCAAAATTTAGCGATTGCGCGCGCGTCTTCCTCGGCGTCGTTCATGCCGGGTATCAAGCAGTAGTTGACGCCGAGCGCGAAGTTGCGGCGAGGACGATACGAGGCCAGCACCCGTTGCAGCTCGGCGAGATTGGTCCGTCTGTTGATCGGCATCAACTCGCTGCGGAGTGAGTCGGAGGCCGCGTTCAAGCTGATCGAAAGATTCAATCGCTTGAAGCCTTCGCGATCCAGCAGACGGATGCCCTCGACGTGCCCGACTGTGCAGATGGTCAGCCGTTCCTGTCCGATGGCTAGGCTCGCTTCGTCGTTCAACACACGCAGCGCGTGGATGACGTTGTCTGCGTTGTCTAGTGCCTCTCCCATGCCCATGAAAACGATGTTTCGGATCGGCCACCCGAGTCGGTGTCTCGCGACGAGCACCTGGGCTATGATCTCTGCCGTGGTGAGGTGTCGAAGGAGGCCCATGCGGCCCGTTTCGCAAAATGCACACTTCATCTTGCAGCCGACCTGGCTCGAAACACAGAGGGTGTACCGGCCGCGCCCCATGGGGATGCAAACCGACTCGACTTCGAGGCCATCGTGCAGACGCAGCACCGCCTTGGATGTCGCGCCCTGCTCGCCGTGATCCGAGCGCACGGCGACGACCTCCGGCAGATCGAAGGAAAACTCCGAATGCCAGGCGGCACGCGCCTCGTGTCCGAGGCCGAAGCTCTCGGGGCAAAAGCGACCTTCGAGCATCACTTGCCTGTGAATGCGACGTGCAAACCCATGACCCCGTGGAAGGATCTCGCGGGCTCTCTGCACGAGCTCCGCATTGGTAAGGCCGTGAATTGCCACCTTCCCCATCGGAGCTTCAATCCTGCACGAGTAGAAAATGAGCCGTGGCGAGGGCGACCGGCTCGTGCGGATCGTCCTGCCAAGCGAATACACGAACGTTGGCGACGCGACGTCCCCGACGCGTGAACTCTGCACGTGCAAAGACGTCCTGTGCCCGGGCGCCTCGCAAGTACTCGACCGTGATGTTGATCGTCTTGGGGACCGCCGTAGTCTCGCCGTGCCAGAGCAACTTGAAGATCGCTGCAGACTCCAAGAGCGCGCCGAGTGTTCCGCCGTGCAGTGCCGGTACCGATGCATTGCCTACGAGATGATCCGAGTAGCGCATGCGCGAGATGATGTCGCCGTCTACGAGCTCCGCAGTGATGCCCATGAACCGGGCATAGGGAATGGCTTCCTGGAGGGCCGTGAAGTCGCCCGTCTCACGAACGATGACGACTGCTTCGCGCAAGCTCATTCGGACTCTCCACCGCTGCTGCGTTTCTCGTCGGGAAACACGACGAAGGTTCCTGAAGCCGTGGCGATGGGGCTCGTCTTGTCTCCGTGATGTGCAGCGGCTCGCACGAACGCGACGTGTCGGGTCACTTTGTAACAATGCGCATCGCAGATCACTTCTTGGTGCGGAATGGCAGGACGCACGTAGTCGATCCTCAAATCGAGGGTGGCAATGCGGCGAGGCGCGACGAGCGACAAGATGACGGCGCCTCCACAGGTCGCGTCGATCAGGCTGGTGATACATCCACCGTGTAGGACCCCTGTTTCCGGGTTTCCCACCAAGTCCTCGCGATAGGGAAGCGCAAGAGACAGATGCTCGGGTCGATAGTCTGCGACGCGGAGATTGAGGGCTCGGTTGTGAGGGACGGAGCCGACGTAGCGCCCCTCGAGGCGCCGCCTGATTTCATCTCTTTGCGGGAGAAACGAGTCGGACATCGGGCAAGCTGTAGCAGTGGAAGCCCGGTCGGCTCAAGCCCCCTCGACGCCGGGCCGTAGGAATGCTCGGTGCGACACGGCTGCTTGACACGGCTTCGGCGAGCGTTACTCGTCCACCATGAAGGCGGTTTGGATTCCGGAATACGGAAAGCCCGACGTTCTCGAGGTGCGGACCGCAGAGGATCCGCAACCCGGCCCGGGAGAAGTTCGAGTCCGTGTCCGCGCTTCGGGGATCAACTTCGCGGATATCATGGCGCGCCAAGGCTTGTATCAAGACGCGCCGCCACCGCCCATGGTGGTCGGGTACGAGGTATCCGGCGTCATCGACGCGGTCGGTGAGGGGGTCGACGCGCAAAAGCAAGGACAACGCGTGATCGCGATTACGAGATTTGGAGGTTATGCAGATGCGGTTTGTGTCGACGCGGGCCTCGTCCATCCGATGCCGGAACGAATGTCCTTCGAGGAAGGCGCCGCGCTCCCCGTCACCTACCTGACTGCGTACCACATGCTTTTCAACGTGTTTCGCGTTCGTTCGGGCGACCACGTATTGATTCATCAGGCCGCTGGCGGCGTGGGCACCGCGGCAAGTCAGCTTTGCCGTTCCGTGGGCGGTGTGACTACGTACGGCACGGCATCGAAGAGCAAACACGACTACGTGCGAAGCAACGGCTGTGACCATCCCATCGACTATCACTCGCTGGACTACGAGACCGAGGTACGAAGGCTCACCGACGATCGGGGGGTGCACGTCGTCCTCGACGCGTTGGGTGGAGACGACTGGAAGAAGGGCTATGCGCTGCTCCGTCCGGGCGGAATGCTGATTCCATTCGGCTGGGCCAACATGGCCAAGCATGGCAAGCGGCGAATGACACACGTTCTCGGCCAGCTCACCCACACGCCGTGGTGGACCCCGATGAAGCTCATGCACGAGAACAAAGGCGTGTCCGGAGTCAACATGGGCCACCTCTGGGACGAGCGAGAGCTGATGGCCGAAGCGTTCACCGCTCTGCTCGATCTATACGACCGTGGCGCGATCGAGCCCCGTGTGGATCGGTCCTTTCCTTTCGAGCAGGCCGGCGAAGCCCATGCGTACATCGAGGCCGGCCAGAACGTCGGTAAGGTGCTGTTGATTCCATGACCATGCCCATCCGTATCTGCTTCGTCTGCCTCGGAAACATCTGCCGGTCGCCCACGGCGGAAGCGGCCATGCGCCGCCTTCTCGAGTCCGAGCAGCTCACGGCCCACGTCCAGATCGACAGCGCAGGAACCGGCGACTGGCACGTGGGTCATCCTCCCGATCGCCGGGCCGCAGAGGCGGGTAGGCGTCGCGGGCTCGAGGTTCGCGGCCGGGCGCGCCGGGTCACCGCCCAAGACTTCGATTACTTCGATTACCTGATCGCGATGGACCGTTCGAACCTGGCGGATCTGCGAGAGATCGCACCACACGACGAAGCGCACCACAAGATCCAGCTATTTCGCAATTTCGACCCGCATTCTCCCCAGGACGCCGAGGTGCCGGACCCGTACTACGGCGAAGGAGATGGCTTCGAGACGGTGCTCGACATTTGTGAAGCCGCTTGTCGCGGTCTGCTCCAGCACATCCGCGAGCGGCACGGCCTATGAGCCCCGAGCTGCGCGCGGCACTGCAACGACGACTGGGCGCCCGCGTGCGGGTGGCCGATCGACTGGGTGGAGGCGACATCAACGAAGCGTTCGAAGTCGCCTTCGAGGACGGCAGCCGAATCTTCGTCAAGACGCATCCGAATCCGCCTCCAGACATGTTCGGTGCAGAAGCGCGTGGGCTCGCCTGGCTCGATGAAGCGGAGGCGATTCGCGTGCCCAAGGTCCTCGCGGTATCGGATGAGCGGCCTGCGTATCTCGCACTCGAGCTGCTGGCGCCTGCCGGAAGGCGGTCCGACTTCGAGGAGGAGCTGGGACGCTCGCTGGCAGCCCTCCATGCTTTCGGTGCGCCTACGTTCGGGCTCGACCACGACAACTACATCGGGCGGCTTCCGCAATCGAATGCCGTGGCTGCGGACTGGCCCTCGTTTTACTGGCAGTCCCGCTTGGAGCCGCAGTTGCGACTTGCCCGCGATCGCGGGCTGGTCGATGGATCTTGCCACGCGAGGTTTCAGGGCTTGAGCGCTATCTTGGCCGAGCGAGTAGGCCCGGCGGAGCCGCCCTCGCGCCTTCACGGCGACCTTTGGGGAGGCAACCTGCACGTGGACGAGCTCGGAAGGCCGTGTCTCATCGACCCCGCCGTATACGGGGGCCACCGAGAGGTCGATCTCGCGATGATGCGTCTTTTCGGAGGCTTCGGCGAACGCGTCTTTGCAGCCTACGAGGAAGCGTCACCTTTGGCGCCTGGCGCAGAGGACCGGGTGCCGCTCTATCAGCTCTATCCCTTGCTGGTACACGTCAACTTGTTCGGACGCTCGTACGTGGGCGCAGTCGAACGAGCGCTTGCAGCGTGCGTCTAGGACGTCTGCCGCGGCAAACCTTTCTTGACATGCAGGAGACCGGGTCCCAGAACCTCTGCATGCGACGAAGTGGAGTGTCCGTTTGAGCCAACGCCGCGCATTCCTGTTGATCGACCATGGCAGTCGGCGCTCTGAAGCCAACGCGCTCCTCGACCAAGTCGCATCCCGTGTGAAGGACCGCATGGGTGCCGATGCAATCGTGGAAGCTGCGCACATGGAGATCGCGGAGCCGACCATCGCGCAGGGCTTTGCGCGGTGCGTCGAGCAAGGTGCCACCATGGTCGTGGTGCACCCGTTCATGCTGGCCCCGGGTCGACACGTCACCGAAGACCTACCGAGGCTCGTCTCCGAGGCGGCCGATGCGCACGCCGGCGTCTCCTTCGTGATGGCGCCGCCTCTAGGCGGTCACGCGGGCATCATCGACGCCGTCATCGAACGATGCCAGGACGCGCTGGCGAGATCCTCGGACGTCGAGGGTTAGGGAATCAAGACGATCTTGCCCGTGGTCTTGCGGGAGCCGAGCGCGACCAGGGCCGAGCTAGCCCGATCCAAGGGGTAAGTGTCCGAAACCAATGGCGCAATCTTGCCTTGCGCGTGCAGCTCGAAGAGCGCCTCCTGCGCCTCTCGGAGCACCTTCGGATTTTGCTCGAAGTAGAGACCCCAATGCAGGCCGACCAGGGAGATGTTCTTGAGCAGCACGCGGTTCATCTGTGCCGACGGAATGGTTCCGCTGGCAAACCCGATGATCAAGATACGGCCTTCGAAGGCGATGCACTTCATCGACTTGTCGAACGTCTCGCCGCCCACTGGATCATAGATGACGTCGGCGCCACGGCCGCCGGTCAGCTCCCGGACGCGTTCGACCCAACTCTCTTCCCTGTAGTTGATGACGGCATGCGCTCCGTTTTGCTCGACGAGCTCGAGCTTGTCCGAGCTACCGGCGGTTCCGATGACGCGTGCGCCGAGGGCCACGCCTATCTGTACGGCGGACAGGCCGACGCCCCCTGCGGCAGCATGGACGAGCAGGGTCTCGCCCTCCCGCAGATTCGCCCGACGGACCAGAGCTACGTGCGAGGTCTGATACACGAGCCCCATCGCCGCTGCCTCTTCGAACGTCATTCCGGCGGGCATGGGGAACACGCGACCCCGGGGAACGGCCACGGCAGAAGCAAAGCCGCCATGGTCGAGAAGCGCGCTGACGCGATCGCCGACCGAAAGACCATCGACCCCGTCGCCTACCTCCCGGACCGTTCCTGCGACCTCCGCTCCAGGCGAGAAGGGCAGCTCCGGCTGCACTTGGTACTTGCCCTGTGTGATGAGGATGTCGAAGAAGTTGCAGCCTATGGCCTTCACATCGATGACGACCTCGCCCGGCCTCGCTGAAATGGAAGCGATCTCCTCGCGCTCCAGGGAAGCAGGGCCGCCTAGCTCTCGGACGACCATTCGATACATGGGACACGAAGTTTGAACGCAAAATGAGGCCTCGACTAGCGGCCCAGCCAAATCGGACGCCATCCTGGTATAAACGGTCGATGACCGGGTCAGGGCGAAAGCACTTCCTTCCCGCAGGAGTGCTTCCAACGGAGCGGATCGAGCCTCCGGAGGACTCGGGGTCTCACGTTCGACGAAGAGCTCCGCCGCCGGCGCTCCAGACCCGGACGGCCCCGAATGTGCAATGGGAGACGCCAGCCGAGCACGCCCGAGCGCTCGTGGACCACTTGCGCACTCTCGGCGCAGCCCAAGTTGGACCGATCGTCCGGCGACTCGTCCCGCTCGGAAACTTCGCGCTCGAGGAAATCGCCAAATCCTTCCCAGAGCCGCTGTGGCACGCGCCGCCAACGACTGCCTGCCCATTGCCACGTCCAGAGGAGATCTCGGCCACCGCCGCCGCGCTCACGGCCTTCGGGGACGAGGCGGTTCCCTACTTGGCTCGCCTCATGCAAAGCCCGCGCGCGGACGTGCGATACCACGCGGCATTGGTCTGCGCGGCGCATTCACACGCCGGACTGATCGAGCCCCTGGCGCGAGTCGCGCTCGACGAGGACCTGGGCTGCCGTCGCATCGCGCGCCACCTGCTGAACGGATACCGGCACGAGCCTGCATACCAGACGGCCCTCGGCAAGCTTCGCCGCCGGGCGTCGGATGCGAGTCAGCCATCGTCACTCCGGAGACGCGCGATATCAACGCTCACACAGCTTCGTGACGATGCGTCGACGGCGCTCTTCGTCGACCTTCTCACGGACTCCGACCGTGGCATTGCAACCGCCGCGCGTGTCGGCTTGCGCGTCCTGACCGCGCACGAGCTTGGCTCTTCCAAGGAACCCTGGCTTCGTTGGCTCTCCGAGCGAAGAGATCAGGAGCGTACCGAATGGCTGATCGAGGGCCTCGGGGACGGGCGAGCCAGCATCCGCCTGCTCGCGTCGCGCGAGCTTTGGGCGCTGACACGTTTCTTGGAACCTCTTTCGGAAACCGACGAGCGCGCGGCCTTCGTCACCGCACAGCAGCGTTACCGACGCTGGTGGACCGAGCAGCGTCGAGCGTGACTACAAGACGCCCACGCGCTCGAGCGCGGAGCGCAGCGACTCCGCGCCTTCGAACACGATCGACCGAATGCCTTCCTGGCGCGCGGCTTCGCAATTTCGCGGCCGATCATCGATGAAGAGACAACGGCCTGGCAGAACGGCGAGCTCCCGTAGCACGTGGGCATAGGCGGCAGGATCCGGCTTGCGGAGTCCGGTCAGACAAGAGACGAACGTCCACTCGAGGAAGCGTGAGAGCTCGAGACGCTCTTCGATCAAGCGATACCAGACCGGATAGTTCGAGAATGCGTGCATCGGACATCCGACTTCACGGAGGTCCCAAAGTAGATCTTCCATGCCTGGGATCCATCGGTACGAGGCACGAATGGATTGCACGAAGGCCTCTCGATCGAACTCGCGACGGTCCTCGAAGAAGCCTTCGAGAAACTCGTTCTCGGAGCGCTCCCCTCGTTCGAACTCCACCCACGCGCTCGGGTGCTTTGCCTCGAGCAGGTCATCGAAGGTCATGCCGAAAAATCGCGGCATCTCGGTGAAGAAGGGATCGTGGACGAGCGTGCCCATGACGTCCCAGAGCAGAATCGGAGTCATGGCATCACCCCATCGCCGATCCGCCCACGTCGGTCCTCGCTCGCTGCTCGAGTCCGTGCCGCCTCAACTTGTCGAGGAATGTCGTGCGCTTGAGGCCGAGCAGCCGGGCTGCTTCGCTCTTGTTTCCGCCGGCTCGCTGCAGCGTTCGCTCCAACAGGCGGCGCTCGACTTCTAGATAGGTGCCATCGAGCGATTCGTCCCTCGTAGCGTCGGGCCAAGCCAGAGGTGGCAAATCATGGAGTGGGATCGTCTTTGCGGTGGTCTTCGAAACCGCGAGCGCGATGACCAACTCGAGCTCTGCGACGTCTCCAGGCCAGTCGTGCGCCATCAACGCCTCCATCGCGTCCTGATCGATGCCGACCGGATCTCGAGCCACGATGCGGCATGCCCTGTCGATTGCGAGGAGGATGAGGGACGGGATGTCTTCGCGCCGCTCTCGCAAAGCCGGAATCACCAAGCCCCGACCCGATAGCAACGCAGCCAGATCCCCATCGAGCGCATTGCGCCGCTGCAACTCGCTCCACGGAATCCGCGATGTAGCCAGAATCCGTGGCGGAATCGGCTGCTCCGCCACATCTTGCTCTCGAGGCGTCTCCGATCCCCGAAGAGCGCCGGCGAGGCGAGATTGGGCTGCCATCGGAAGCGCGGGGAGGTCGCGGAGCAAGAGGGTCCCCCCGGTCGCGGAGTAAAACCACCCCGCGTACCGATCCTCTCGTGAGCCGAAAA
This sequence comes from Polyangiales bacterium, assembly GCA_035466435.1. Classification (GTDB taxonomy): domain Bacteria; phylum Myxococcota_A; class Polyangia; order Polyangiales; family Houyiibacteriaceae; genus SG8-38. The sequence continues at coordinate 13,085 of DATIUW010000124.1, read as the reverse complement.
GCAACGCCATCACCTGATCCGGCGACGCTGCGGAGCAATCCGCAACGACGAAAGGCGCTTGCCACCGCGGCCCACGATCGTGAATGAAGCGAGACACGGGCAGCAGCGGTGAACCGGCTGGTGCGACGAGCAGCACGGGCTCATCGAGCGGCGCGAGCTCGATCGCACGCGTCTGTACTCGGCGCATCGATGGGCTGTACGCCACGTGTAGGGTCTGATCTTCGGCAAGCCCCCGGCCGAGCACGTGACACTGACCGCGCAGCTGCTCCACCTCCCCTTCGAGCAGGGCGACTCGGCGCTCTGCTTCCCGGTGCAGCGCCGAGAGCCGATCGATGCGCATCTCGGCGCGTCGCTGGGCGAGAGCGGAGGCAAGCGCGCCGCCCAGCACACCTGCCAACCCGACGAGCTCTTCGCGGTCTAGGTGGGACAGGGGTTCGGAGCGCCCTGCAAGCGGCACCAACAGCAGGCCTTCGACGTGACCGTCGTGCATGCAAGGTACGATCGCGCCAGTCGACCGCACCTGCATCGCCTGTACCAAGGGACGTGCGGCAGGCTCCCGTACCACCCTGGCGGATAGATCGGCGAAATCCAAAATGGCGCCTTCGTGCCCGGCGAAGACTGCCTTCATGATGGGCTCTGGAACCTCTGCAGCGCGAATCATCACCCGATCGCCAGCCCCGAGGCCGATTCGAAGCGGCGGCTCGAGCGTGTAGAGCTCGGTCTCGCCATCGCTCTCTTCGAATGCTTGGCTCAGCGGGGCCACCACGGCGGAGGCGATCTCTTCGACCGAGGCGGCTCCCAACAAGTTTCGCCTGGCAGACTCCGCCCCGCCGGAGAGGCGGTCGGGCATGCTCCAGGCCGCCCGGCTCGAAATCCGCCGTGCGAGAGAGAAGACGCCCCACCACACGATGGCACAGGCCACTCCAAGCATGCCGAGCTGCCAACGTTCCCAAGGCTGCGCAGGAGCAACGGCGTAGGCGAGCACGAAGATCGAGGCGCTCGCCACGATCAAGGGGACTCCCATGCGACGCAATGAACGCCATCGAGCGTCGACCCAGGCCAGATGTCCGGACCAGAGCAACGTGCCCACCATGAGCTCGATCGTCACTGCGAACGGAGGGTGAAAAGACCCGAGCCAAGCGTAGGCGAGAGCGACGGCCAGACTCACCAATGCGATGCCGGAAAACGCGCCCTCGAGCGCGTGCCCTCTTCCGACGAGCAGGATCTGATGAAGAGCGCCGGCGGCAAGCATGCCCGCCACGACCACCGAGGCAAACGCCGACTCCGGCAGCCACCCCGCGTCTGCGAGGACCCATGCCCCGACGGCGGCCGTCGCGAATGCCGCAAGCGAGCCATGGCGAACGATGCTTCGCGTCGCCCGCGGCAGGGCCAAGTCGAGCATGACGGCGGAGACGGCGAGCCAAGCGACGTCGTGGGTGCGTTCGAATGCGGGCGAGCCGCTGCGCGCCGAGGCGATGGCGATGGCGATGCCGACACCCATGACGGCCAGCCTGGAAGCGCCTCCGCGGGCGCTCGTGGTGCCTGCGACCGCAAGAGGCGTCAACGCGAGGGCACACGACGACAACGTCACCCACCACGAAGGAGACGATGCCATGTCTGAAGAGACCCGCGCCGCAAGAACGTACAGAACGGACGCGGGGCCCAGAATTGTCAGGAGCCTCGGAATTCGCACACGGTTAGCTCGGTTGGACGAAGGCCCGCGAGTCTATCACTCGCGCTGCGCCTGACCAGAATCGTGGGTCTCGGGCTCGAGGAACATGCGAAATCCGACGCGGCTCCACCACACGCGGTACTTCTGCTGCACCGCTTCTCGTTCCTTTTTGGAAAGTCCCGGCTCATAGCCGAAATATTCTTGCGTGAGGTGTGTGAGCTCGTCGCCGGCACGCCGCCGGAGCCTCTCGTCGGAGTGCGTGAGCGCATCGATCAACCACTCGACGCGATGTCGATCCCCGTGCTTGTCGAACCACGAGATCCACTTGCGTTTGCTGGTACCAAAGTCCTGGCAGGTCAGTCGCACCAGGCTCGCGTGCGCGGCGCGCACTACCTCGACCTCGGGCCTGTCCAGAGCCGACACGAAAAACTCGAACGAATCAGCGTCCCGCAGGCGCCCTAGCGCGTCGATCGAGGCGATCTGATTCTGCACCTTTCGCCCGTCCCTGGCCAGGGCTCTCAGCCGCTCGATGAGCTGCGTGAACTCCGCCTCGCAGGCATAGAGCACGCTCAACGTACGATACGCATTGCTGCAAACGCCGGGATCCGCGTCGAACAGTCGACGCCCCACCGGCTGAACCAAGTCGGGATGCACGAACTCCGCGGCGAGAAGCGTCGCGTAGTACCGAACGTCGGCGTCCTCGTGGTCGAGAAGCGGGATGAGATAGGGGACGGAGCGCTGCCCGAAAGCTACGAAGGTGCGAGCTATCGCCGACACGTCCCTGCCCGGCGGAACGCTCACGTGCGGCTCGGTGCGATCGAACCAAAGCCTCCCCGGAAACTCTCGGGCCAACGCAGGAAGCACACCCTCACCGACAGCCAAGGCCGAGAGAATACCCATCTCCTCGTCGGGCGCCGCGCCTCGGAGCTCGCCCACGACCTGCTCGACGTCGTCACCCACGTCCACGATGATGCTGGGGAGAGATTCAGGCGCGCCCGGTGGGACGGGCGCGGGCTTCCATTTTCCGGTGACGGGCTCGGTGGGCGGCTGCGACGGCGCCGCCCGCGAAGCGGCAGGGCCGAGCGATACGACGTCGTGCGAAAGCGCGCTTCCGTCATTGTCCCGTCGCGGATCGGAAGGAACCGAGCGCCGGTGCGGCTTCGAGGAGAGGGCCGATGGGGCTGGCGCCGCGGTCCATACGTGCGGGTCGTCTTTGCTTGGACCGCTCGGACGCTTGCCATGGTCCTGCTGGGCCGGGTGAGAGCGCCTGCGCCGGGCAGACGGCCGGCCTAGCACCTCGGGCGGACGCGGAGGCAGGCTGTATCGGGTCGCATCCATGAACCCCGCCCCCGGTTCCGAACGCTTGCGCGCTGTGGCACCGGGGTCGGAGTCTCGGAAGGTGCCCGCAGGCACCGCGCCACCGATCTGGGGCAAAACCGCCGGGGGAGGCTCGGTGTCGGCGATGTCGACAGGCGCGGGGATCGAAGACTCAGGCCGCGGATAGGAGCCGGAGACCTCTTTTTGAGGCGGGAGGGAGCTTCGCTTTCCGACGCCCTTGAACGGAGCGACGTAAGGGACGGGCCCGGGATCTGCCGACTCCAGCAAGCCGTGCAGCCGCCGCATTCGGTTGGTGAGCTCGATGTCGTAGTGGTGCGACAGACCGGCCTCGATGCGCACCGTGCACACGACGCGTTGGACCGGCTCGATGCCGAGCTCGAAGGAGATCTCGCGAAGCGTCGCCTCGGGCACCGGACGGTCGACCGCCAGCACCACCGCATCTTCGGTCCGCGCCACGGGGATCAGGCGATGACGTACCGCGAATTCGCGGGGAAACACGCGAATCGTGCTGAGGGGCGCTTGCATCACCTCGTCGCGTGTTGCTGGCATGAGACCAAATACCGCGGCGCAGTAGGCATTCATCGTGTTCTCGGCGAGATAACCGAGCTCGAGGAGCACAGTATCGAGATTGCCCCCGCGCATGACCTGCGCCTGGATCGCGTCTTGGACCCGTTCGACAGGAATCACCTGGTCGCGGACCAGGAGCGAGGCGAGAACCGACATACCCGAGGGCCATGGTGGCGCTGCGGGTGTCAACCTGTCAACGAGCTTGCGAAATCGGCATGCAAGCGGTCCTGCACGAGCGTCAAAGCGGCCGCAACCGCGGTATCGACGCGCAAGACCCACCTTCCGAGGCTGGCGATGGAGAAACCGGCGTTCCGAAAGGACGCAACCTCCCCTTCGGTGAAACCGCCCTCCGGCCCGATGGCGCACCACACCTGCTCCGGGGCTGCGCCGAGATGGACCGCATCGGTGGCCCGCGCTCCAAAGAGCACCGCTTTGGCCGTGGCGGGCACCTGCGCCAAGCACGCGTCGCACGACACGGGAGCATGAATGATCGGCACGTCGCTCCGCTCGCATTGTGCGGCGGCCTCGCTCGCGATGCGGGTGAGTCGATCGACGCGCGATCGCATGCGCTCGGCGTCCCATTGGGGAACCGTGCGCTCGGTACGCATCAGAACGATTTCGTCGACGCCTAGCTCGGTTGCCATGCGAACGCACTCGTCGAGCTTTGCGCCTTTGGGAATGGCGAGCATCAATACGACCCGCGCGCGCCGCGGCTCGGCTTCGACGGGCACCTCGGACTCGCACGTGACCTGCTCGCCCACCTCCGTAACGCGCGCCCTCGCCGTCTTGCCCAACCCATCGAAGAGCAGGGCTTGGTCACCGGCGCGAAGCCGCAACACCCGTACGTGCCGACTCGGCCCCGGGCCGAGGACCACGAAGCCGCCTGCGGCCGGAAGCGCGGGCGCATAGAGCCTGCGAACGGTCACGGTCTCACCGATGTCAGCAGGCAGGCGCACCACTCGCCCTCTTCGAGGCACTGCTCGAGCTCCATGGCGTGATACGCGGCGAGCAACTCGTCCCGTTCGTGCCGCAGAATGCCGCTCAGCACCAGAAAACCGTCGGGCGCCACGCGGACCCGAAGGGCATCGGGCATGCCGACCAGAACCCGGGTTTCGATGTTGGCGAGGACGATGTCGTAGGTGCCATCGATATCTTCCAGCGGCGCGTTCGATACCTCGATGCGTTCCGGCACGCCGTTGAGCTCGGCGTTCCGCCGCGTGACGGCCACCGCGTCCCCTTCGACGTCGATTGCGACGGCCGAAGCGGCGCCGAGGCGCACCGCCGCGATCGAGAGGATCCCGCTGCCGCAACCCACGTCGAGGACCCGCTCGCCGCCTCTGATGCGTTGCTCGAGGATCGTCAACACGAGCCGGGTCGTTTCGTGGTCTCCACTACCAAATGCGTTTTCTGGATCGATGGTGAGCACGACGTCGCCGGGTCGACTCTGGACCTCCTCCCAGGACGGTCGCAGCAAGAGACGGTCGCCGATGCGTTGCGGAGCGAATCCGCGGCGCCATTCGACGGCCCAGTCCTCGTGCGCCACGTATACGATGTCTGCCTCGAACTCGTCGCGAACCTCCCCGAGCGCATACAGGGCAGCCGCTTCATCGGAGAACGCCGCCATGATCAGGACCCGGCCGTCTGCCGGCTCGCGCACCAAGGTGGTCTCGTCTCGTTCTTCGAGCCCCGTGGCGCCGAGCTCCCATAGGCGAAGCTGCGCGATCTCGACCTGGTCGGGCCGAGCGCGGACGGTGACGAAGGGATGTCGCTGCGGGACGGTCATCAAGCCTCGATCATGCGTGCCGAGAGATAGATCACCAAGAACAGCATCCAGGTGATGGGACCGAGCCGATTGCCGCCCCGCCAGGCGACCACCGGCGTGAAGATCGGGATCAGGAAGCCCAGGTAGCGCCAATGCGCCGCGAGCGGACCGGAAAGCACGCGCCAGGCCATCAACAGATGGGTGAAGAGCAGCGCGGCCCCCGAGAGCGCCCAAAGCGCGAGCAACCAGAGTTCCACACCCGGGTTCTAGCCGATTGTGGGCTCCGCCCCAATGCCCCGTGGTGCGTGAATCGGGTGGGCAGTCTGCTACCGTGAGGGTTCGGAGGTAGCTCGCTTGTCTTCCAGAATCATCCGTATCGGCTTCGTGGGCTGCGGCGTCGTGGGAATGGGCGCCCTGGACATCTTGCGCTCGCATGCGGCAACGATCGAGAAGCGGCTCGGCGCCAAGCTAGCCGTCGAGCAGATCGCAGTACGGGACCCGAACCGGTCCAGGGCCGACGTGCCGAGGAAGATGTTGACCGACGATCCCTTCGAGGTCGCGCGCAATCCGAACGTCGACATCGTCGTCGAGGTGATGGGCGGCATCGAGCCGGCGGAGCAGGTGCTTCGGGAGGCTCTCGAGTGCGGAAAGCACGTCGTGACGGCCAACAAAGCGCTCCTCGCCGAAAAAGGGGACGCATTGTTCGACCTGGCCAAGCAGAAGGGCCTCGATCTCTATTTCGAAGCGGCAGTGGCTGGCGGCATCCCAATCATACGCGCGATCGAGCAGTCGCTTGCCTCGGATGAAATACTGTCGATCCGCGGAATCATCAACGGGACCAGTAATTACATTCTGACGGAGATGGCCGAGCGGGAGCTCGACTTCGCGGTGGCGCTCGAGTTGGCGCAACAGGCGGGTTATGCGGAGGCCGATCCCACGCTGGACATCAACGGAGGCGATGCGGCGCACAAGCTCGCGATCCTGGCGACCTTGGCCTTCGGCGTCCGCGTTCACCCCGGGCACATCGCGACGGAAGGAATCGACGTCGTCGACGCGTACGACATTCGTTACGCCAAAGGCTTCGGTTTTGCGATTCGCCCGATGGCGATCGCTTCGCGAACCGACGACAGGATGCTCGATTTACGGGTCCATCCAGCGCTCGTGCCGTTGGAAAATCCGCTCGCCCACATCACCGGAGCGCTCAACGCCGTTTCGGTGCGTGGCGAGCGGGTGGGCACTTGTCTCCTATCGGGTCCGGGCGCAGGAGCCGGGCCGACCGCGACGAGCGTGGTGAGCGACGTGATCGACGTGGCCCGAAACATGCTGAAAGACGCGTCGGGACGTGTCCCGAGCTTCATTCATGACGAGAACGCCGAGCCGATCGTGCAGGACCCAGACGAGCTGCAAACCCGCTACTACTTGCGCTTCACGGTGCGCGACGAGCCCGGCGTCTTGTCCGAAATCACTGGAAAATTGGGCAATTTCGGCGTGTCCATCGAGAAGATGTTCCAGAACGTGGCCGAGGGAGACGGCGGCGCGGCGACCGTGGTCATCCTCACCCACGAAGCCCAACAGGGCGCGGTGCGCAAAGCCCTGAGTGAGCTCGACCCCCTGCCGCTGACGCTCGCCCCCGCGAGGCTGGTGCGTATCCTGGCGTAGCCGAAATGCTAGAAGGCCTCGTTCTCCACGGCGCGAACACCGCTGGCATTCGTGAAGCAGCGATTGAGGTACGCGACGCCGTCGCAGGCGCGTGTGCTGTCTTCCGCGGCGGGGCAGCTTTCCGCTTCGGGCGTGACCTCGCAGTAGCCCGGGCCGTCACAGGTGATCGCATTGCAGAACTCCGTGGGATCGCAGTCCTCGTTTAGCTCGCACTCGCAAGGTTCCTCCGCGGACACTTGAACGCCAGCCGCAGCGGCTTCGCAGGCATTGCCAAAGGTCTCCCCGTCGCAGCCGCAGACCGGAACGAATACCGCGGGACAGTCTTGCGGTCGTGCAACGCAAGTGCCGGAGCCGTTCGCGCAGAGCGTGCCCTGGTCGCAGTACTCGCTCTGGAGGCACTCGTCGTTGCTCGAGCAGGGACACCGTCCCTCGAAGTCTACCCGCACACCGGCTCTCGCCGCTTCGCAAGCGTTGTCGTAGGTCGTTTCGTCGCAGCCGCAGACCGGACTGAACAACGCTGGGCAAGTCGTCGGCCGTTCCTCGCAGGTGCCCTCCCCTTCACAGGATTCACCGGCGCAGTATTGCGTCTCGGTGCATTCCTCGGCACACCAGGCTTCGCCGCTACCCCCGGTTCCTCCCGCACCGCCCGAGCCCGCCGACCCGCCAGACCCGCCGGCACCGCCCGAGCCCGCCGACCCGCCAGAGCCTCCGGAGCCGCCCGCGCTTTCACCATCGCTTCCACAACCCGCGAGTACGCAACCGGCGGCCAAAAGAAGAACCCAAGCTTTCATGAGGAAGAGGGTAGCAAGGGGGATCGGGGGGAGGAAAAATGTGGGAGTTGGAGGATCAGGGAGCGAGGAACGCGGTTCGGGGACCGAGGATCGAGCGCCGAGGATCGGGGGCCGAGGTCCGCGGATCGCGGGCTCCTGGCGCTGTCGCTGAGACTGGCGCTGTCGCTGGCGCTGCCGCTGTCGCTGACATTGACGTTTACGGAGGAGGACGGGTCGGGATGGGCAGCACAGCGAACGGGCCGTCGCCTAGCCCCCACGCTAGCGCCTAAGCACGCCCGTCGCAGCCCGTCCTCCGGGGTTCTAGGTCCGGGGTCCGGAGGGCAGGTCCGGGCGCTATGTTTCGACGAGCTCGGTGACGGGCTCGGGGTCTGCACCGCAGCTCGGGGGACGGATGGCTCCGGTTTGCTCGCGCTTCACGCGGACGGCGTGCTCGCGCCCCTCCGTGCGGAATCGTGTCTGCCAGCTCGAGTCCCCCTCGCGAGACGTACCGAGCCATTCGAGCGCACCGATCCCGTCGGCACCGAGCCGTGTTCGCAAGAAGATCTCGGCGGCCTGCGTCGCCTTGTCGTAAGCGCATCGCCCTCGAAACAGGCTCAGGTCGCCCAGCTTGCCTGCTTCGTGCGCCGTGACGAGACCGGGCACGTGCTCCGGGCGAAGGCGGCCGTACATCAAGCCCTCGGGAAGTGAGAGCACGCATGCGGCGAAGCGATGACCGCCTAGGTGACTCGTCTGCCAAACCTCGAGCCCGTGCGACTGCATCGCCCGAAAGACCGCGCCTCCGTGCAACGCACAACACCTATCGCGCCGTCCATGGACGCAGACCAACCACAGCGGCGCGGCTGCTTCGCCATCGAGCGAGCCGGGATCCACGTCCAGAAGGTCTTCATAGCGATCGAGCTCGAGCTGAGAAGCGCCCTGCTCTTCGCCGTCCGACGAAATCACCATGAGCCGCCGGCGCTTTCCCACGCGACCTGGTCGGCGGATCAATTGCAGGCGGGACCTCGGGGTCTTCAACCACTCCGAAAGCCGGGCGCGTACGATTTCGGGCAGCGCCTCGGTGTCGAGCGCGTCGGGGGCCCAGGGATCGGTCACCTCCAGCAGGATCCAGCGGTCGATCGAATCGGTGGCCGTTCCGATGAGGGATTCGTGCGCCTCCAAAGAAGCGACCGAGCACTCGGGAAGGCTGACCACTAGTCGCCGCGCGTGGGAAGGGGCCGAGCCATTTCGTCGGCGGCATGGCTGATGGTGTGTTGACGGCGGGCGGCGATCTCCGAGCGCCACGCGTCGTATTTGGCGGTCAGCTCGGAGAGCTCCTCTTGGGCGCGCGCGAGATGCCGCTCGAGCCGCAGTCGCTGCTTGGGATCGTTCGCCTCGGCGAGTGCATTCTCGACGGAGCTCCGCACGAGCTTCATCCTCGCGACGGCATCGGGATAGTTCTCGCGCTTGGCGAAGTTACGAGCCTGCACCATCCACACGGCCCAGCGCTCTTCATCCTTGGTCAGGTTCATCGAGGGTCCAATTTACGGAGTTTGGCCGGGCGGTCCAGCCGAGCCGCGGCGGTGGTACAGCCACCAGTTTTCGAAGTGCGCCACCCGCTCGATGGAAGGGTCGGAGGCGAACAAGGCGTCGGGTGAGCCGCTCCGCCGCACCAGGAACCAATCGAAGAAAGCCCCATGGTCCTCGAGCTGGAACTGCTGAGGGGTCCACTCCCATCGGAGCGGAGTTCTCGGCGGCACCACGGCATTGGGGTCGTCGGCGTCCCGGTATCGAAACGGATAGGTGCCCATTCGCGCGAAATGGAAGCTCAACCAGCCGCCCCGCTCGGCCTGCACGTAGGCGGGCAGATGTACGTAGGGGCTGATGCGCGCTCTCGACCCCTGGTGATCGTAGACGAGATAGAGCAACTTCGGTGCCTTTGGAAGCTCCCGAACGATCTCCCGAAAGTGGACCGTGGTCGTCGAGAACTCGCGGTGGGCGTCGGCGACGAGCTCGCCGATCGGGGCGATTCCGATGGCGGTCCAGATGACGAAACCCAGATGCGCCCAGGTCCTACGGGGAAGGTCCGGCAGCAGCGCGGGAACCAAATAGACGGCCGCCGTGATCTCCCGGGGAAAGACGTACCACCAAATCCCCATCTCCATCGGAAGCATCAAGAACATGGTCAAAAAGACCGCGATGGCCGCGCCTACTACGGCGTGGGCGCGCACCACCCAGCCGCCCTGCGGCCATGATCGGAGCCTTGGGATCGCCGCAACCGCCAAGACGGCCGCCGTCACCACGAACAACAAGCCGGTTCGCCGAAAGAGCTGAGTGTCCTCGTCGTCGACGAGGATGTCGGAAAGGTAGCTGGGCGCGTCGAGCAGCCGGTTCCAAAGCGGCGGCCACACGACCTGGAACCCGGGAGTCAGAAGCTCCGGGCGGGAAAACCACCAGATGACGAAGAGCGCGCTCCCCACTAGTGAGGGAACGATCAAGCCTCGCAGCGTGTCTGCGCTGCGCCACATGAAGAGCGCCACCAGCACGATCGCGGCGAGTGCGAAAGGAAAGCGGAACACGTGCGTGAAGAACAGCAGGACCAAGACCGCAACCAGCGTCACCTGCGCCGTCACGGTAGGCCTGTCGACGAGACGAAGCGCGAGCCCGAGGCCGGCTGCAAAGAGGCCGAGGGCCGCCATGAACCCTACGAAGCCCCAGTGCGTGAGCACGCTCCAGACGGGAACCAGCCCCCACAATCCGAGCAATGGCGACTTCCGCAGGCCCCAGCAGAGCACCATCAAACCGATCGGGAGAAGGGAGAGCAGCAGAGCCGTCGCGAGCTTCGTGGCGGCGACCGGCGGCAGGACCAACATGAACGCAGCCGACAGCGCGAAGGGCGTGACGTACGGCACGGCGAAGAGCTGAAAGACGAACTGCTCCTGAAAGTGCCAGGAGGCGTCGCTGTAATGCCGGAACACCGACGAGGCGGCCGTCTGAAACGGGAAGTCCGTCATCATCGGATAATCGGCGACCCAAAGGGGAGCGCCTACGACGTACCCGATCGTCACTACTGCGCAGATCCAGGCGGCCCACGAGAGCGCCTGCGGACCCTTCAGCCGAACCGCCGATCCTGTTCGCCCCCCCGGCATGGGCGCTACGGTATCACGAACGGATGGTTAGCCCTTGAGAGCCTCGGCGCCGCCGATGATTTCCATCAATTCCTTGGTGATGGCAGCCTGGCGGGCCCGGTTGTACTGAAGTGTCAACCGGTCGATCATGTCGCTGGCGTTGTTGGTCGCAGCGTCCATGGCAGTCATGCGGGCGCCGTGCTCTGAAGCGACGGACTCGAGAAGCGCCCGGTAGATCTCCACCTCGACGTACATGGGTAACAGGTTGTCGAGAAGAGCCTGCTGGTTTGGCTCGTAGATGAAATCACCGAGCTGATCCTCCGGCAGAGCCATGGGCTCGATCGGCAAGAAGGGCTCGATGACCACTTGCTGACTGATGGCGCTCTTGAATTCGTTGTACACGAGATAGCAGGCATCGAGATTGAGCGAGGTGTAGTCCTCGACGATATAGCGGCCGATCTCGCCGGCTTTGTCGGAGTTGAGGTCCTCGAAGACGCCGAGAAAATCGTGACGGATGTTTGCGCCCCGGCGCCTGAAGTAGTCGCGGCCCTTGCGGCCGATGATTCCGAAGCAGACGTCGCTCCCCTCGGCCTCGAGCTGCTTCCAGCGCCTGTAGGCAGCCTTGCAGATGTTCGAGTTGAACGCCCCGGCCAGGCCTCGGTCGCTGGTGAGCACGACGAGCATGACGCTCTTGGGCTCGCGCCGCGCCAACAGCGGATGGACTTCCTCGTCGCCCCCTACCCGCGCGGCAACCCCGCTCAGAACCTCGTACGTCTTGACCGCGTAGGGCCGAAGGCGTTCGATGTTCTGTTGCGCCTTTCGTAGACGAGCACCGGCCACGAGCTTCATGGCGCGGGTGATCTTCTGCGTGCTCTTGACGCTCGAGATTCGCTTTCGAATGTCCTTGAGGGCTGCCATCCGCTTCTCAGCTTTCCGGCGTCGGTTCGAAGACCTCTGCGAAGGCCCTCAGAGCCTCCTCGATCTGGCTCTCCAGGGTGTCGTCGATCTTGCCCTTGGAAACGATGTCGCTGAGGATCGACGGGCGTTCAGCCTTGATCCAAGAGATGAGCTCTTGCTGGTAGCGGCCGATCGAATCGGTGGGAAGGGGGTCGAGGAAGCCGTGTGTGCCCGCGAAGATCGCGATGACCTGCTCCTCGACGGGCCAAGGTACGAACTGGCCCTGTTTGAGGACCTCCACCAGACGCTCACCACGGGAGAGCTGCTGCCGAGTCGCGGCATCGAGGTCGGATGCGAACTGCGAAAATGCCGCCATCTCTCGGAACTGAGCCAGCTCGAGCCGGAGCGTACCCGCCACCTGCTTCATCGCCTTGATCTGTGCATTGCCTCCGACGCGCGACACCGAGATACCGACGTTGATGGCCGGGCGAACGCCGGAGTTGAACAAGTCGGACTCGAGGAAGATCTGGCCGTCGGTGATCGAGATGACGTTGGTTGGAATGTAGGCCGACACGTCGCCAGCCTGCGTCTCGATGATCGGCAATGCCGTGAGCGAGCCGCCCGAATCCGGAAGCTTCTTGGCAACGAAGCCAGCGCCTTTTTCTTTGGCTGCCGCTTCTGCCTCGCCTTGCGCATGCGGTCCGCTGAAGACCTGATTGCCGAGACGGCTCGGGTCCTGCTGTTCCTTCACCACGACCCACTCCTCGGCCATCTTCGCAGCGCGCTCGAGAAGCCGGCTGTGCACGTAGAACACGTCACCGGGATACGCTTCTCGACCCGGCGGACGGCGCAGCAGGAGCGAGAGCTGACGGTAGGCGACTGCCTGCTTCGAAAGGTCGTCGTAGATGCAAAGCGCGTGCTGTCCGCTATCACGGAAATACTCGCCCATGGTGACGCCCGTGTACGGGGCGATGAACTGAAGCGGCGCCGGCTCGGACGCGCCCGCGATGACCACGGTCGTGTACTCCATCGCGCCGAATTGGGTCAGCTTGTCGACGACCTGCGCGACCGTCGACTGCTTCTGTCCGATGGCCACGTAGATGCAGAAGACGCCTTTGCCCTTCTGGTTGATGATCGTGTCGAGCGCGACGGCGGTCTTGCCGGTCTGGCGGTCGCCGATGATGAGCTCGCGCTGGCCGCGTCCGATCGGGATCATGGCGTCGATGGCCTTCAGGCCGGTCGCCATCGGGCAGAAGCGGTCGACCGTGGCGCAGCTGGTGAAGCGGCTCGAGGAG